>NZ_AUAF01000416.1 GCF_000428585.1 Zooshikella ganghwensis DSM 15267 | reverse complement strand
TACTAAAAAGTCGGTAGCAAAGGATACTATAAAACTCTAACAACACAATAAATGTACTATGTATACAGTGTTTATGCTTTCCAAGTATTGCCTAAAGGTATTCATTTCATCCGACTTTTTAGTAACTAATGGCTCCATAATTCATTAGTTTTTCGATGTTATGTACTAAACAGAACAACCTCCATTGTCCCTGCACCTTATTTTTATAACCGTTTGATCGTAATTGTATTTCTTAAAGTTCGGCATGCAAGACTTCCTTTTGCGATGCCTGATTTTATCAAAAAATGTCTTTTTTTTGGAGTTTTTCTACGGTCTCAACGCCCGGTTATGGGGCTAGTATTAGCTTGCTAAAATGGTGAGGAACGAACCCGAGCAAGCTATTACGAGTCCCATCCATAAACCGCTTGTTAGTTGCCTATCGCTTGAGCATATCTATAGGAAGTTTTAGTAAATCCTATATTTTCATAATATTGCTGTGTGTTTTGACGAGTTAAGGATGTCGTCACTTCTAGTTTTGAACAAAGTCTCTTCTTGCCCAAACCTTTCGCAAAATCAATTAACTGGCTTCCAACACCAGTGCCACGAGCATTTTGATCAACAACAATTGCAGTAATTCTGCAAATTTTTTCTTGAGACGGAAAATAGTCGAAATATATTACGCTCATTAGTCCGATAACTCTGTCGTTTGATTGAGCAATGTAAATTTCATCACTTCTGTCAGTTTGAGCTAATACTTCCTTCAAATTATCCAATGTACTTTCATAGCCCAGTTGTAAAAGTAGTGTAAATACTTCTTTAGCATGGCTAGGGTTTGCTTCCCTAATTTCAGTTTTTCTCATATTTATCATTAGGCAACTAACGCCTGCATCACCGCACATTTTATAGTAGGTGGCTTTTGGGTTAAAGTGGCTTGCCACGGCCCAAAAGGCGCACACTATAAAATGTCCGGTGCATGCACTTGTTATAAGGGCACCTCTAAAAATTCTTATTGATGTATAATACATAGCAGCTGAGTAATAAGAAACGAGTGCTAGCAAAATGGTGCAACCAGGTTTTT
>NZ_AUAF01000415.1 GCF_000428585.1 Zooshikella ganghwensis DSM 15267 | reverse complement strand
CACACAGTTTATGTGTGTTACTCAATAGAAACGAAGGCAACGCTCCACTTCAGTTGGCTCAATTAATAGGCTAAAAAGTCGAGCATCGCGTTAAAATAAAAGCGCGTTGATAATTCAGAAATTTACCACTGACAAAACCGCCAAATACAGCACCTACTGTATAAAATAAACTTGAATAAGCGAGTATGGCGCGTTCTGCCAGCAGAATATCCGAAATATAAATGGGGCGTATAATATTAAGTAACATAACACAAATAAAGGGTATGTTACCCGACAAGAAAAGTATAATAATGATATGACTATTTGTAGGAGGTTTATAGTCAGTGTTGTTATGCTTAGTAGTGGTAGGTGTACTAACCTTGGGTAGCGTTTGAAAAATAAGTGCGGCTATAAGTAATGAGATGCCACAAATCAAGAGAATGGTTTGTATTGAAACATAGTCGAGTAGAAAAATGGATAAACCACCTGCAGTAAAAGCGGCCAGTTGATATTCGATTTCTAGCCAGCTGTTAATGCGTGCAAAGTATTCTTTATTGACCAGATATTGGGCCATAGCACTTCTAGCAGTGTAGAAAATGCTGAAATGTAACTGTTTTAAAACATAGGCGATGAGTAATAACGTAGAAAGTAATAAGCCATCATTAGGTGTTATATATAGTAAAGTAAAGAAAATGCCCAATATGGTTGCAGTCGACGTCAAGACATTTTTTCGTTGAAATAAATCAACCCCCTTGCCAATCCATGGCATAACGGCAATAGTAATAAAAATAGTGAGAGTAGCAATCACGCTGAAGATTTGGCTACTCAACTCTTTTAATAGCACCCACGGTATTAAAATAGCCGCAATCCCTACGGCTGATGAGGTAAAAAAATTGGCGAGTAGCATTTTAGCTACATGTTTATCCAACAGCATGTGATGGCTACCTATACATGGTTGTATTGCGTATGAACGTATGACAGTAGATTTACTATAGGGTACCTCTAAAAATGTTACCAAAATTTCAATATTTTTAGGAAAGATCTTAAATTATAGAAGGTAAATACGATTGTTTATTATTTGACACCA
>NZ_AUAF01000414.1 GCF_000428585.1 Zooshikella ganghwensis DSM 15267 | reverse complement strand
TTGAGGACTATTGGCAACAGCTTATGCCCACAGAGACCAATTCACACCAACGTTAACCCTGAAACACAACACATAGTGCTTAACTATTCTATTTCATGATAAACAACAAAACCTAAAGGGACGTTTTCCAAGCTCAATATGCCACCGATTTTATGATAGGCTACCTTGAGTAATTAAGACACAATGGTTGTAAATACCCTGACCCACGTACTATGAAAAATACTGAAAACAATCAGCCACAGGTAGTGGTGAAAAAGAAACGTCGTATTAATATCCCTCAAGCACCCGCCACTAATAATGAAAAATTGGCCATCATCACTGAAGAAAAACGCACTCAATTATCCTTAACATCAGTCAAACAATCTCGACCTAAAACACCCTCTAGCCAACGTCCCTTGCATGAGATTTTTGCTATTTTTGAAGCGGCTTTTCCTAAGACATTGGGTAAAGCATTTCATCCCCTCAAGATTGGTATTCACAAGGATTTGGCGCAATCGGTGGTACGGGAGCAGCTAAACCATCGAGAGTGTCGACGAGGATTGTATGCAAGAATGCATAGTATTCACTATCTTAAAGTCTGCCAAACGGGTGCTCAACGTCTCGATCTAGAAGGTAAGCCGTGTGGTGAAGTCACTACAGAACAAGCCCACTATGCGTCAGAACAACTGGCAAAGCGCAACGTACAAAAAGACGCGTGACCTGGTTAGAGAGAGCATAGCTGGGGCCAGATCACGCCAAGAGCCTAGCTATTCCGCTAAGTCATTTAACTATAGTGACGTTTATCCCAACGTGCTCTCAGCTTGCTAAACTAGGTACTAACATTTTAACAATTTAACGCGATGCTATTTAATAAAATGCGACTCCAATTTGGGCTTTTATTATTTTTCTGCATCAAAGCCATCGCTGATGATTATGACTATACTTTTGCGGCTGATACATGGCCACCTTATTATGGACCTAAGCTCAATAACGGTGGATTTCTTACCGAAATTATTCAAGAAGCCTATCAGTTACAAGGTAAAAAAGTATTTGTGGTCTTTACGTCATGGAAACGTGCGCTGGAGTTGAGTAAAAAGGGTAAATA
>NZ_AUAF01000413.1 GCF_000428585.1 Zooshikella ganghwensis DSM 15267 | reverse complement strand
GGAAGCTAATTTTAAACACTGAACTTTAACATTGGCAGCCCTTGGGGCTGCTCATAGCTGTCAAGCCTCCCGCTCTGCGGGAGCGTTATGACTTGCCGCTTTGTAAATACTTCCAAGCCACTTAATCAACAAGTAGATGCTAAGATGAGCATCTTATACAGTTTCTGCTGTTGAATTAATTGGTTTATAATCCCCAGCCATATAACTAAAGTGTCAACGAAACATAAGTCGCATGTTACCTGTATGCAGAAATAGGGTATGGACTCATAGCTTGTATCTTCCTTAGCTTGTTGAGCAATGTTAGTAATCTGTATTAAAAGCCGTAACAGTTGACTGGTCGTTGAATGCTACAGTAGTTGAGCTTTAGCAAAGAAAGAATGCTTGTGTCTTTCATTCTTGAATACGTTAATGGCGCTACAAAAACGTGATGTGGTCTAAGTGGGGATTGTTAAGGGGATAGTAACGTGGGTTCGATGAAAAAATTACTGCAACATATGTTACCTTCAGTGATGGTGGCTGGAGCTGTCTTTTTTGGACAAGGAGCTAGTGCAGCGCTTAATGATGAGATTGTAGAACGTATTAAGCCCGTAGGTGAAGTCTGCCTGGAAGGTGAAGAATGCGCTAAAGCGGCAGCTGCTCCTGTTGCTGCGAACGATGGCCCTCGCTCTGGAGAAGATATATATAATAGTGCATGTACTGCCTGCCATAGTATTGGCGTAGCTAATGCACCTAAGAAAGGTGATACGGCTGCATGGCAAGCCCGGCTTGATGAAGCTAGTGGTGATTTAAGTGTGTTGATAAAAAGTGTGACTAACGGCAAGGGTGCTATGCCTGCAGGCGGCAACTGTAGTAATTGTTCTGAAGAAGAAATTAAAGATGCAATTAAGTTTATGAGCGGTTTAGATATTTAATGATCTACAGCTTTAACTTTTGTCCAAAGAAGTATGTTCATAACAGTCTTATTATTAAGACATCACCTAGCCTACTTTAGGTTGAGTAAATAATTTGAAAAAAAGGTTGCATCTGTGAGGGAGGCCTTTATAATGCGCCCTCACTTCAGCGGTAACGCTTTTCAAGTCCCCGACGCCCAGAGGGTTTCACCG
>NZ_AUAF01000412.1 GCF_000428585.1 Zooshikella ganghwensis DSM 15267 | reverse complement strand
CCAAGTAAACGAATACCATGAGCAGATCATTCAGGCATAGCCTTTCGCTGACGATGACCACGCCCATAGGACGTGGTTTTTATTTATTAATAAATTTCTATTGGTTGAATCGACTCAACTGGAAAAGATACCAGCATCCAAGAAATTAGAAATACACTTTTAATACTTTTTCGAAGGCTTAAACTCATACCATTTTCTGATGTACTTTCACAGTAAAGTTTTAAAACGGATAGCTGAAGTAGATAAGGAAAGCGATAGAGGAAGCGGGGTAGGGGAAACGCTACTTTGTTTAGTAATCCTTTAATAATATTTTTGGCTGATGGACAATTTGAGCGCTTAAAACAATAATGCAGCAGTATGAAAAGAACATTTTTTAATTCCTTATCGATTACATTTCTTTTCTCATTAAACATCCACTGGGACCATAGCTTTGGCAAATAGCTACATTATTATCTTTTTTAAATCCATACCTTGACCAAAATGGCGTAGTAAGTTGCACCGAAACTAACATTATTTCCTGAACATTTGCAGCTAATGCAGTTTCTAATAAATCCTCTACTAACCTATGCGCAACACCATTACCTCTTGAATGCTGATCAACCGCTAAGTCGTGTAGGTAAAGTCGTGAACATGCTTTTTCTGAGACAGTAATTTTTTCATGGAGCTTCGGCGGAGCTTTGTTTGCCCAAGGATGGGCTAACAAATAGCCAAGAACACAACCATCATATGCAAAAACTTTACAGGTACATGGTGATACGACCCACTTACTTTTTAAAACACTAATATCTTCAGCTTCGACTTCATAATAAGACTGCGCTTGAATCTGTTCAATTGAGTCCCAATCACTCTCAATGATTTGTCTTATGCACATCAACTATACTCCAAGGCTCACATTTTATCGTTTAAAGCATGATTATGCTTAATAACATATGGCTTTATACAATGAAAGCCTTATATTTTCTTTGTGATTTATAAAATAACTCGTCAAATTCAATAGGTGAGTTTTTTTAGCACTAAGCTGAATATCTATGTACAGGACAAAAAGCTGAATAAATAAGAAAAATCAATTAGTTAGAAGTGAATTGATCCCTCATTGGTATTACAATTCAGGCTGCGAA
>NZ_AUAF01000411.1 GCF_000428585.1 Zooshikella ganghwensis DSM 15267 | reverse complement strand
GGATCAAAATTCATTATCCTAACGGATAAATTAAATGAACCGCCCTGTGCGGACCCGCATGCAGGGTGGTGTGGGGAGAGCTGGGTAGATACCAGTTCTTACCCGATTAAGCATTATATCCAGTCAAAGTACCTAACCCACCATGTAGGAAAATTTGAATCACCTTTCATGGCCCCATTATATTCTGTATCAGCAACATCTGCTGGTATGTAATGAAAACCGTTTTCTTTAAAGAGCCCAATTATTAGTGCCGACAAGTCATTTGGAAGGTGATCAGTCATGGTAATTGTTGCCAAATTTCCAAAATTGCTGAAACGTATAACCGGAACAGTTATCATATTCGGCTTAACATTTTTAGAAAACGATTCGAGAATTATAGCTAACCCAAAACTGGCGTCCTGATTATGAGCCCAATCTTCGAATTTACATTCAGATATAGAGGATTGTAGACCGTCGAATACTTTTCTCGCTCTCTGCTCTAAATCTTTTCCATTGAAGTCAGAAGGAAACTCATAGCATCCATCTTCATCGCAAGATTCTAGCAATTTTCTATAATATTCTTCCATTAGCTTCCGTATGCTTAACGCTGGAGCTGAGGCGCGGGAAAAGCGCTAGCGTTTACCCGTCGAATCTCCAGCGACATGTTAGGTGATTTAGCGCCCATGCTTACCATCGGGTAGTAGATCATGTGTCCAATTAAATTGGGCTTTAGGGAATATACCTCTAAACTCTTTTTCGATTGTCTGCATGTCACTATCTTTAATGTAATCATCAGCGAGCCTAATGAGTTCTACCTCTTTATATATACAAATTGTTTTTAAAAGGCGCGCTATTCCAACGGCTCGAAAACATTTTGCTCCGATATGTATACGCTTGACCTGGTTGAGTGGTTTATTTTTTTCTGCTTCAGCAAATTCATCTACACCCCAGATACTCAAATCACCATTTTGTATTATGTTGTTCATTAATTAGCACCTAACGCCGCAATCAACGACTAAAATGTGAAGCAATTTTGTTCGTATGCATTGCTTTGTGTACGCCCGGCATGGGCATTGAATTTATGGGGTGAAAGTCCCCTGTAGGAAGATCACCTTTTAATCAATCTTAAACGATTAAAGGCTAACT
>NZ_AUAF01000410.1 GCF_000428585.1 Zooshikella ganghwensis DSM 15267 | reverse complement strand
TACACATGTCTTCTTTCTCCATAAAACTGAATCTAGAGGCCAAGCCTTGAGAGTCACACTAGTCAAACTAGTGGCTTACCTGTCAACGAGTTATAGCAATAGTATACGCTAAACTCTGTATTTAATGGAGATTAAGATGTTTATGAATAGACATCACATTACTTTAAATTTTAGTATTGTGTTCTTTTTCACCCTCTTAACAGGGTGTGATAATCATAGTCAGGAAGTAGAATCCTTCAAAACATCGATTAAGGACAACTTCATTGACTTTAACGGTGGAGAAATGCGTCGAAAAGTCTCTTTTGATTTAAGCTGGAAGCTAGAAGAAAGAAATCGTAAAGTACCTGAGTATTTTAAAGTTTTAGTTTCAGATTTCACAATACAGAAATACCCAACTACCTGCTATGAATTTGAGTTCTTTATGAGGATAACGGGACATACTTCTGAACAATTCGAAGATGCTAAATGTCCTGACAAGAAAAAAACACCCGCAAACTCAATACCTTGGCATGATGCTCAAGCGTATTGCGAATGGCTTGGCTCTATATTTGGCAAAAAGGGTTCTCTACCAACAGAAGCACAATGGGAGTTCGCCGCTACCAGCGGTGGAAAAGATGTTGAATATGCAACCAATAATGGCAAGGTTGAGCCAGGAATCAATACTATCTGGGGTGATTCTAAGAAAGCACCAAAGCTACCTCCCTCTATCGATAAATATCCTCCTAATCCAGCAGGTATCTATGGCATGCATGGTGGGGTATATGAGTATGTGTTTGATTGGTATGATGAACTTTATCCTGCTAATGCACCGGTTAATGACCCAGCAGGCCCTCCATCAGGTGAATTAAAGATTGTTAAAGGTAATGATTATTCAAGTTCCTCTGACCCTGAGTTTCTCAAAATCATCACTCGCGCCTCTACAGACACTAAATATGGTAGTGACACTACAGGATTCCGTTGCCAACTAAATTAATTATTAAATAGCCTCTATTTTCTAGAGGCTTTTACCATTTCTTGTTTTGCAACTTTAGCAGGGCTAATATAGCAGGGCAATCGCATATAAATTTACACCGAACAAATTAGCTTCATTAAATATTCATGATCCCAACCAGCAGAGAGTCTCTTATTTTTTATTC
>NZ_AUAF01000409.1 GCF_000428585.1 Zooshikella ganghwensis DSM 15267 | reverse complement strand
TATTTAAAAAGCCGACAGATTGGGCTGACCTATTACTTTGCCGGTGAGGCCTTTGCTGATGCCATCCTCAGTGGTGATAACCAAATCTTTTTATCGGCCAGCCGTTCCCAAGCCGAAGTATTCCGCAATTACATCCTTCAATTTGCCAAGGACTGGTTTGATATTGAATTGAAAGGTGACCCCATTACCTTAAGCAATGGTGCTGAATTACGTTTTGTGTCCACCAATGCCAGCACCGCGCAAAGTTATCATGGTCATGTCTATACCGATGAATACTTTTGGATACCGAAATTTAAAAAGATTAATACCGTTGCTTCAGGCATGGCCATGCATAAGAAGTGGCGTAAGACGTATTTTTCAACACCCAGCGCCGTGGGTCATGAAGCGTATCCTTTCTGGACCGGGCAAGCCTTTAAAAAGAAACACCCTGATCAAGCATTCCCTAGCGATGCCGAATTATCAAAAGGTATGTTATGCGCTGATGGCCAGTTTCGACAAATTATCACCATTGAAGATGCGATTGCGGGGGGTTGTGATTTATTTGATATCGACCAGTTACGCTTAGAGTATTCAGAAGACGAATTCAATAACCTACTGATGTGTCAGTTTATTGATGATAAACAAAGTGTCTTCAAGTTAACGGATTTAGAAAAATGTTGTTCTGATCGTTTATTCTGGTTGGATTACGATCCTCATGAAGCTCGCCCCTTTGCGGATAATGAAGTTTGGTTGGGCTTTGATCCTAGCCGCACCCAAGATGCCGCCACCTGTGTCGTTTTAGCCCCACCCAACCCGGCGTATGGTGACCGGTTTAGGGTACTAGAAAAACATCAGTGGTATAACGCTGACTTTTCCTATCAGGCAGAGCAGATTAGACAGCTGACACATCGCTTTAATGTACAACACATAGGGATTGATATTACCGGTATTGGTCGGGGTGTCTACGACCTCGTACGGGGCTTTTTCCCGTTTGCCCGCGCTATCAATTACAGTGTCGACACTAAAAATCAATTGGTATTAAAAGGGCTAGATGTGATTCGCAAAGGCCGCTTAGCATTTGATGCGGAGATGACCGATATTCCTCACGCCTTTTTAACCATCAAACAAACCACTACCCCAAGCGGCCAAATCACCTACAGTGC
>NZ_AUAF01000408.1 GCF_000428585.1 Zooshikella ganghwensis DSM 15267 | reverse complement strand
TATTTAAAAAGCCGACAGATTGGGCTGACCTATTACTTTGCCGGTGAGGCCTTTGCTGATGCCATCCTCAGTGGTGATAACCAAATCTTTTTATCCGCCAGCCGTTCCCAAGCCGAAGTATTCCGCAGTTACATCCTTCAATTTGCCAAGGACTGGTTTGATATTGAATTGAAAGGTGACCCCATTACCTTAAGCAATGGCGCTGAATTACGTTTTGTGTCCACCAATGCCAGCACCGCGCAAAGTTATCACGGTCATGTCTACACGGATGAATACTTTTGGATACCAAAATTTAAAAAGATTAATACCGTTGCTTCAGGCATGGCCATGCATAAGAAGTGGCGTAAGACGTATTTTTCAACACCCAGTGCTGTGGGTCATGAAGCGTATCCTTTCTGGACCGGGCAAGCCTTTAAAAAGAAACACCCTGATCAAGCATTCCCTACCGATGCCGAATTATCGAAAGGTATGTTATGCCCTGATGGCCAGTTTCGACAAATTATCACTATTGAAGATGCGATTGCGGGGGGTTGTGATTTATTTGATATCGACCAGTTGCGTTTAGAGTATTCAGAAGACGAATTCAATAACCTACTAATGTGTCAGTTTATTGATGATAAACAAAGTGTCTTCAAGCTAACGGATTTAGAAAAATGCTGTTCTGATCGTTTATTCTGGTTAGATTACGATCCTCATGAAGCTCGCCCCTTTGCGGATAATGAAGTTTGGTTGGGCTTTGATCCTAGCCGCACCCAAGATGCCGCTACCTGTGTCGTTTTAGCTCCACCCAACCCGGCGTATGGTGACCGGTTTAGGGTATTAGAAAAACATCAGTGGTATAACGCCGACTTTTCCTATCAGGCAGAGCAGATTAGACAGCTGACACAACGCTTTAATGTACAACACATAGGGATTGATATTACCGGTATTGGTCGGGGTGTCTATGACCTGGTACGCGGCTTTTTCCCCTTTGCCCGCGCCATCAATTACAGTGTCGACACTAAAAATCAATTGGTATTAAAAGGGCTGGATGTGATTCGCAAAGGTCGCTTAGCATTTGATGCGGAGATGACCGATATTCCTCACGCCTTTTTAACCATCAAACAAACCACTACCCCAAGCGGCCAAATCACCTACAGTGC
>NZ_AUAF01000407.1 GCF_000428585.1 Zooshikella ganghwensis DSM 15267 | reverse complement strand
TGAAAAATGTCGATGGTTTACAAAGCAAGATTCATCAACTGGGCGATATTTCGGGTTTAGATAAAGCGGAAGAAATGGCATTGGCCCAAGTCGATGCCTGGGAGCGCTTTGGCGCAGCCATCACCGCGGTGCGTATTGGCTTTGGTGCGACGTTATTACCGGTCTTAAATCCGATCATTGATGGACTTACCGAGGCAGGCCAAACCTTACAGCGGTGGACCCAGTTATTTCCTAATCTAACCCGTTGGATAGGTTATGGCTTTTTAGTGGTGATGACGTTGGTGGCGAGTATGTCAGCCCTGACGTTAATGAGTGGTTTAGTTTATGGCTCACTCACTGGTTTAAAATTATTAGTCCCCATTTTGACGGGTTCTCTTTCATTATTAAAGTGGGCTTTTATCGGTGTCGGTTTTGCGGGTAAAGCGCTGGCATTTTCTTTTTCGTTTTTATTAAGTCCGGTCGGATTAATTATTGCCGCTGTTGCCCTGGTAGCCTACGGCGTTTATCAATTAATAACACATTGGGAAACCTGTAAAGCGGCGTTGTTATCCATAGGCTGGATTAACACCTTAGTGGGTTGGGTGACGGATGCCATTGAGTGGCTGGTACAAGGCTGGCGCCAATTAACCGCGTATTTATCCGACGTGGGTGCTTTCCAGTTTATTTTGGATATTTTTTCACTGCTGTCGCCGGGTATTGGGTTAATCACCAAAGCGTTTGAATTACTCGGAGTCTGTTGGACCTACCTAAAAAAACATGGTGCTGCACTCGGTCAAACGCTGCTGGGACTCCCCCTGGAGTGGTTTAATTCAGTGGTGAGCTGGGCCACCGATGCCATTGGTTGGTTAGTGCAAGGCTGGCACTGGCTTATGGCTGCCTTGGACAGTATTGGCGTGTTGCAGTGGGTAACCCAGGTTTTTGGTTGGTTAAAAACCGCCATTGATTATGTCGCCCTGGGCTTTAATAGCGTCGGCATTTTGTGGGAACAATTTAAAGGCTATTTAGCCGATGTCGGTGCCTTTGAAATCATTATGAAAATCTTTTCGCTGTTATCGCCAGGCATTATGTTATTAGGAAAAGGTTTTCAATTACTGGGCCAGTGGTGGCAAGACCTGAAAAAAACCTTTGCCGATATTGGTGTCTTTGAATT
>NZ_AUAF01000406.1 GCF_000428585.1 Zooshikella ganghwensis DSM 15267 | reverse complement strand
TCTTCTTTCTCCATAAAACTGAATCTAGAGGCCAAGCCTTGAGAGTCACACTAGTCAAACTAGTGGCTTACCTGTCAACGAGTTAAAGATGCATTACTCATCGATGACGCTGTTTGTCAAGATAGTTGTCGCATCAACCAACCTACACTAATTATTTAATACCTGATTTTTATCAGGGTTAAGCCAAACCTTTTCAATTCGATTCCAATTACGTGTTTTACCTGTCCAGCGTCTTGGATTGGTCAATCTTGCTTTTTCATACACGGCTTTACGGTTTTCCAAAATAGTGTGGTCTTTGCCTTCATGACGTGCTTGAGGTGTCACAAACTGAATCCCACTATGTCGATGCTCTTGATTGTACCAGGCTACAAAATTTAACACCCAGCCCCTTGCTTGCTCTAAATCGGTAAACCCCTTATAGGGATAATTAGGTCGATATTTGCAGGTTCGAAAAATTGATTCGGCATATGCATTATCATTACTCACTCGGGGACGATTAAATGAACTCACCACACCAAGATTATGCATCGTTTGCAGCATATCGCTACCTTTCATTGGGCTACCATTATCAGAATGAAGCACTAAAGGCTTTGTAGCAATGTCTTCTTTTAAATAGGCTTTTCTCAGTAAAAGCGAGGCATTCTCTGATGACTCTTCTTCATAGATTTCCCACCCTACAATTTTTCGGCTAAACAAATCGAGTATCAAATACAGGTAGTAGTAAAGCCCTTTGGCTGGGCCAGGTAACCACGTAATATCCCAACACCACACTTCATTGGGAGCCATAGCGATATGGGTGGCTAATGGCTTCTTTTCTGGCACTTTACTCCGCCCTCTGTGGTGCTGTTGATTTTCAGCACGTAACAGACGGTACATGGTCGATTCAGAACATAAATAAACACCCTCATCAGCCAAATAAGGCACCACTTGGCTAGGAGGCATACTCGCAAATACAGGGCTATTCATCACCTCAAGCACATGTTTACGCTCTTCTTCTGTCAAGGCATGTGAGGGTAATGAGCGAGTCGCCTCAGGGCGCTGGTCGGCTGTTACTCCACCACCTTCAACCCATCGTTGATAGGTTCTGGC
>NZ_AUAF01000405.1 GCF_000428585.1 Zooshikella ganghwensis DSM 15267 | reverse complement strand
TTGGAATAAAAAATAAGAGACTCTCTGCTGGTTGGGATCATGAATATTTAATGAAGCTAATTTGTTCGGTGTAAATTTATATGCGATTGCCCTGACTTTCAGAGTGATGGAATAAGGTGGTTTTTAAGTCGATTTGATATGGAAAAACAGGGTAATAATTTTGCTCGTAAAGACTATAAAAAATTTGAAGATAAAATAATTTCATCAGTCTTATCAGTTTTAGAAAATTTTGAGGACTTGAAAAGATACAGTGACTTAAGGTCTGAGCGTAGCCAATATATCAAGCATTTCTTTCAGACTTTAATGACAGAAAGAAATGCTTATTTGGCTCTAGATAGCTTTCAAGTCCACAAAGCGGTAAAAGTGTTAGAAAAGAGTGTAGAATTGTTGAATACACTAGAAGTTAATGCACGAAAGGAATGGTGCTGGTGGTTCAGTGAGTTATCGGAGCCTTTTATCCCTTGCATTGCTCAATATATTTCATCAAATTTAAAAAGGGAGGTAGTGAATGTCTAAAATGTTGCGTGATTATATATTGTATTTAGGCTGCTATTTTATGGCAGCAGCTTATGGTTTAATTTATCTTTTACTTAAATACACTCAGACAGAATTGCTAGGTAATGAAATTGATTTTGGATATTTTTTGGCTATAAGTGGAGTTGTTACTATTTTTTTAGTTGGCTTCTCTGGTATTTTGGCAAAAAAATATGGTGCACATAAAGTAGCTGCTTTGGGTGCTTTATCATGTACCTTAGGCTTTTTAGGATTATATTCAATTTCAAGTGTAAATTGGATGTATTTTTTTATTGCGATTTTAATCGGTTTTGGTTGGAGTTTTTATTATTCAGCATCACCGATGTTTAGCTTAAGTCCGGTTATCAAAGAAAGTGAAAAAGGTAAGTATATCAGTTTAATTTCAGTTTGTGTGGTAGCGGGTACGGCAACATTACCTGTTTTATATGACATTTTTTCAAATTATCTTCTGTTGGAACATGTTTTTAAAATTGCCGTGTTATTCTTATTTGTTAGTATAATAGCCTTTCTTAAACTAGGAAAATTATTTCAAGGCTCTATATGGATTCCTAGGGGGTTATATCAATAGCTCTATTAGATCATTAAGTAAGCTTTTTCCTCGGCACTTTATATTGTACACAAACT
>NZ_AUAF01000404.1 GCF_000428585.1 Zooshikella ganghwensis DSM 15267 | reverse complement strand
GCTTATTACTGACTTAATTTACCCAAATAGACGTGCATAATACATCTTTGGTTGTATTATATGCTACCCCCTAGGAATCCATATAGAGCCTATATTTTTCTTTTAAATCCTATCAAAAATTGACCCTTTTCTTGGACAGAATAGTTTCTCATACATACGAGTAGCATATTCATCTGTCATGCCTGAAATATAGTCACAGACAATTCTTTCTCTTTGATCATAACTACTAGCAGCCCAAACCATTCTTGTAGTCTTGGGTAAAAGTCTTTTGGGATCACTTAAAAAAGCCTCAAATAGCTCATATACAACCTTTTTCCCCTTAAGTTCAAGTTGCTGTACATTATCATTAAAAATGACTTCTCTTTTAACAAGATCAAATATTATATTTTTTATTTTTACTGCATTTTCTTCCATCACAGCTTTGTACTTTAGAATAGGACTGAAGAAACTTTCATCTTCTTCGATCTTAACATTTGTGATCATTAAATTAACTAAAATTCCAATATACTTTTTCCTTCCAAAACTATCACCAAACAAACCTTCAATTAGCTCTTCAGTTATTTTAGGTTTATCAGAAAAGAGTTCTATCATAGCATCCTTAAAAATATTATTTTGTATAATACCTTCCCAATCATCCTTTTTTATCATTCCTAAGGATATAGCATCTTCAAGATCATGCAGTGTATATGATACTTCATCAGCTAAGTCCATAATTGAACAATCAAGTGATTTACAAATCGTTTTTTTATTTTCTAAATAGGTAAACCTTTCTTTATCATCATTAGTAAATGGCCGCAAAATAAAATCAACTATATCTTGATCACAGTCATAATAACATTTAGGTGGATGCCAGTTATTTTTGAAATTTAACCAAGCGGGATTAATAATCTCACTATTGTTATTTTCCACTAGACTATTATAGCTACCAGGGTACTTCAGGATCCCTAGCAACATTCTTCGAGTAGGATTTAATCCTGATCCTTTAGTATGCTTTTCTAATTTTGAAAGAATGCGTAATGTTTGAGCATTTCCCTCAAAGCCTCCATAACTTCTCATGCAATAGTTTAGACTCGATTCCGAAGTTTTTTTAGGTTGACAAAGCTGTATATTTATTCAAGCTGCCATTCGGTGCTGTAATGAAGGCGTCGGCTCTTGCCTACCAA
>NZ_AUAF01000403.1 GCF_000428585.1 Zooshikella ganghwensis DSM 15267 | reverse complement strand
TCTTTTGATACGCGCTTCACTCATCATTCACCTGCGCCCCTTTCTTTAGATTTTTACTTCAGGTGAGGCGACAACTATCCTGACATAAGGGGCTATAGTCGTTTGACAAAAACTTAATGTAAATACTGTTACTATATTTGTTAGTAATAAATATTTTTTTATTTTACGCATACTCTTAAACATCTATTATCCATTGTTCATTAAATCCAGGGTTTATCGCTATGGGATAACCTCTTGGATTGGACATAACCTTACAGCTATCTACCATATAGTCTTGTGATCTATGAATATGACCATGAAACCAGTAATTTGGTTGCGTTTTCTTTATCAACCATTCAAGGTTCGACGCATACGCGGCACTGATATAATCTTGATTTTGATTTAGTGGAATTGACTGAAAGCTAGGTGCATGATGAGATACAACGATGCGAATTAAAGGATTAGTTACATTATTTGCAGAAAGTAATTTATCTTCAGACAGTTTTTTATCTAACCAGTTGACCGACTGCTGATGTATAATGGCAGTATCTTTAACAGTCAATGCTGATTGATGATTAGAATGATAAATATAGTTATAGTCATTCATCCTTTGTTGACAAGTTTTTGCTACATTATAATCGCTACCAAATAGATTAAAGTCTGTCCACAATGTGGCACCGTAGAAAATAACATTTTCTAGCTGAAAAGAGCTATTTTCTAATAGATGTATATTTGTATCTTGGCAATAGTTGTATAGCTCTGTGAGTAACCCTGGATAACTATGGAGATAATATTCATGGTTACCTAATACATAGATAATTTGTTGCGATGAGAAGGTATCAAGGACCCATTGAGCACCCTTTACACCTAGATTAATATCACCTGCCAAAATAACTACATCCGCTTCAGTTTTGGGCAGTAGATAAGCACCAAACTCCAAATGCAAGTCACTAAACAACTGTATTTTCATTGCAATATCACAACCCCAATTCTTCTCTAGATAAACTAAGGGAGTGCTTAATACTTCATTATACACTTAAGCCAGTGATGTATTGGATGTCATTGAGGAACAAGTTCTGTTAAAACGAAAGGGCTCTATATGGATTCCTAGGGGGTTATATCAATAGCTCTATTAGATCATTAAGTAAGCTTTTTCCTCGGCACTTTATATTGTACACAAACTCAA
>NZ_AUAF01000402.1 GCF_000428585.1 Zooshikella ganghwensis DSM 15267 | reverse complement strand
CCCTGTAGTATTTCTGCTTCTCTAGCATGAGATACAGTGTTACGTGTTCTTTGTAAACCAGCCATTTCAGATGAAACAGGTGTATCATTGGTTAAAGCATAAACTCCTATACTTACAGCCACAGCATCGACTATAAGCTGACCAACAATAACAACTGGTATCGCTATAGCGACTTCTCCAAATGGATCTACACGGTTTACTGGGTTCCCTTCCACATAAGCGAAGGTATTCAATCCACCCTGCAATCCAATAGGATCAGTTGTGGTATAGCGACCAACGGAAGAATCATAGTAGCGTTGGTAGTTATAAAATAATCCGCTTTCAGGGTCGTAATATTGTCCAGGGAAACGCAAGGCAATAAAGGTTTTCTTACCATCACCATCAACGTCTTGATTTACATTGCCCTCACCATACGCATCACGGTACCAAGCCCAACTGGTGTTGCCTTTAGTATCTGATGCTCTACGTGGTGCATTGAGGTGATCAGCATGAATGTAATTAACCTGGTGGCGATCTATTTTCCCATTACTTTGATATACCTCTTCAATCATGGCGAGTGGCATATTATCTAGCCAAATATAATGACGACTTAAGCGTTTACGATTTTGGTCATGCAGGGTATCAACCAGTAGCTGACCATTCGTGTTGTAATGAAAGGTGCTGTATTCCTTGTTGTCACCTTTGTAGCGGGTTTTCAGGACACGCTCACCTAACACGTTATAAATGTATTCCGCCTGTAGCTGGCCATTTTTACTGATACTATGAATGCGACCACGGGCATCATAGGTGAAGCTCAGTGGATTGTTCTCAGTAATGTGACCTGTGGCATCTGTCGTGATGGTTTGGTTATTCACCTTCGTAAGACGATTACTGTCTTTTTTATACGTCAACGTTTGTGTGTGAGTTTCACTGTTACTAGGCTGACCTTCTGCAGCTGTATTGGGTGTTACCCACTCACGTTTTGTGCGATTGCCTACCGGATCAAAGCTGTATTTTTTAGTTCCAAAGTAGCCTTGTTCCTGCGCCAAGCGGTCCAGTGCATCATATTGGTAAGTCGCGCTGTAGGAGGCGTTATTGCTATCGTTGATTTGAGTGATATTACCAACAGGGTCATAGGTGTAGTCGAGGTCCTGAACACCTGTAACCGTTTGGCTCATCAATCGACC
>NZ_AUAF01000401.1 GCF_000428585.1 Zooshikella ganghwensis DSM 15267 | reverse complement strand
ATTGTCGTCGATGGCCGTGTTTTACAATATTACATCAATACCTCGTATCCCACTTTTGCCAATCAATTTAGACAGCATAAGCCGATAATGAGTGATGATACTGTCCATTTAGCCATTTCAAAGGCCATTCCGCATACACAGCAACTGCATCAAGAATTTGAGCAAGGGTTCACTCAAATGAAAGCGCAAGGAAGACTCCAGGCTATTATGCAAGCCCATGGCTTTGCCTTACCCAATCATTCTAAATAAGTGTCATTACTGCTTAGCAGGAGCCGAGTACTCCCCAGTGATCACATCATCCATCATTTTTTCATATCTCCCCGTTGCTTTGAGTTTCGTGAGTCCTTGATTGAACTTGTTAATCCAATATTGAGCTTTTTCGTTGCGTTTTGATATCAGCAAAAACCAATGAGCTTCTCTGAGAGGACGGGTATGATTGGTTATCTGCTCACGACTGGCAGTCGGAAACTTGGTGGCCAGTATTTCATAACCAATCTCCGCTTCTGCTACAAACAAAGGGATGCGTTTTGCCAGGAGCTTTTTAAAGTTCAAATAATCGCTATTGGCAATATCCGCTTTGACAATATTTTGCTCAATGGCCTGCTTTAATCCATCACCGTAAAAGTAACCACGGGTGACACCCACAGTAAGACCGGATAAATCATTCCACGTTTTCCAATCAAACGTGTAATCCTTACGGTGAAAAAAGACTGTCCGCAGCGTAATAACCGCATCACTTAGCAAGAAGTGTTGCATGCGCTCTTCATTTTTACTCCACAAAATGGTGCCATCATACTTACCTTGCTTAGCTTCACTCATGGCACGCTTCCAGGGCAAGAAGACATATGTCACCTCAATGCCTTCCAATGCAAAGGCTTCAGTGACTATGTGAGAACCTGCACCAAAGTGCTTGTAGGTTTGAGACATGAAAGGAGGCCATTCGCCATTGGTGAGCAATATGGTTTCATTTGCACCTGCAGTCCTTACTATACAGAGCGCACAGCTCATCATTGCTGTCAGCATTAAACATTTCACAGTGAAGTGATTGGCTATTTGAGCAAGCACCTAAAACCCCCCTCTACTGAGGAAAATACAAATAGACCTGATAGTACAAGTATAGGTAGCCATCTGGTGGTATATGAGATTGTTGAAGACACTTTTTGGGGCCGACGACGCTTATG
>NZ_AUAF01000400.1 GCF_000428585.1 Zooshikella ganghwensis DSM 15267 | reverse complement strand
TTGGAATAAAAAATAAGAGACTCTCTGCTGGTTGGGATCATGAATATTTAATGAAGCTAATTTGTTCGGTGTAAATTTATATGCGATTGCCCTGTATTGTAACTCAATTAGTATTTTCTCACTTTACCAAACTTCACTGTTTTTAATCTGTTTGACTACACCGTTTAGCATACTTGCTACAGAACAACAGTATCAAGAAGTAAGTAAATCTGTTATTAGGATCGCTACGGGAGAGTGGCCCCCTTATACATCGAAAAAACTAAAGCACTATGGGGTTTTCTCACATATCGTGACAAAATCATTTGCTAAAGAAAACATCCATGTGGTCTATAATTTTTTCCCTTGGAAACGAGCTTTTGAGCAAGTATTAACGGGTAAGTGGGATGCTTCGCCGACTTGGGTTCCAACACCTGAAAGGCTTCAGGATTTTCATTACAGCGATGTAGTATATATTAATCAAAAAGTATTTTTTTATATTAAAAAAAACAAATTCAGTTGGCGATCAATTAATGATTTAAAAGAATATACCATTGGTTCTACCCTTGGCTATACCTATGGAGAAGAGTTTGATACTGCTGCTGAAAATGGAGATATCCAAGTTGTACCTGTAAGAAGTGACTCACTTAACTTTAAAATGTTACTTAAAGGTAGAATTGATATATTCCCAATCGAGAAAGATGTAGGTCTAGCCATTATTAAAGATAAACTTGGCATAGAAGCTCAAACTATTTTGACCTATCATCCTAAGGCTGTGATGGAAACAACTCACCATGTTATTTTCACTAAACAAGGCGATAGAGGCTATATTTTTAAAGAAAAGTTTAATCGTGGTTTAAATAAACTTATAGCTAGTGGTGAACTGAAGGCTATGATTGAATCTTCTTTACGTGGAGAATATGAGACTGAGTAACATTGGTACCAATATTTCGTGCCCCCTCAGAACGAGTGCGTGATTCTCTTTAGCCCTTACTGTTAGCCTTTTTCTTCATCGTAAATAATTCAGGAGAAGTGTGTCCCCTCGGTGAAGGTGTGTAAGAGCAAATTTTTTAACTCGCACGCTTGCCGAGAGGACACAGTGATAACGGCACAACGCGTTAATGGTTTTGCCCACCGTGTGTTTGACGAGGACGAGTCTGGACTGGCAAAGAATGCAGACTAAAGGATCTAC
>NZ_AUAF01000399.1 GCF_000428585.1 Zooshikella ganghwensis DSM 15267 | reverse complement strand
TCCATTCCTATCTTCTTGAAACTGCTTTGTGCTTAATGATTAACCTTTTACTTAGACATCTGTATATTTTTTGATTTTTGAGACACGTTCTAAGGATTTTATAGCTAAACTGGTGTGTAAGTGTCACAAATTAACATCAAAGATATCTGTTGTGTGGGTTTAAGCGTTCTTCACAATGAGTATAAGTAAAAATGAAGAATTTCACCTGATGAGTTAATGAGGTCACTGATAATATAATTAACTAAATAATATAGTAAAAAAATAGATGGGGTTATGAATATAGAATATTACAACTTACTCACTGAAGTAGGTACGGCAAAATTAACTAATGCGACATTAATGGGGGATACGCTAAAGTTAACAACGATTAAAGTGGGCGATGGTGGGGTTGATGAAGGCAAAGAAACCTTCCCTAGCGAAACGGCTACATCACTCGTGAGAGAACGTTGGTCTGGCAATATTACCCATTTATCAATTGATCCGGAGAATAAAAACTGGGTTGTAGCTGAAGCTGTTATTCCCGTTGATGTGGGCGGTTTTTATATTACCGAGTTTGGTCTCTATGATCATCAGGGTGATTTAATTTGTATTGGAGAATATCCTAAAACCTATAAACCAAAAGTTCAACAAAATAGTGGCAGTGCTAGTAGCCTTTATCTAAAAGTCGTTTTAGAAATATCTAACAGTAAAAATATAGAACTTAAAATTGACCCAGCTATTGTTTTGGCATCACGTCAATATGTTAAAGATAATTATGTACCCAAAACAGGAGGTCTTTTTGAGGCCGATATTCATGTGGTTGGTGATATTTATGCTGGCGAAAATCATAATCAACGTGTCTATCATGAGGGGTATAAGCCGACTAAAATAGATGTTGGTTTAGACCAGTTACCTAACGCGAAAACGGATGCAGTTGATGAGAATACGTCTGATAAACTGGCGACAGCAAAGTCAGTCAAGACCGCAATAGATATTATGCGTAGTGAAAGACCTTATATCTTACTGAGTAAGAATCAGGCAATGCAACCTGCAGGTTCAAATAGTATTAAAGGATTTAATACCATTAACAGTACGCTTACTGTAATCAAAGAAGCTAGGGTACCTCTAAAAATTCTTATTGATGTATAATACATAGCAGCTGAGTAATAAGAAACGAGTGCTAGCAAAATGGTGCAACCAGGTTTTTTTG
>NZ_AUAF01000398.1 GCF_000428585.1 Zooshikella ganghwensis DSM 15267 | reverse complement strand
AAGTCGCAATTACGAGTCATTCAGTCAACAAAAGCGAGTCGCTAAATCGCTACAAGCCGCTATTGATGTGGCCTAGAAGGGGGGGTAAAACAAGATAAACAAGAATAAAAACAAGATAAACAAGACAAACTAGAAAGAAGTTTGTGGGCTGGAATATTGATGTTAAAATAATCAAACTTTCAAAAACAAATAATACACATAAAACGCCACACAATACGATTTAACCAATTTTAAATCATGCCCGCTACCCTTGCCTTACTGCATTAAATAAAATCTAACCAGCAGACTCTCAGCTCGAAATACGACGTAATTTGTATGACCTTTTGCTATATACCTCAAATATCTTATAACTGATCAACGAACAACCGGAATGTTATTCCAGCAAGTCGTATATGCTGGAGACAGATAGTGTCTTTGCATACTCCAAGGTTTCTTGACTCCCTGACTAGCTAAAAATATATGCTTACCTGTCCTGTTTATTTTATCTATGGTAGTCATTAGCGCTTGGCTTTTGGAAACATCACCAGATTCAGAAAACAAGCTCTGTTGAAATACTCCAGGTTCGAAAAAGTCGCTTAACATGATTCCAGCTTTGGCATATCTAATGCCATCACGCCAGATGAAATCAAGCAGCATCATAGCCACTCGTACAATGTCTCTAGTGTCGTCTGTTGGCATATCTAGTGTTGCAGATGCTGAGTTGCTGTAATGTAGCTCGTTTTGATTAAAGGGACTTGATCGAATGAATACGCTGACAACTTTAGTGCATCGTTTCTGACCTCTCAGCTTTTCACCAGCTCGGCTCGCATATTCGCTTACAGCTTCGCGCATAGCGTTGATTGTCGTTATACGAGACCCAAACGAACGACTACATACAATTTGCTGTTTTGCTGGTGCTATTTCTTCAATATCAATACAACTCTCGCCGTTTAGCTCTCTAACGGTACGCTCTAAGACGACAGAGAAGTTCTTTCTAATAGTCTTGGGATCTGCTTTAGCTAGATCGAGGGCTGTTATAATTCCTTGCGTATTCAGGCGCTTAGAAAGCCTACGACCAACGCCCCAAACCTCGTCAACTGGGTATAGAGCCAACAAACGTTTTTGGCGCTCAGAACAGCAGAGATCAACAATGCCGCCAGTTGCGGGATAATCCTTTGCCGCATGGTTAGCTAACTTTGCTAGCGTCTTAGTAGG
>NZ_AUAF01000397.1 GCF_000428585.1 Zooshikella ganghwensis DSM 15267 | reverse complement strand
GGTTAAGCTTAAGTATTCAAAAAGTCGCTCAAGTGTATAAACAGATGAGTGACTATGGGGCTATGGCTGCGTAAAAGTGTCTAGAGTATTGTTACGTAAATAAAACCAGTAATTGATGACTACGCAGATAGCATAAAATATTGCGAAACCAATTAAAGCGACTTCAGGCGTAGTGGCAGTGATTTGCTCACCTATTACTTGCGGAATATAAAATGCCCCATAAGCAGCTATCGCAGATGTCCAACCCAGAACAGGACCCGCTTGCTCTTTAGGGAAAACGATTGCAATGGTGCGAAAGGTGGAACCATTACCTATGCCTGTTGCGGTGAATAGAGCAAGGAATAAAATAAAGAAGGGCACAAAGTAATTTTCAGGTGTTGCTGAATTATATGCAGCTTGCATGTAATAGGCGACACCTAGAGCACTGACAACCATAATAATTGAGCAGAATTGCGTTACTATTGCACCACCTACTTTATCTGCTATCCAGCCACCGACAGGACGAATGAGCGCACCAATAAAGGGTCCCATCCAGGCATACATGAGTGCACTTGGACCATTAGGGTTTACGGTATCATGGGTCATCTGGCCATCAGCCATAATATGGCTATAACCAAATATGACTTTGATTGCTAATGGAAAGGCTGCTGCAAAACCAATAAAGCTGCCAAAGGTCATGGTGTAAATGACACTCATAATCCAGGTATGCTTATTATTAAAAATCTTATATTGCCGTGATAGGCTGGTTTTTATTTGTCCAGGCAAACTTTTCAAGGCAAACACGGTCGCAGTGATAATACCAATGAGAACAATTTCTTTGGGAATCCCCCAGCCAGAGCCATTTGCAGTTTCTGGCAGCATCAGCCATAACCCAACACCAGCGGTTAGAAAACCGATAAGAAACATAAAGGTTATCTTGGTAAATGCACTTGATGCATTGCCTATGTCTGGTGATACTTCAGGAGTACATAAATTATTCATACCAAACCAGCCTAAAAAGGCCAGAGGAATAAGTAGCAGTAGCCAGACGTAGCCAGCATTTTGAATCCAGGTTTCTGAGCCGGCTGGGATTTTTCCTATCAGGGTTCCTGAGCCGTTAATTAATACGTGTCCCCTCTGCAACCGTGCGTGACTCCCCCCAGCCCTTGCTGTTAGCCTTTTCCTGCATCGTTAATAGTTCAGGAGAAGCACCGTGGA
>NZ_AUAF01000396.1 GCF_000428585.1 Zooshikella ganghwensis DSM 15267 | reverse complement strand
CCATACGATTATTTTCTATTATTCAAAACCAACAAAATGTGAGTAAAAGCGGTGATAGTGGATAGTGCTTCCAGGCTATCTCGAAAATACTTATATTTTATGCGTTTTTGACTTGGACTGACTGGCAACATTTTCATTTATTTTTTGTGTAGCTTCCTCAAGTCGTTTATTGATATTGCTGACTTCTGCAGGTGTTGCATGACGCTCAGGTGTTTCAATAAGCGACTTTAATTTAGTGTAATTATTTTGAAGTTCTGACAGTTCCTTAAGCGTCATTTGGCGATCACGTTCATACTTCAGTAGCTGTGATGCTTGAGGCCCAATTCTCCATTGGTCATCTTCTAGCTGATTTGTGTAAACGGCCTTATGGTCCTTGTTATACAAGGTGCTCTTATCTACCAGTTTGAGGGCTTCAGTGTGTTCAACTACGTTAGCTAAGCCTTTATAGGCTTGATCATGCTTATCTTTCGTTGAAAACCGACCAAAACCATTTTGTTTTTTCTGTTCTTCATAACGGGTATAAATACGCTGTTCACTCACCTGCTCATTAACGGCCATGGCTCGAAATTCAACGGTATATCCCGCTTGCTTTAACCCTGTTGCTAACTGCTTAAAAGCTGCTAGATCCTTTGATGTCTGATCAATGATCAGGTTTCTGCGGTTTTCTACCGCTGACATAATGAGCTTTACTGCCCATTGGCTAGCATCTTGGTGTGTTAAGTTCGCTGCTTGAATATCATCTTTTTTTAGCAAGTCATAGTAGCTAGGGTGTTGTTTCCTGAGAATATCAGCATCAACAAGGATATGACCGCCCTGGGTTTTCAGTTCCTCTTTTGCTTTTGAGGTAATACCAGACTTTCCAGAGCCTGGTTGACCACCCGTGATAATGGCCAGCGGTTTCTCTTGCTCTTTACTGTTGGAGATGTATTTTTTTTCAATTCGGCGTTTAAAGATACTATCGTGTAACTCTTTAGGAAGCACGTACTGCTTAGTTAACATGCTTTTCCCCTTAACTGGTCATATGTGCTTTTACAATAGGCGCATATTCATTCAACACACGCTCTATCTTGTCATCATCATCGATCAGCAGGTCATTTAACTCATCGTGAAACGTATCTTGTTCACTCTCCCACTGTCGTATTAGATCCTGGTTTGGTTCTCGCTTTTGCTCTTCTTCATAGATCCACTTTGAGCGCATAGCAATTAATACACCGATG
>NZ_AUAF01000395.1 GCF_000428585.1 Zooshikella ganghwensis DSM 15267 | reverse complement strand
TTATCCTAACGGATAAATTAAATGAACCGCCCTGTGCGGACCCGCATGCAGGGTGGTGTGGGGAGAGCTGGGTAGATACCAGCTCTTACCCGATTATACCTTTGCACGCTCTAAATCCTTATTGAAGTACCGATAGCCAGACTCTACACCACCACACTCAATCACATAATATGGCTCATGTTTCATGTAGTGCCAAAACACTCGCAAAACCTTACCATTCATGTTTTTTCGTACCACGAACACTTCATCACCGTAAAAGAAATTTGGTGCCTCTACTTCTTCAATCACTGCATCTTTTACTCTGAAACATATTTCATTTGTGGCCAGAATATTGTAGGCACCATCAAAACCGCAATGCTCAAAACATTTCAATTGCCACCCACTTGGAAATGCATGCTCTATCTTTTGCAAATCATCAGGGTGAATGCTGCTTTTTGCATCTTCGTGAGCAAGAAGTAATGAGCTATAGCAATATTTCTTCATTCTATACCTGAGGTATAACGCCGCAATAACCCGCAGTAGCTGTCGGTGTTCATTGCTTTGTTATGCCTTGTTTGACGATGAATTCAACCTGAAAGGATACATTACTCACCCTAACCTTTGGAAAATTCAATTTTTGTAAAGCATCATAGAACTTCTGTAGGTATTCCTGCGACAAGTCTCCTTGAAAAGACATTTGGTACTCTGCTACAGCACCGGGATTAAGGGAAGCCTGAAGTAGCACAATGCCGCTAGACTCGATGCCTTTTATCGTAATGTTCGCTTGTTCCTCGATAGCCTTGATGTATCCTGCTAACTGATCTACGGTTAAATTCCTATCGATTTCGTCTTCAGTGGTGAGCAACCTAATACCTGAATTCATTACCCTCTTTTCGGTTTTTTTGTGAGGATTCTTTGGGTGATATGTTTTCCATTCTTCCGTTACATAAGTTTTACCATCTACTGGATTTTTATATTCTTCGCCAGCACTCACTTCACTTATAACCATAGATAAAATTAGACCAATTAATAATCTCAATTTCACGATACCTTTGGAGGCATAACTATTAATGAACGTCACTCTGACGCAATACATTACGTCGCATTGACGTATAACACTCTAATTAATTTTAACTGGTTCTCACTATTTGAGCCAGATTCACATCATGAATTTTAACTTATCTAATTGATAATAAAGGGTATTTTGTTTTTTTGAAGGGGTGTTATACGTCAGAGTGACG
>NZ_AUAF01000394.1 GCF_000428585.1 Zooshikella ganghwensis DSM 15267 | reverse complement strand
GCCAAGAATCCATTGTTTTTTGCCCAAAAGTCCACTTTTGGCAACTAAAGTGACATAACCTTGTATTCATTGCAAATTTATGGGTAATTAAATGACATCTAAGGAGGTGAGGGGATAGAACATACTCCCACCATCACCAAATGACATTTGCCGTCCATCCCAAATAGCATTGTCATAATTTTGTTTATAGTGTGCCCGCATTCTTAATTTATGACTCAAGGGCTGAGTATTAAACCATTCTTTATAAAGTTTAAAGACAACACCACCAAAATAATGGGCATCATTTAACGGTGAGTACCCACCATTCACTTCTTTATAATTATTTTCAGGACAATTAAACTGAAAAACCTGACCACCACTTTCCCTGTGTTTCATATCAATGGTTTCAACATTGGCAGTACTCATACGACACTGAGCATCAACCTCCAACGGTCCGTGATCTGAGCCATACTGGTATTTTCCTGACTTCTTATTACCGCCAGGCCCTGTTGCTTGTTGGTGATTAAGACCTTCCCAGTGATCAAGTACTTCGCCCGTATGCGCATCAATTATAAAGAAGGGACGAGTAGGTTTTCCTGATGCGTTGTGAGTAAAGTAGCTCACTTCATACGCTAGTCGAGGATCAGCCTCGTCTTCAGCATAAATCCATAGCTTCTTATTATTATGCTCAATTTTATCTTGCACAAATCCTGTGTGACCTGATTGCTCAACGGCAATTTGCAGTGCTTGCTCTGCCGTTAAACTGGGCGAAACTTCTAAGTTATGCTCATCCAGGGCAACTAATAAATCTCCGGAAAATTCACTAAACTGACCAGCATGATTTTCGCGGGCAACAAAACTAAAACCATAAATAGGTACGCCTTCATAGTATTGTTGATATCGATGTTTTTGTTGGTTATCACTCGTAGAAATCGAACGGATAACCATAACATCTTTTTCTGAACTTAGTTGTAAAATTTCATGGACTGGTGCTGCACTGCGAATAGCCTGTGTTAACGGACTATATTCCAGATTAATTTTTTCAGCTGACCACGAGGGCAGTGAAAAAAGTGTACTGGACACAGCAGCACCCACTAAAATAAGTGTGCTACTTCTATACTTCATCATATTCCCCTGCATAAATACTTTAGTTGTGCAAATACATTACTTAACGCGATGCTCGACTTTTTAGCCTATTAATTTAGCTAACTGAAGAGGAGCATTGCCTTGGTTCCTATTAAATAATACACACAAACTGTG
>NZ_AUAF01000393.1 GCF_000428585.1 Zooshikella ganghwensis DSM 15267 | reverse complement strand
TTCAAGGCCGCTTGAAGCAGTCTTTTTTTAGTTCACATTGACTGATACAACAGTCATCGGCAATCACGGCCATTCATCGATAAAACAGATTCAGTACGATGATAAAATAAATTAACTGCCGTATCGTGCTGTAATGAAATCACCCAAGATAGAAACCTTACCCCGTGAGCTATTCAAAAAAGCCAACTAAAAAAGGCAACACAACAAGTGAAAAGCATTAATTCATTACTGATCACTATTTCAAATATTTTACTAATTCCATCAGTAACATTTGCAGCTTGTTCAAATACAGCGCCTCCTGACGATACAACTGTGACTTGCTCTGGCTCTAGCACCTCTCCTATTTCTGTGTTGGGAGACAATGTAACAATTAATATTTTAAAAGGTGCAGATATTACTTCATCTTTATCTGTTCCATTAATAGATATTAGTTCAGGTAATTCTAATGTCATTATTAATAATGACGGTTCCTTAAATAAAACAAATACAACAGTTTTTCGAATATCAGGGAGAGAGATAACCGTCAATAACAATTCAATAATTAATCATTCAGGAGGATTTTTTTCTTATATATTACTGGGTATAACCGGTAGTGACAATATTAGACTTATAAATCAAGGCACAGTTAATTATACAGGAATAGGCCTACCAGGCGGTATGCTTGCTGGAATTTATGCGACAAGCAGTTCTAATAATACGGTCATTAACCAAGGTACAATGAATGCTACGGGGTTTTCAATGATAGGGGTTAGACTGCAATATTCTTCCTTTATGAATAATCAAGGAGTCTTCAACTTTAGCGCAGATCAGGGTGCTGCGGTTAAACTTGAAAATCGCTCAGATTCAAGTTTGGTTAATAGTGGCAGTATTATAGTCACTGACTTCACAGGAACAGGTGGAACAGCCCCTACACGATATGCTGTGTGGAGTAGCCCGCTATTAGCCTCTACTAACACTATAACCAATACCGCAACAGGCATTATCTCTATTGATCAAGGCTCAATTGCGGTGTTTGGCAGTAGTTATGTTGAAATCGTAGAGAATCAGGGTCAAATTTTCGGGGGACTCAACTTAGGAGCCAATAATGATCGTTTTACTAATACTGGAATTATTGTTGGCAATGTTGAGTTAGGCGATGGCGATGACATAGTCATAACGCTCCCGCAGAGCGGGAGGCTTGACAGCTATGAGCAGCCCCAAGGGCTGCCAATGTTAAAGTTCAGTGTTTAAAATTAGCTTCC
>NZ_AUAF01000389.1 GCF_000428585.1 Zooshikella ganghwensis DSM 15267 | reverse complement strand
TGGCTGCCTCTCATTTTGTGCATCTTTCAGCTTGTTAACGGAAAGAGCGTAATTCCTAGTAATCTACGTTGTTAATGTTAATCGTAGGCTGTATCTGTCGTCAATAGAGAAGGGAATGTTTCATGTTGTACCGCTGGGCATTTGATATAGGCGCTAACTCAATTGGTTGGGCTGTATTTGGATTATCAAGTGAGCTTAAAACAATAAAGTTAGTTGATTCAGGTGTTAGAGTATTTCCTGATGGGCGCAACCCTAAGAGTCGTACTTCAAATGCCGTTGCTCGGAGGATAGCACGGCAAGCCCGTAGACGAAGAGATAGGTATTTAAAGCGCCGACATCGATTTATGTCGCAGCTTATTGAGTGTGGTTTGATGCCTATAGATAAGGTGGACAGGAAGGCACTTGAGCATCTCGATCCTTATGAGTTAAGAGTGAAAGCGTTAGATGAAAAGATTCCTCTCTACCAGTTAGGCCGCTTGTTATTTCATTTAGGACAACGAAGAGGATTTAAAAGTAGTCGCAAAGATGATGGTGATGTCAATGAAAAGGGTAAGATAAGCCAAGGGATAGAACGTCTTCAGCAAGTACTTGCTGAATATGACTGTCGTACTGTGGGTGAGTTTTTAGCTAAGCGTCATACACAAAGAGAAGGCACTCGAATTAGAGCTAAAGGTAAAGGCGCTAAGTCATTTTATGATTTTTATGTTCATAGAGAGATGATTGCACAGGAGTTTGATCTTATTTGGCAAACTCAAAGTCAGTATTACCCTGAGGTACTGACAGATGCACGAAAACAGCAATTGAGAGATACACTACTTTTTCAACGTAAGCTACGTCCCGTACTACCTGGAATGTGTGTATTAGATAATACTCGCCACCGGTCACCTTTAGCATTGCCATCCATACAGCAGTTTAGAATATTGCAAGAGCTAAATAACATAAGAGTAACTGACACTAATTTACATTCCAGAGCGTTGACGCTTGAAGAGAGAAATACATTACTAGACTCATTGTCTCAGCGTAAAGAAGCAACGTTTTCTAAGATAAAGGAAAAAATAAAAATACCTGATTCCTATACGTTTAATCTTGAATCAGCAACACGTACCAAACTAAAAGGCAACAGCACTGCAGCGCTACTCGCAAATAATAAAGCTTTTGGAAAAAGCTGGTATCAAAAAACACTCACTGAACAAGATGAAATCGTGGAGGAGTTAGTTAGGGAAGCTGATGAGAAAGTACTTATTAATACGTTGATGGA
>NZ_AUAF01000392.1 GCF_000428585.1 Zooshikella ganghwensis DSM 15267 | reverse complement strand
ACCCAATTTTCCTCCCTGCTCATAATAAGTCATAGCTAATGCATTGGCTTCCTCTAATTCTGGTGAGGGTTTACGCCACTGACTTTCGGGGATAGATTCAGACCATCGTTTAATTTCTTCTGATAATTCAGTGTATTCAAGTCTCTCTTGAATTTTATCATTGAGCCAGTATGCAAAATACGAATAGTGCATCCAGTCCCTAATCTTTTGTTTATATATTTGCCAACCGACTAATATTTTATTCTCTTTCCAACGACGCCGACTATCAAAATACTCTTCTAATGAGTCTAGATTGCTTGGATCTGGACACGCTTCAGGACCATCTTCCATAAATGTACGAATACACTCCCACTGCATGATACAGTTAATCTCTGCTCCACATGCTACTTCATAACGTCCTTTGAAATTAGTCACATCTATAGGGCTGGCCATCGTAATAGTTAATGTGGATAAGGGTATAGCAGTCGTGTCTGATAACATCAATGTAGTGCCAGCCCATGCGTATATTTTCTCCCAAGGAATAATTATAAACTGGCCTTTTTCACCAAACGGTAAAGCGACCTGTCTACGCTGGCGGTTAAAGCGTATAAATTTATGCTTTTTTAACTGTAAATAACTTTCATACATATTATATAAATAAAATAAATGTATCCCAAAGAAAACCATAAGGAAAGCATTTAAAAAAAACTGATAACCAGACTTGGATACAGGGAGAAATATAATAGTTAATAACAGTGACCCTCCAAATACTAAATAAACCAAGCAACAAAGAAGAGCTAAATTTTGCGCACCTACCCTCACACTTTTATGACCAATATCTAAATAGACATCATTTTTCGCTTTTATAATTCCCTGTCCATCCATACAAGAAATATTCGTAATAATAGGTAATGGGGATAATACCAGAATACGGTTTAACTTATCTTCAAAAGTTTTTCCTGCCACCATTCGCTGTCGACTGATCATTGCTGCTCACCACATAACCCATTGTCAGTACTTATTAGCATAGGCTAACAATGTCCCAGACTGTCAAATCTACTTCGAACACGCCGTCAATCCTTCCCTGGAAGCTCAACTACCGCTTCCCTGCGGCAGATGGTTCTGCGCAAATTCGACAGTCCTAATCCCTTTGCATACAAGCTCCACAGCTGAGTAAAAAAGGCTTCTAATAGTGGTTTAAACATTTATTCTAGATGAATAGTCTATGTACAGGACAAAACTTTCAGGGAGTGCCGAAATACTGCCAGGTTAACACTTCCTTCTACTA
>NZ_AUAF01000391.1 GCF_000428585.1 Zooshikella ganghwensis DSM 15267 | reverse complement strand
CCTGTGACAATACGACGTTGATAACCGCATTCTCGCAGTTTCTATCTTTGGTACAACCTACGACTCTCAGCCAAAAAGTGTCCACAGTATTGACTATTGATACTTACTGCTATTTACACTTTCTTATTTCAGTAATCCATGCACATTTATACTTTTAATGAAGTATTATTCCTATGTTTACGCGATATAACAGCGCCCAAAAAACCCAATAAAATAAGTAAAAACGAACTCGGTGCAGGCACAGGTGTTGGATCTAAACAATCGCTACACTCTGCAAGTGTAACATTAAACCAATCTTGATTAGGCAGATTACCATATTTTTGAGTTAATGCTGTTTTCCAATCATTCGAAGGATCATGCATTTTCCATTCGAAGTTCGTTTTTGTTACTGTAAAATCCACTAACTCATCAACGCCTATCATACCTACATCATTATAAGCAATTTCATACCCCCATAGCCAACCAATCAATGGTGCAACTTGGTACGCATCATCTTTTGCGGTTTTAGCGTTATCTCCCATCTTTTCACTAATGAGGCATACTAGCCAAGTTTCGAATTGCAACTCTAGTTTATTATCTGCTTCTGTCTTTGCGTCAAGCATAAATGTACTTGGTTTATCGTAGAAAGTAGGGAATTCAGACTCATCATAATATGGTTTAAAGTCAAATGGATCACCTTGATATCCGCCAGGAGGAGTATCAATAAGTGGTACTGGAAGTGCAGACCCATCATGGTATTTTTTAGGGGTGGGGTCATCGAAAATATTGATCGATTGAATATAGTGGTATTCTCTATTGGTTTTAGTTGCCACAAATTGACCATCAATTTCAACCCCCGCTAACCACATTGTTTTATAGGGATCATATTTGTCAATTTCCATTGTCCCACATTTTACACCATCACAGAACACATCTTTTGTTTCAATAGGAACTGCATTAGCAACTAATGGGAAGCCTATCGCTGAGATAATTATTGACATATTTGACAATGATTTTTTCATAGCCAAGACCTGATTTCAGATATTTATTATTTTCCTTAAACTTAATATTTTGCCTCCCCTTGGTTTCAACTAATAAGTGCAATTCTTAATTAGCGAGTAAATCGACTCGCCACCCTAAAAACATTCCATTCGGTGATTTGAAATTCCTTGTTGCCCTCGGGCGTTCATTCAAACGATCCATTACAAATTGAATATCTTCATCACTCACTTTATTAAAATCCGTGTCCTTTGGAAAATACTGTCGTATCAAGCCATTCGTATTTTCATTCGTGCCACGTTCCCA
>NZ_AUAF01000390.1 GCF_000428585.1 Zooshikella ganghwensis DSM 15267 | reverse complement strand
CGGCACACGATGACTCGTTGGTTACGCTCACAGTCTGTGCCACCGTGGGAAGTAGCGGCACAACTAGGGCATCGTATGGAACAGTATTCAACCACAGAAATTTATGCACCATATGATCCTTCGTATTTGTCGAATTGTGTTGAGGCGATTGAGGGGTACTTTGAAGAATTATCAAAGCAGTGTATGGCAGTGCAAAATTTTGTTACTAATTAGGTTATAAGCCAAATAAGCTTCATGAACTATGGAAATTAGCGCTATTAATGAGACGTAGTATATTATGTCACTCTGACGTATAACACTCCTTCAAAAAACAAAATATCTATTATTATCAGTTAGATAAGTTGGAATTCATTATCTAAGTCTGGCTCAAATAGTGAGAACCAGTTAAAATTAATCAGGGTGTTATACGTCAAGGTGACGTAATATATTGCGTCATAGTGACGTTCATTAATAGTTATGTGTCATAGGAAATGAGCGAGATTTTACTTTCAAAAATCGAGGAAGTATTCGATGTTACGGGGCGAGGCATTATACTGGTTCCGGGCTTTCCTGTTTCAAAGTATAAATTTGATCGCGAGTATGATGCATTAATCAAAGATGCATCTGGGGCCACAAAAGAATGCAAGGCGAAATTTACAGTTCCATTTCAGTCTCCGCCGCCAAAAGAAGTCTGCTACCATTGTCACCTTTCAGGTATTAAAAAAGCAGAAATTCCAATTGGCAGCGAGCTATGGCTAACAGGCGTAGAAAGCAGTGAAATCAGCACATAACAAGGCGCTCAACTACACTCCGGCCGCGAGCGGCCTCCGTCGGACAGCCAAAAGCGTGCTTCGCACTGGCTGCCGGTTAGCTCAGCGTTATAAGTAAGAGGAGATAATATGGCAACCACTGTTATTGAAGTTGTCGATACAGCAGTAAAAATAGGATTAGGTGGTTTAATTACACTACTTGGCACAATTTTGGTTACAAAATTAAATCATGGTCATGAAAATTCTAAAGATGTGCGTAAACGACATTTTGATGCTTTGGAGTCTGTTGGGTCAGATATAGAAGAAATGACCCACGTATGTTTAAGGTATTGGGCTCTAATAATTGAGTGGGCTAGAAACGCTGCTCAAGATATGGATTTGACGGAAAAGCGTAAAGAAGAATTAGAAAGAACGAAAGAAGATTTATTTAATCAATTTAAAAGTCTTACTGTAGCTCGACTTTGGCCATTTAGAGGCTAAGGCATTGCAGGTAGAGCAATACTGTTAATGGTTATAACCTGAATTAACTCATGTCAAACAAAAACCATG
>NZ_AUAF01000388.1 GCF_000428585.1 Zooshikella ganghwensis DSM 15267 | reverse complement strand
GATTAAAAAACCAGAAGCCGCTAAAGCCACTACACCAAAGAGACTCTTTCCTTTAAGCATTGCGATAGTAAGGCCACCAAAATAACATAGCATGATAATTGGAACAAACGTAGTAATAATGCCTATCCAAAAACCTACCAACTCTGTCAAATCAGAAAAGGCAAGTCCACGATATAACGCATAGCTAATCCCAATAACAAAAGTCGCAGTATATATAAACAAAAAAAATTTAAAAGCTGCTTTAAGCTCTGACATCTAATACACTCTCAATATTCAACATAAATTGATAGCATCAATTTTATGAACAATTTTATTTAATACTGAAATCAATCTATATAAACTGAAAGTATTCTCCATTTATCTTCACTATATTTATATTTATTGTTCCGCCTCCTTCAAAGTTTATTAGCGGTATAGCCTCCTCACCTTCATCTAACTTTATATTCTCATTAATATCATTAGACATATCAGGCTTAATTCTTAACTTTATATATTTATCGTCTAAATACCTCTTCACAATAAGTTCATGAGATAAAACTTTCGTTTTCTTAAGTTTATTTTTTACAAGTTTTTCTGCTGCGCTTTTCGATTGCTCGAGAAACAATTGCTTATCATATCCTCTAGCATCTATCGTTATTAAATTGCTAACACTAAAAAATCTTATAAATTTATCAACATCACTTTCGAGCATGTCTGAGAGGTTCGTTTCAAAAAGACTCAGTATTTTATGTGCGATATCTAAAAAGTCTTCATTTGTTTCTTCTTCAAATATCTCCAACTTATTTAGCCATGGAGTGACATCATATAAATCTGCTTCAAAAGTCTGTTTTATGACAATAGCATTAAGCTCTTCATCATATTCACCGTCTATAGATGAGTAAGAAAAATCACTAATTAATTTACCAGCAGAAGCCCCTTTATTACCTATTTGTAGATTTCCTTCAATAACAAAGTCTACTTTACGTATATCTGTAATACCCTTCTTACGGTTAACCCAGTGAGGCCTACATATAAATGAAAGTTCATTCATACCCTTAATAAGATAATCATTTAGACCAGCTGAAAAAGTGCCTGACTCAGAATCATGCTCTAAAAAGAAAGGAATACCATTTATCAAAATTTCAAGTGATAATTGTGAATAGCTATAGGTCAACTGTATAACTTTAGGACTCATTATGTGAACTCATTCATTAATGATGATTTCGAAGTTAAGTCAATTCTACTAGACTTTAGTCATAACGCTCCCGCAGAGCGGGAGGCTTGACAGCTATGAGCAGCCCCAAGGGCTGCCAATGTTAAA
>NZ_AUAF01000387.1 GCF_000428585.1 Zooshikella ganghwensis DSM 15267 | reverse complement strand
CGTAATTATGTTGCAATTAACACCTCATCATCGTTTATTATTAGCGGTGAATCCCGTGGATTTCCGTAAAGGTATCGATAGCTTAATTGCACTGTGTCAGCAGCATTTAAATGAAGATGCGTATAGCGGGACTATTTTTGTCTTTACCAATAAACGACGGATTGCGGTTAAATTATTAGTCTACGATGGCCAAGGCTTTTGGTTATGTATGAAACGCTTTTCACAAGGCCAATTAAAATGGTGGCCTAAAGCGGACACGCGCACGTACACCCTTAATGCACAAGCTTTACAGGTGTTGCTGTATCAAGGCCATCCACAGCGTGCAGCCATGAGTGACGACTGGAGGCCTATTGTCGCTCAATAATTTTGAGCTTTTTTAAATTAATTTAATTTTTTTTAATTAAGCCGCTAAATCCTCCTGGGGGTTATTCATCGAATTTAAGGTTTCCTGATAACACCACGGTAACCATTGTTTAGGTGATTGTTTAACGTATTGCGCATGGATTTGTAGATCGGTTAAATAATCAATGGGATTAATCCCATTATGTAATGCGGTATGAATCACTGACATGAGGACACTCCCTACATGACCTCCATTGAGGGTTTTATAAAACAGGCTATTATTGCGTACTCGAATGGCTAACTTTAACGCCCGTTCGACGCGATTAGTATCCAAGGGCACACCTTCATGGGTTAAAAACCGGGTTAAGGTCTCCCAATGCTTTAACCAATAGCGGTAGCTTTTACCTAAGGGGCTATTAGGTTCTGCTTTACGTTCAGCTATTTGCTGTTCCATCCAGGCTTTGAGGTTGGCCATCAATGGACCACTGTGCTTTTGATGATACTTCAGTCGCGCTTGGGGGGATAAGTTAGCCTGTTGGCATTTAGCTTCGTGGGCATAGACCGTACTGATGGTATCCAGAACCCTTGTGGCTTGGTCAGGATAATAGCTTTCTAAATCGATAAATTTACGCCTACCGTGTACCAGGCAATGGCAGACAAGGGTGGTAATGGCATCACCCACCTGGTTGCTTTTTAATGCATCGCAAGCTTGCATGACAGGGGGTAAGGACTCATCCCGTTGTGCTAAAACCTCACTTAAGTTTTCACCGGCATGGTTCAGACTAGTGATAAAAAGCGTCAAGGGATGATCATTGTGGTCGCCCACTAAGGCCGTGGTATAGGTACCTTTACGGTCAGGGCGTTGGGGATCATGCTCTTTTTGAGTTTTCTCCGAGAGAATCCGTGCCCAGGTGTCATCCTGATAAATACAGGGGCTTTGCGCCAGGTAATAGACCAACAGATGGTAGATTGGCAG
>NZ_AUAF01000386.1 GCF_000428585.1 Zooshikella ganghwensis DSM 15267 | reverse complement strand
CTTTAGTAATCCCTTCGGTAATAAACCCCGTCGGATCTATTCCATTGAGAGGATTATTTAGGATGTAGCTGTAACGGTTATAGCTCTGAATATTACTTGCAAACTGAATAAATGGATCTGCACTCAAGAATCTCCCAACGTTAGGATCATACACGCGGCCATTCATGTGGATTAAGCCCACACCATCCAGATGCTCGTGGTTGGTAAAGCCACGTTTAGTGATGGTGCTGGTGATTTGCGTAAAATCAATGGCTGGTTGCCAATCCGTCTGACGGCGTTTACCCCAGGGATCATAGCTGAAGCGTTCAATCACTTGGCCATTTTGATCCGTAATGGCGGTGATTGAGCTTAAGTGATCCCGGTGGAAATAATTGACGTTAAGGCCATTGTCGGTGCCGGCATTTTCGGTTTTAGTGATAATGGCGACATCCGCAATGTAATGCTTATGCTGTATTTTACCGGTATCACTGACCACCTTTTCATAAATACCGGACTGGTAGTAAGTCGTGCTGGTGCCTGTGGGTCCATGGTCAATCCGGCGTACCCGTTTTTGATCGGGACCATACACCAGGTCGATTTGATAATCACCACGGATAATCTGATCCGGTTTATCAAAGGCGGTATAGCGCACGGTACGGCCATTACCACTGGTCATGTTGCCGTTGGCATCATAGCAGTAGGTCGCGTTTTGGCTGCCGGTGGTTTGGGTTAACGCATGGGGACCGGCTTGCTGGCTACCACACTTACCTGCGTAACGATAATTACCCACATCCGATTTATGGATGATATTGCCTAACCTATCGTACTGCACGGTGGTAGTTTGAGTGTTGCCACTGAGTAGTGCAGTTACTTCCGTTAAGCGATTGAGTTGATCATAGGCAAAGGTCTCTTGGATCTTCTGTCGTTTATCTTCCCGCTGAGTGAGGTTACCTAACTCATCGTAGGCAAAGTGCAGGTCTTCAATCTGGGTGGTACTACCCATGTAGGTACCACTGTCTTGCAGGTGACCCGTTTGGTTATCAAATACCCGCAGGGTGGTGGCGCCATTACCGTACTGTTGTTGGGTAATATTGCCCAGTGCATCGACCGCTTGCGCTTGCCAGTAGGTGTTGGCATTACCATCAAGAATGGCGGTCAGGTAACCCCGTTCGTTGTAGACTTGTTTCGCGGTGAGTCCGGTAGGGAAGGTGGTTTGTAGAGGACGACTGTATTGGTCGTAGCTATAACTGAGGGTAAAGCTTTCGCCAAACAGGGTTTGCGTTTCTGAGGTTAAACGTCCTAAGTCATCGTACTGATACTGTTGGGTAATGCCATCGACGGT
>NZ_AUAF01000385.1 GCF_000428585.1 Zooshikella ganghwensis DSM 15267 | reverse complement strand
CTCCAGGTAATACAGTCATTTGGCGTGGTCTTAATAGACTATATGAGCTGAAGGCAGGCTTTGAACTCGCCCAAAATTGTGGGTAATTTAATGCCTTAGATGTAGCTGCTCATGAAGTAAGTCATGGCTTCACCCAGCAAAATTCAAATCTAGTTTATCGTGGTCAGTCAGGTGGTATTAATGAAGCCTTTTCTGATATGGCTGGAGAAGCTGCTGAATTTTACATGTTTAAGAAAAACGACTGGTTAGTGGGTGGCAGGATTACCAAAAGTCGCGAAGCGCTTCGCTTTTTTAAGCAGCCGAGTAAAGATGGTGTATCAATTGATCATGCCAGCCAATACCGTGAAGGCATGGATGTTCATAACTCAAGTGGTGTCTTTAATCGTGCTTTTTACACATTAGCAACGACCAATGGCTGGGATATTAAAAAAGCATTTGAAGTGATGGTGGTTGCTAACCAAATGTACTGGAAGCAAAACACGAACTTTGAACAAGGTGCTTGTGGTGTTGTTAAAGCGGCTAAGGATAAAGGCTACCCCGAGGCAGATGTGATTGCTGCATTTGGCGTTGTGGGTTTAGGTAAAAGCTGTGGCGGAAACCCTGGTGAGCCACCAGGACCAGGCCCTCAGCCACCGAACCCTGATCCTAATCCGCGACCTCCAGGCCCTAACCCTCAGCCACCAGGACCTGATCCAGAACCTCCATGTATTCCCCCAGGTGGACCCAATATGCCCCCAGGAGGACCATGGCCACCGATGCCGCCCGGAGGACCCAATATGCCCCCAGGTGGACCGAACATGCCTCCAGGTGGATGGCCTCCAGGTTGGCCGCAAGCAGATGTTGAGGGTTCACGCGCAGATGAACAAGTTATGTGGCCAGGTCGCCCAGGGCGACCTGGAAGACCAGGACGACCCGGTAAGCCCGGTGGTCCATGTATTCCACCTGGAGGGCCCAATATACCGCCAGGTGGGCCGAATATGCCCCCAGGAGGACCATGGCCACCAATGCCTCCAGGCGGACCTGGTGGCCCAGGTAAACCACCCGGAGGACCAAATATGCCGCCAGGTGGCCCTTGGCCGCCAGCACCTCCTGGTGGACCTAATATCCCTCCTGGAGGTCCCAACATGCCTCCGCCAACAGGACCTTGGCCTCCAGGTCCACCTGGAAGTGATTGGCCAGTGAATGAACAAGTGGAGGAAGGTTCTTCGCAACAAAGCGATGTTGAGTCGAACGTCGAATAATTAACTCATAATGTAACCATGGCAAGGGAGTGCCATGATTACAAATAACTCGTTGACAGGTAAGCCACTAGTTTGACTAGT
>NZ_AUAF01000384.1 GCF_000428585.1 Zooshikella ganghwensis DSM 15267 | reverse complement strand
CTGACATCCCCTGTCCCTTTGAATTTGTTTCGGCAAAACAAAGGTTGGGGTCAGGGGTTGTCATTTCAAACTAATAAAAGTCGAGCATCGCGTGAATCTGGTCTCAATAAAAAATACCAGGCTTCTGAATTTACTTTAATTAGTACCAATTTTTGGAATGGGGAAAAATGGGATTTAGCCAATATGGCTTCCCCGTGGTTGGAAATTGGTAAAGAGCTTGTTCATCCTAGTGGTCTTTTATCAACTCAAAATCCAGAACAATGGCCAATAAGGAGATGGAAAAGTACCTACAGCGGAACGATAGAGGTCCTTTGGTCAATCCATAGGTTTCACAATAATAAAGATTCTGCCAATGGATTTACTGGAAAATTTTATATCAATGGAAAGCTACAAGACCAAGTACTAGTAACCCCTTCAGGACAACCCAATATTAGTAGAAAGCTACGATTAGAAATAAAAGAAGGCGACTTTTTGGACTTTGCTATTAGCCCAGAGGGCATTGATGGCAGCCATTATATTGGCTGGGATTATAGCAAGTTAAATATTGCTATTAGCGCATTATCCTCAGAGCAAACTTCTGAAACTCAAATGAATAATCCCGACATTGAATACCTACACAGCTTTATTCAAAGTAGTGCTACCTATGAACAAAATGTAGCTTTTACAAAAAAATGCAATAGCTTAAATCAAAGTGCTGATTATAAGTCCTCCAGGATGGTTCAACACCGTACAGGATGGAGTTGTATGGTCATTGATGACCCTAGCAATGAGTCTACAACAGATACTAATGAAAATAGTAACAACAACTCAAATGAGGGGCAGGAATCAAAGCCCGAAGTAGAACATATTTACGAGTTCATTGCTCGTAATGCCAGCTATGCACAAGCAGTAACATTCACTAACAACTGTAAAGAGCTTAGCTCAAAACCTGAATATAAATCCTCCCGAATGGTACAAAATGCTAGTGGCTGGAACTGTATGGCGATTACAGCTACCGAGGATGAAAAAGAAGGTCAAAATTTATCACTTGCTCACTCTGCAAAAGACTGGTCCATTGAAGGAAAGCAAGGTTATAAAAACTGGTATTACGGTTATTTTAACTATGGGAAAGACCAAGATAAGAAATATCAAACGTCTGAGTTTACTTTAATTAATACAGAGCATTGGACGGGCAACAAATGGGAATTAACTAATATGGCTTCTCCAAGAATGGAAATTGGAAAAGAGCTAGTTTAACGCGATGCTCGACTTTTATTAGTTTGAAATGACAACCCCTGACCCCAACCTTTGTTTTGCCGAAACAAATTCAAAGGGACAGGGGATGTC
>NZ_AUAF01000383.1 GCF_000428585.1 Zooshikella ganghwensis DSM 15267 | reverse complement strand
TACACATGTCTTCTTTCTCCATAAAACTGAATCTAGAGGCCAAGCCTTGAGAGTCACACTAGTCAAACTAGTGGCTTACCTGTCAACGAGTTAAACTAAAAACATAACCTTGATTGCTTAATTATTATAAAGCTTCCTATACTTCTCATCAATTTCATCTAACACGCCTGTCTTTTTTAAAAGCAACAATTGATTATTTATCTTAGTGTACAGTTCAAAAGCCATCGGTGATCTCTTTGAAATAAATAGATGCAGCGTTTCAGGCTTAATGTTTTTAATACGTGACGCTCTAATTACCTCCGGTACTTTTCCTTTTTCAATAAGCTTTAAACCATAACCAGCCTGAATAGCTAATGGCATAATTTGGCAACGACTTACTTCTAGCATTTTAAAACCTGAAATTATGGATGGAACCCGAACAAGTTTAGACTCTTGAGTTAATCCATACTCTTTATAACTATACCCCAAAACACCACAAACTGAGTCAAACTGATCAAGATCTCTCACTTTATTCACTTCAATACCTTTGGGATATTGCCCTATCGAGTAAAAAACACCAGGATAAACTTCAGTAAATGGTGATGTTATATAATATTTATCAGCTCTTTCTACAGTATATGACCCAGTTGAGAACATATCATAACGCTTTCTTTTATCATAATTTTCAACTTCAAACAGACATCGCTTCCAGGGTATATGATCAATTTGATAGGTAAAGTCTAGGGAGGCAAATATGGCCGTTAACGTATCTTTAGTAATACCTTTCACTTTTTTTGAAGGTACGTTATTAACTCTTTCATAATATGAATAAGGTGGGTATTCAACCTCATCATCACAAATTTTCACCTCATAGGCAAAAACAACGTTATTTAGCAGCACACCAATAACAGCTAATATCAACATAAGTTGTATACAAGGCATTATGATACCCTAAACACTATTAGCCACTTAAATTATTAAGCTTATTACAAACAGGTCTACATAAATCATAAATCTTCTTAAAGAAGAAAGATATTCAAAAAAATAGCAATAAATTAAAAAAGCCGACACATCTTACAAACAGCTATAATCTCAAATAGCACACCCCATAATTAGCTATATAAAAGCCACATAAAATTAACCACAATCGTTTAGTATTTATACTTTTTTTGATATAAGCTCATTAACATCACCTGCAAACACATTATTACAAGTAGTACTAATTTATTCTCATTTAAACCCGATAAGGTATTTTTTCTAATTCATCTTCCAAAGCCACGAAAAAAAGTTTGGCTCTATATGGATTCCTAGGGGGTTATATCAATAGCTCTACTAGATCATTAAGTAAGCTTTTTCCTCGGCACTTTATATTGTACACAAA
>NZ_AUAF01000382.1 GCF_000428585.1 Zooshikella ganghwensis DSM 15267 | reverse complement strand
GAGTACCAGCCTCAGAAAGAATTAAACTACGGTGAACAAATCGCTAATGATGTCATGAACCACTACAACCGAATAGGTCGTGGTGAGTCGAATACGACTGATGGGGTTGATTTAAAAGGGAGGGTTACTAGTCCCCTGAAAAAAATAGAGTTTAATACCGCTAGTAAAGGAAAATATAGGCGAGGAGGTAAGTTAAGTTTGAATACTGATAACCTGAATGGAAGTACTCTCGTTGATATAGACAAGCTAGAAATGGATCATACTAATTTACGTAAAAGAGTTAATGAGTTTGCAGCTATGGATCCTTCATCGCCTATTTTTTTAAGTAAGGCTGATCAAAAGACCATCGAAGATTATGAGTTTATGGAAACACTTTTATGTGACAAGTCTTCTTACATAGACGATTTTATTGGTGCAGATACGTTTATATATGAAGATGGCCTTGCATCACGGGATTTTATGTTGGAAGGACGAGGTGTTGTTAAAGGCGGTAATTATAATTATATTTCTGTAGGTATGATGGCCGCTCGATATAATCACAACCAGTTTGTAACTCCATTTCAAGTTGTAGGATGGAACGGTTTACAGCTCTTACTCATGCAGGGAAAACATAATTATCAACAGATGTTTTCAGGCAGTGTTTGGGCTCGTTATGGGCACGAAACTTACAGAAATAAGATAAAGTAGTTATAAAATGCTAAAAAAAACTGTTTTTTATACATTGTCAGCTATAATTTTGTCTGTATTGATATTTTTAATATATTTTTATTACATGGCCTCAAGTTCTTGTCGAATTTTAGAAAAAGTGTCAAATGATGATGAGTTAAACAATAGTTTGAGAAATGATTTATCAAGGTTTATAAACCTTGATAAAACTCAGCTAGATATGAAGAGTAAAGCTGGTCTTATATTTAGTATCCGAGAATTTAGTATGCCATTTAGCACTTCAATTGAAGAGCTAAATAGCAAAGGTAGTAATGTAAAACTAGTATTTAAAAGTAATAGAGAGGATAAACAATTCAGGAGCTCCTCTAATATTCAAGAGGTTGGAATTGGTTACTCAAGAGCTTATATAATGTACAAAGTGAGTAGTGCCAATAACTATCAATTAGGAAACCAATCGCTTGAACTATCAGATGACTCTTATGTCAGTTGTAAAGTTTATGAATAGTTTATAGCTAGCTCAAAGTAGCAAGAAAGTATTTTTAATTTTATGGCCCACAGTTGTGGGCTTTTTTATTTTTTGGAATAAATTTTAAGGCACCCGCTGTACATCATAAGTTACTGATATGGCAGCTAGAGGGGTGGCCACGATTCTGAACAAATACAGCCACTTCTCTTATAACCTGCTAATTTTCTTAGCAATACTTATACGCTAGGTAAGCTCTAAACAC
>NZ_AUAF01000381.1 GCF_000428585.1 Zooshikella ganghwensis DSM 15267 | reverse complement strand
ATAACCCTGCGTATCGGCTATTTTCAGGCTGGATTATTTTCACTCAGGGACGGATGGATCAAAATTCATTATCCTAACGGATAAGTTAAATGAACAGCTCTCTGGGGACCCGCATGCAGGGTGGTGTGGGGAGAGCTGGGGAAATAACAGCTCTTACCCAGTTATGTGAATGATTTCGCTTAACTTTATTTCCACCTGGTTTTTCTTTGCTTTTTCCAGCTTCGTTGGTAATTTGCATAATGACTATTATATGTTTCATAGCCATGAGGAAAACACCAAGAACAACCTGTGTCTTCACCAATTACAATTCTGGAAACCTTGATCCCAGAAATTTTGTTTGGCATATCTGCCAAACCAACTTCATTTTTACCAAATGCCTTAATAAGACGACATTCTCTTTTCATTTTACTCTCCTTTAGGTAAATACCTAGAAGAGAGCACCTTTTAAAATTTCAATTAACATTATTGTTCACCTCTTATACGTCAGGCCGTACCAGGCTTCCATTCAATATTTACGTTACTATATTGAGCAGGAATATTCTTCTTAGCGTCATCTACAGTATTGTAGCTAGAATTTTGCTTTGTATGGACCCCCAACTCCGAGGCAATCTCGTTAGTCGTTTTATGGCCTTTTAAGGCTTCTATGGCCACTTTTGACTTAAATGCTGCAGTAAATGATTTGCGACTCATTTTTATCCCTTTCAACAGTTGTTGTATTTTAACTGACTGTCTCAAAACTGGGGACCACTATACTCATATACCCGACGATATCTCAGCGTTAAAAAAGAGCTTCTATGTTAACACTTCACAAGAGCTTGATGAACAATGGCAATCTTGGCTAAAAAGCTGGCGTGACCTGGTCAGTTACGGTAGCGATTTATCTGAGATATCGACAAGAATGAAACAAACTAACCCCAAATATACTTGGCGCGAGTGGCTAGTCGTGCCAGCTTACCAACAGCGACGCAGGGTGATTACACACTGCTCAAAGAGCTGCAAGAAGTGTTTAGCTATCCTTATGATGAGCAATCAAAAGAAGTAGAAGACAAATACTATCGCCTCTTACCTAGAGAGTTTTTTAACGTTGGTGGTGTGTCGCACTATAGTTGCTCATCTTGATAGACTGTTCTGCTCAATTAGCACAAAAACCGCACACATTTCTAAAGGAGTTAAAGCAGGAAAAATAAACAATCAATTCTTGGATGAGTTTTTAAAGGTGTTTTTTTATACATTTTAGGCTCTAGCTGTAAATACCCGATATTTTCAGCAGTCAAAAAAATGCTTATAGATCATCTATATCTACAGGTATTGATGGCTGGTTTTCTCTTGCTTTAATAATCTCAATTAGCGCTGCATCCTCTAGTTTATCTTCTTCTTTTTGAAAAAAATAAAATACCTGAGAAACGA
>NZ_AUAF01000380.1 GCF_000428585.1 Zooshikella ganghwensis DSM 15267 | reverse complement strand
ATCGTTTTACGTCGCTGGGCATGCCTCAAAGCTATAAATCTGTCTAAACAACCTCAAAAGACCAGATGATTCAGTACTGCAACAAAGCTGTGGAATGTCTGTAAAGTACTGACCATCACCATACCTAGCATCTTTTGGGTTATTTGCTTTAAGTGAAGGGTACATTTTTTGTGAGCTTACTATCCCATTTAATCCTTCATCACTAGTGTAGTGATATAAAGTTTGTGACTCATCTTCCCGTGCTCTTTCTCGTGGAATAGACCTAGCACTTTCTTCTTCATCAGTTTTACATAAATTATAAACGCCAACACCGAGTCCCAGGGCACCCCACCCAACCCATTTAGGTATTGCTGCATCTGTCGGTTCAATCGTTGCTACATCCGCAGCCAAAGCTCTAAAATACCAAGTTGTTACAGCATCTAAACCATATGGGTCCATATAGTTTGTAGGGTTACTATTTACATAACTAAACGTATTTAGCCCTGCTTGCAGTCCAACAGGATCACTGGTGACATAACGGCCTAGTGATGGGTCATAGTAACGTTGATGGTTATAAAATAAGCCACTTTCAGGGTCGTAATATTGCCCAGGAAAACGCAGGGCAATAAAGGTTTTCTTGCCATCACCATCCACATCCTGGTCAACATAGCCTATACCATAAGCATCACTGATCCACGACCAAGTTACATTACCATCACTACCAGAAGCTCGACGAGGGGCGTTTAAATGGTCGGCATGGATGTAGTTGACCTGGTGACGCGCTATTTTGCCATTGCTTTGGTAGACCTCTTCAATCATGGCTAGTGGCATATTGCCTAACCAAATGTAATGACGGCTTAAACGCTTACGGTTTTGATCATGTAAGGTATCAACCAGTAGTTGACCATTGGTGTTGTAATGAAAGGTGCTGTATTCTTTTTTCTCACCTTTGTAGCGTGTTTTCAGAACACGCTCACCTAAGACGTTATAAGTGTATTCCGCCTGTAGCTGACCATTTTTACTAACGGTTTTAATACGACCGCGAGCATCATAGGTGAAGCTAAGAGGTGTGCTATCAGTAATGTGACCAGCAACATTGGTTGTAACAGTTTGATTGTTGACCTTAGTAAGACGATTACTGTCTTTTTTATACGTCAATGTTTGTGTGTGTGTTTCACTGTTACCAGGCTGACCTTCTGCAGCAGTATTGGGTGTTACCCACTCACGTTTTGTGCGATTACCTACTGGATCAAAGCTGTATTTTTTAGTTCCGAAGTAGCCTTGTTCCTGTGCCAAGCGGTCCAGTGCATCATATTGGTAAGTCGCGCTGTAGGAGGCATTATTGCTATCGTTGATTTGAGTGATATTACCAACAGGGTCATAGGTGTAGTCGAGGTCCTGAACACCTGTAACCGTTTGGCTCATCAATCGACC
>NZ_AUAF01000379.1 GCF_000428585.1 Zooshikella ganghwensis DSM 15267 | reverse complement strand
GGTTAAGCTTAAGTATTCAAAAAGTCGCTCAAGTGTATAAACAGATGAGTGACTATGGGGCTATGGCTGCGTAAAAGTGTCTAGAGTATTGATTCAAGACTAACGTTAATATGACTAATCACATTAGTATCTGGCTGGAAAAAAGTACGGTTATATGTTGTAAATTTACCTACAGTATATGGATCATAAATGAAGTTTTTTAATGTACCCCGTTGAAGCTCCAGAACTCCATCATCACCCTGGGTAATAAACAGATACCAGCCACCTAGAGAGCTATCACCTGGTTGAGGCACATAATTTCTAGAACAATATTTTTTTACATTATCATAGTCGATTTTTTTAACTAAAAAGAAATCATTTAAACGAACATTGCCTTCTAGTGCAGTCTGATCATTACTCCATTTGCCTTTTATTTTAACGATATCTCCAACTTCGTTTTTTGCCCATTGCCAATCATTAGTGTTCAGCAAGTTTGTACAGTAAACACTAGTTTCATCAGCTGACAGGTTACATGTAGTCAATGCAAAACATAGAGCAAGGCTATATTTGTTTAAAATATGCAACATATAATTTCCTTTATATTTGGTGCAAAACATAAATATTATTAGTTAAAAAAAAATAAACTTACAACAACCAATAGCAGTAGTTAAATTATTTAATGATTTAAATCAAAAATAGTTTTATAGATTTAAAAATGCATTTTGTTCTATTTGGTTACATATTTAATACTAAAAAACCACAAAAAAAGCACGGCGTTGTTTGGACTGATTAATTTCCGCTTCAAGCTGATGAATATATCGTTCTAAATCTTCAGGTTTGTGATACGTCACCATCGCCCCATCCGCATCACGGATGGAGGCCCGTAAATCTCCCGTGCGTAATTTATGCAAAGCCTGTCGTGCTTCAAATAAACGTTGTTCGGTATTCATCCGAGGGCGTGTCCTAAGGCAGAAAGGTCTAACGTGGATTTGGGTTTAATGTCGGGTTCATTGTCGGCGTTTAAGGTATACACCCGGCTATTGGTATCCCAAGGCTGCGCCCAGCTCGGTGGATCATTCCAGTTAATCGTGTCGGCTTTTAATTTGTGGATACAGGCACGATTATAGGCACATAAATCCCAGGACTCATTCGGCCCACCCAGTTCTTCCCATTTACCGTCAGCGGTGCGTGTTTCGGCGGTGAGTTCTTCATAAAAGCTCAGCGGTAACCAATTAGGGAAGTGAATATAATTCGGGCCGGGAATATCACGTTCCAATGAATTATTCACCACGTCCTTTGTCAGCAGCAATGTAAAACTGACCCACTAGCAGCAATCGAATTTTGCCCCCCTGAGTAAAATACCACCGTTTAAGCTTAAGTGTGTGGTATCGATGACATGTTAACTCAGGAGCTTGCAGTGGAAATACACGTACTAAAAC
>NZ_AUAF01000378.1 GCF_000428585.1 Zooshikella ganghwensis DSM 15267 | reverse complement strand
GTTTGTGTACAATATAAAGTGCCGAGGAAAAAGCTTACTTAATGATCTAATAGAGCTATTGATATAACCCCCTAGGAATCCATATAGAGCCTTATCTTAAGTCGTTGCAGGATGAAAAAGGCATAAAAATTGTGCGTGCTTATGGTAATGCTCAAACCGATATCCAAGCGTACGCAGATGCAGGCATTTCAAAACAACAGACCTATATTTTAGGTAAGTATGCGGGTGATGATAATACACAAACTGTAGGTGATGATTATACGCATCACTTTACAACTGTGGTGACAGCAACCCAAGAGGCTAAGTGCAAGCAAAAGTAACCAAAGCTAATTATGGTACTCCTGAGGAAAAGAAATATTGTAGTTGCGAATGGTTATCATTTGTTTTAATCTGCTGTGGCGTAAGGAAGACTATTCCCTTAGCTAACAGGTTGAATACAACACATTGCTCAAGAGGTCGTACATTGGGAAATGTAAAGATAAGCCAAAAAGCCATTGACAAGCCATCAGCGGTTAAACCAAAGCGCATACCACCCTGCTTGTTGTCAGTAGTTAACTCAACACGGCTGTCGCCGTTTATGCAGCGCATTACACTTACAGGTGAAGCACTAAAAGACTTTCCTGAAGGTTGTCATGGCGCCCATATAAAGCTATTTTTTCCACAGTCCCATCAGCAGCAGCCGATACTTCCCACTATTGGACCTACAGGTGTTGTATGGCCTGCAAAAGAAAACAAGCCAGTGACTCGTACCTATAGTGTTCGCAACTATGACTCGCAGCTCCAGCAGTTAACGGTTGATTTTGTTTTACATGATGAAAGCAGTCCTGCTTCAGGTTGGGCATTAAATGCTAAGAAAGGTGATAAAATTGGGTTAGCGGGTCCTGGGGGACCAAATCCATTATTAGCACCTGCTGACTGGCATATTATAAGTGGTGACATGACCGCACTGCCTGCTATTTCAGCAATACTTGAAATGCTGCCTGAGCAAGCTCAAGGAGATGTATTTATTGAAGTTAATAATCCTAGTGAACAGCAGGAGCTAACGACGGCAGCTAAGGGTATTAAGATTCACTGGTTGTATAGTGAAAGTCAGCTTGCAGGTACAACATCACTTCAGTTAGAAGCTATTCAAAAAATAAGCCAACCAGCTCATGTAGAATCCATATCAGCTTGGGTTGCTGGTGAAAATACTGCAGTAATTAATATTCGTAATTACTTAAAAGAAAAATATGGTTTGCATAAGAAAAACCTTTATGCTGTACCTTATTGGCGCTATGGCTTTAATGAAGAGGGGTATCATGCTGAGCGGCACAAAGTTATGGATGAGGTATATTAACGCGATGCTCGACTTTTATTAGTTTGAAATGACAACCCCTGACCCCAACCTTTGTTTTGCCGAAACAAATTCAAAGGGACAGGGGAT
>NZ_AUAF01000377.1 GCF_000428585.1 Zooshikella ganghwensis DSM 15267 | reverse complement strand
TTTTTCTTCTGTTGATAACTGTCGGGCATCATATTTCATACTAATAAGTATGGCATAATTCTAGAAAGTATCCATTATTTCCGACTCATTAGTAAGCTCTATTAAATAAACACCTGTTGTGCTTCAGTATCTGTTAATAACAAGCAATGGTTGGATAACTCATATTGAACCGTTTGCCACAAGGAAGCGGCAACCAAGCCTCCAAGGATGGATTCACGGCGTGTTCAATGAGTGTTATGCAAACATTGTCTAATGATACTTGAGTAAAATAGCTTTCAAAAAAATAGCCTTCAAATGAAGGCTATTATTATAAATCATCTTAAATAAACTAAAACCATGGCTTTTTGCCAATAATATACGTTTGTTCAAACTCTTCGTCAGATTTAGTCAAGTAAAGAACAAACTCAATAAATGCAATAATACCAATAATCATTGAAGGAATACCCAAAAGAATAATTCCAAAAATAAAAATCAGTAACATGATAACACCTTGCTTGGTGTATCCTAGATAAAATTTATGGGCACCAAAAGCGCCAAGGAAAAAAGCAAATAACGCTGCTGCAACTTTCTTTGAGGCACCACTATTTGAAGAGCTATCAGCATAAATATCAGCTGCCAACTCACCATTTACTGTAAAGTCAGCTTTCAATGTTGCACGTGGCTCAGAAGCGGACTTCCAATCTGCTGCTTGAAAATTATATCTGTTCCCATCATCACCAGAAATAATACCTGTCTTGGTGCTAGCATCAAAGTTAAGTATTTTACCTTTCATAAATCAACTCTTAATATATACCCAAGACGAAGTTTTTTAGGGGCTGTTGTCCAGCGATAAACTCCCAGAGCTTATATTAATAAGTGACTGGGTTGGCAGATAAATGCGCCTCGGCAATAGCTCCTGTATTGCTCTACTATATGATATCCATGTCATTATGCATAAACTGCACTCCAACCATGCTTAGCGCCGACAACAACAACTCCTAAAAATGATTCGTGAAGGGTATAGTGCTTTGGTAAATAGCCTATTAATTGCCCATCATAAGCCGTCAATACAGCTTCTAAGCAACTCTTTAGCCTGCAAAGATATATCCTAACTAATAGGCAAAATATAAAATCAAATATGAGTCAAGAATTTACATAAAACCATCAATACGACGCATTAAGTAACCAAATTTTCTTGAACATTAAGGAGGGGGCGAAAGACATACCAGAACTTATACCCAATACGAATGGTTTTTAGGTGCGGCCATCAAGTGACGAAGCCCCATGAGCCTATATTAATAGGCAACTGTGGTGAGGAGTGAAGTTAACAAAACCTAGAAACCATTCGTGGACCCTGTAAATATTTCTGTGTATCCGCCCAGTTTTAAATATAGGGTCTAAGTCGATCCTCAAACTCAATCATAAATCGATTTAACGCCGCTTT
>NZ_AUAF01000376.1 GCF_000428585.1 Zooshikella ganghwensis DSM 15267 | reverse complement strand
AGCCATTGGTAATGCTCACGTCAGTTGCCTGAACCTGATTAATGTAGAAAGTACTTGTTCCACAAAATGTTCTGCGCAGAACATAAAGGGGTTTTGTGTGAAACGCCCCCATAAAGTACCAATAGGTGGGGTTTGAAGCTCAACGGAAGGAAAAGGGGGTTCGACTAGATCACTCCAGCCCTAATCGAGGCTAGACGCAGTAAGAAGCAACCTTATTGATATATACGTGAGTTACGTATATACTTGAACCACGTATAGTTAAGCTACTGGAAATAGAGGCTCAGATTGAAGGCTGTATTTAAGGAACTAACGATATTCGAGAAGAATAGACCTAAGTACTTAAGTGATGATGAGTTTAGAGAATTCCAAGCGCTATTAATGGATAACCCTCATGCTGGTGCGGTAATCAAAGGAACCGGTGGGTTAAGGAAAATCCGTTTTGGTGACAAGCGACGTGGTAAAGGTAAGCGAGGCGGTATTCGAGTCATTTATTACTGGTATCATGAAGGATTACAGTTTTGGCTTTTTACCTTATATGACAAAGATGAAAACGATGATTTGACGGCTGAGCAGCGATCAGTATTGAAAACATTACTTGAGCATGAGGTTAAGGCGAGAGGTAATTAAAATGGCTTTGTTTGATGATTTAGTGCAAGGTTTTGACGACTTAAAAGCTGAGCGAGAAGGTAAAATTACCCTTAAAACTCATCAGGTGCGCGCCTCTGAGGTGAAGCCCTTAAATGCCGACGAACTCAAAGCAATACGCTCAAAGCTGAATTTATCTCAAAGTGTTTTTGCTCGATGTCTGCATATACCCGTGAGAACCTATCAAGGCTGGGAACAAGGTGAGCATAAACCTAACATGCAAGCAACGGTGCTTATCCGCCTTGTCGATAAACACCCTGAAGCGGTCGAAATGATTAGCAGCCTGTGACCTTCTCATTAACCAGCGTGCTAGGCTATGGCCAAAAAATTTTCACAGTTAAAAGCAAAACTGTCCGCAGCCTCACGGCAGCGGGCAGCTGCTAAGACAAACCAACTTTTGCAAGAAATCAATCAACCAGCGCCAGCCAATAACACGGCAAAGGATCGACAAAACCCATCACGACATTAAATCATCGAGAAAGCCTATCCTCTATGGCTTGCCATCCTGGCCAATCAGATGAACATGCCTTTCCGTCACCTGTCACTTCTTTTTTCCCCATCCGTCATTTTTTCAAAAAGGCTAGCCATTCTTTTACTCTTTACCATCAAAGGGTGGCCGTCAACCCGCTTTGCCATTCTTAAATATCCTTATCAGCCTAAATTTACTGCACGGTATGTTCCACATAATGTTCCACGCGGAACATAATCACAAACAGATCAACACTAAGATTTGTGAACCCTATTTATCAGCCTTTTCTTAATCGCTTTAAAATGCATACC
>NZ_AUAF01000375.1 GCF_000428585.1 Zooshikella ganghwensis DSM 15267 | reverse complement strand
ATACTCTTCGCGAATGATTTTTAGGCTTTGTTACCATCGCTCTTCACCCCAGTCATTTAGTTTATCTAAACTCCTGGGGCTTCATCGCTCGGTGGCCTCGCCTAAATAACCCTTCACTGTGAGTATATACCACTTTATTTTGACACCTAAAAATGATTCATTATGGGTATATTTAAGTAAAGCATCGTTAAGCGCTTTAACCAACTCTTTAAAGTAAGCGTTACTCATGACTATAAAAAAAAGCATCATGATACTCTTTACATGTTCTTTTAAAAATAACATTAAGCTCATTAAATACCTGCTTGGATGTTTTTTACTCCTGATAAGTTACTCCACTCAAGCTGGATTATCGATTGAACGTATCATCATATTTGGCGATAGTTTAAGTGATACAGGAAAAATGTATCAAAAGTCGAAAGGTTGGTTACCTTCTAGTCCACCCTATCATGAAGGTAGATTTTCTGATGGCCCTATCTGGGTTGACTTTTTAAAAGAGAAAATAAAGGAAAAGTATAGTAGCCAAGTAACAATCATCAATGAGGCTGAAGGTGGAGCTACTGCGGCTGCTTATGAAAAAGAATCATGGAACCCAACGTATCAAGTTATTAACAATCTCGATTTTGAGTTTAATCAGTATACGAAAGAAAATCAGTTCAGATCCAATGACTTGGTAATAATATGGGCTGGCGTGATAGTGATAGCGTTATGCTTGCAATCGATCAGCTCATCACTAAAGTCTTATTAGCGGGTGCCAATAATGTATTAGTTTTTAACCTACCCTTGTTAAGTACAACGCCTTTTGCCATTCATCATGAACCTGAAAAGCTTAATGAACTAAAAGAAATCACTGAAGAACACAAAAAAAAAGCTTCGTCGGCTTATTAAAACAAGAAGCTACAAGCATGTCAGACTGTATGATATTGCTTATGAATTTTCAAATATAATGAAAACACTCACCTATTATGGTTTTCATTATATAGATCAAGCTTGTTATAAAAAAGGTTACATTTGGCGACCATTACTAAGAAATCATTACCCATCGCAACAAATGATGGCAGAAGAGATAACGTTCCCTTCAGAAAATAACCAACCAAGATCACTTGATGAGCTAAATGCAAAAGAAGTGTATCAGGTACTTATGAGCTCCTCTCTAGCAAATAACCCGATGATGCGAGATGCGTTTCCCTCTCAGCAGGCTTATTCTCACAATAGACGTATAGAACAAAGCCTTGAATTAGCAGGTGACAAACCCGAAGATTGTGAAGGCTATTTATTTTGGGATAAAGTCCACCCAAGATCAGCAGCCCATAAAATATTAGCAGATAAAATTTTTAGGGGCTCTATATGGATTCCTAGGGGGTAGCATATAATACAACCAAAGATGTATTATGCACGTCTATTTGGGTAAATTAAGTCAGTAATAAGCAAAGA
>NZ_AUAF01000374.1 GCF_000428585.1 Zooshikella ganghwensis DSM 15267 | reverse complement strand
CTGAAGTATAACACCCCTTCAAAAAAACAAAATACCCTTTATTATCAATTAGATAAGTTAAAATTCATGATATGAATCTGGCTCAAATAGTGAGAGCCAGTTAAAATTAATCAGAGTGTTTTATGTCAGAGTGACGTTCATTAATAGTTAAGCAAAAATATGGATAACGTACCAAACCTAGATGATTATTTATTTCTATTAACGCTTGGCGGAGTTCTAATAAGTGGACTAGTAATCTCAGCTGTTGGAAAAAAAAACCACCTGCCACGCGTAACGCTTTTATTGATATTTGGTGTAGTTATAGGAAAAGGAGGGCTTGATGTTATTCCCATAATATTTTCGAATCAATTTGAAATTATTAGTGAAATGGCATTGATGATGGTTGGTTTTTTGTTAGGTGGTAGGCTGACTGTAAACTCATTGAAAGGTTACTTGGGCGCAACAATCTGGATTTCGATAACCGCAGCAGCAATCACTGCATTGATAGTTACCTTGGCTCTTATATTATTTGGCGTACCATTTGAGCTTGCAGTAGTGCTCGGTTGCCTCGCATCAGCTACTGATCCAGCAGCGATTCTGGATGTCGCGCAAGAATCAAACTACACAAAATCTTTTAAAAATCAACTGCTATCTATTGTTGCTCTCGATGATGCTTGGGCATTAATGTTGTTTGGAATGGGTATTGCCCTAGTGTCGTCTTCGAATAGTGTTGGGGTTGAACATTCAGCTCTACTTATGGTCGCACAAGACATTGGCGGAGCAATACTGATTGGGTTATGTATTGGATTTCCTGCAGCTTATCTAACGGGTAGAGTGAAGCCCGGCCAGCCAATTTTGTCAGAAGCGTTAGGAGCTGTTTTTATATGTGGAGGAATAGCTTTATGGCTAGGAGTTTCATTTTTAATTGCATCTATGGTGTTAGGGGTGGTTGTTGGTAACTTTGCCAAGCATCACGAACAACCTTTACATGCGATTGAGGGTATCGAGTGGCCGTTTATGGTCATTTTTTTCGTGCTGGCCGGTGCAAATCTTGAGCTGAGAATGCTTAGCTCAATAGGTCTCATCTGCGCGGTTTATATTATTTTTCGAATAGTTGGGAAAATGGTTGGTGCCAGGATCGGCGGCCAGTTTGGCAAGGCTGACAGACAAACCAAGAGGTGGATGGGGGTTGCTTTATTACCTCAAGCTGGTGTTGCTATTGGCATGGCGCTTGTGGCATCGTATTTCATACCAGAACATCGCCAAACGTTACTATCAGTAGCTGTTTTATCAACTGTTTTGTTTGAGATCATTGGCCCTATTTTTACTCGCCTTGCCTTGGAACGTGTCGAACATGCTTAATCGGGTAAGAGCTGGTATCTACCCAGCTCTCCCCACACCACCCTGCATGCGGGACCGCACAGGGCGGTTCATTTAACTTATCCGTTAGGATA
>NZ_AUAF01000373.1 GCF_000428585.1 Zooshikella ganghwensis DSM 15267 | reverse complement strand
TGGAATAAAAAATAAGAGACTCTCTGCTGGTTGGGATCATGAATATTTAATGAAGCTAATTTGTTCGGTGTAAATTTATATGCGATTGCCCTGAGGTCTGAGGCGACTCAATATTTTGTTACTAATAATAAGTTATTAGTCAAATAAGCTTCATAAATTATTAAGATTAGTGCTTTAATTAGACTTGTAATACCCTTTTAAAAAACAAAATCTCCTTTATTATTAACTAGATAAACTAAAATTCAATATCATCTTGGAAGCAAAGAGCTGCTTGGCATATTTTACCAAATGGAGTTAGTGTTGAAATACTATTTAAAAAACGACTAGCTTTGTTAACTGAAAAAGGCTGCAGGGATTACAATTCAATTGTACATAGTGGTACTTTCCCCTCAGTTATTAGTATGCCAGTTGTAATTGCTGAATACAAAAGGTTAAACATTGCGGTCAGAGCATAACAAGGCGATCGTTCTGAGGCAAACTTAGCTGCGCTTCGTTTGCTCTGCACAGCTTCAACGTTAGAGTTCTTTCATGATTTTCGAAAATTTTGATTTTTCTGCATTAGACGATCCAGAATTTAAAGAAGACTCTGTTCGGGAGGAACTTGTGTTGCCCATCGTTAAAGCTTTGGGATATACAGTTTCAGGTGACTCTCGAGTGGTTAGAAGTAGGAGCCTCGTCCACCCTTATGTGGCACTAGGTTCTCAACAACGTAAAGTTTCCATTGTTCCAGATTATCTATTTCTATCAGAAGGCAAGCCATATTGGGTGCTAGATGCTAAAGCACCAGGTGAGGAAATAACAAAAAGCAAGCATGTTGAACAAGCTTATAGCTACGCTATTCATCCAGAGGTGCGTGCTGAGCTGTTTGCTTTATGCAATGGAAAAGAATTTGTTCTTTACAGTATCAAGCGGTTTGATCCTATTCTTAAATTCAAACTTCAAAGTATTGGTGAATCATGGGAGTTGTTGTCGCGTATATTGAATCCTGAAATTAAAGCTCACCCTGATGTCGTTAACTTTTATCCTGATTATGGTCTTCATTTGCGGATGCTTGGAGCTAAAGAAGGATTTTCGCATATTGCTTTGGCAGTGAATACAAACCATGTCATGAAAGTAGAAGATGGCTTGTATTCCACAAGCACTATAGTGACCGCGGAGAAAGAATATGCTATGTCTCTTGACTTTGGGGAAAAGGACTATAACGCTGTTTGTCAAGATAGTTGTCGCATCAACTAACCTACACTAATGATTTAGCATTTGATTGTTATCAGGATTAAGCCAAACCCTTTCAATTCGATTCCAATTACGTGTTTGACCTGTCCAGCGTCTTGGATTGGCCAGTTTTGCTTTTTCATATACCACCTTACGGTTTTCCAAAATAGCGTGGTCTTTGCCTTCATGGCGTGCTTGAGGGGGCACAAACTGAATCCCACTAT
>NZ_AUAF01000372.1 GCF_000428585.1 Zooshikella ganghwensis DSM 15267 | reverse complement strand
TTCGCAGCCTGAATTGTAATACCAATGAGGGATCAATTCACTTCTAACTAATTGATTTTTCTTATTTATTCAGCTTTTTGTCCTGTACATAGATAATAGAGCTACAAACTCAACTTTAAATACAAAAAAGTTGCTACCCAACCCCAGGCTTTCTATCTTAAGCAAATTTATTAGAAACAGACAATAGCACAGACCAATAAGGTGTTGAGTATTTACATCAATGCTTTTTATGTTTTAACTTCTGCTGAAATAAAATCGTTTCTCTCTGATCCTGCCGGTGCTTATAAATCCAATTCACGATAACGGTTATAAACGTCAGGATTACACCGATAATCACCCCCCAGTCTTTTACCGTAAATCCAGCAATAACGGTCACGGCACTGGCCGCATAAGGTGCGTTAGAAATGACTTTTTCGGTAATCATCGGGCTAACCATTGTCTATCGTTGCCGGGCAACACCTTTCATTTTTTCCATAGTACGGATACCGCCTAATCCTAATAGCGTAAGCACTAAGGTAATGAGCTGGCTGGTATCAATGGTGGGTAGCATTTCGACGACATCGGTACGATTAGCGAGGGATAGACCTATGATAATCAGGTCTCGTAAGATCCAGGCATACGTCAGTAAGCCTACACATAACCACCCCAAACCAGGACGCCAACCTGATACAAAGATGGATGGATGCTTAGCTTCTTCTAGTGTGGTTAGGGCTTGGAGGATATGCGGCTGGTTCAGTGTTTCGAGGGTTTTATTCCGGGCTTTTAGCCTTTCTTCATCACTGGTAAATAAATCATCAAGGCCACTCATGATGGAACCAGCAATATCAGGTATTAGCTTATTAATATTCATTTTTACACGCGGTTAAACTCATTAATATCACTAACAACAGACCACCAGGATTTCACATCAAAATTAGGACATGTCTTGTGCGAATCTAAATCGCAATGCCCACACACTTCAGCATCAGGATAATTAATCTTCCATTCGCGTATAGCGCGCTCCAGGCTTTGCATCTGCGCATCAGTAAATTGATCACGCCCAACCAAGCACACCCCCAGGCTTGTGCTATTGTGCCCAACTACATGAGCACCGATCCAGTAATCAGGACGTCCATGCTCTACTTGTCCATCACGGCGAATAACACGATGGTAGCCAATACCTACCCAACCTTGACCTGTATGCCAACGGTGAATATCTGCAGCAGAGTCATCCCTTCCATTGGGTGAGTCTGAACAATGCACAACAAGTCGGGTAATATTCATAGATTCCTTCCTTAAAACAAAAAAAGCCCACTTCTGCGGGCTTAGTTAATATCTTAGAAGCTAATTTGGACTGATACTTTATATTTTGGCTCTATATGGATTCCTAGGGGGTTATATCAATAGCTCTATTAGATCATTAAGTAAGCTTTTTCCTCGGCACTTTATATTGTACACAAA
>NZ_AUAF01000371.1 GCF_000428585.1 Zooshikella ganghwensis DSM 15267 | reverse complement strand
ATACATGACTTATGAGAGCACTTTTGATAGTCCTTCCCTGCCCCTCTCAAAATGTATACTTTTTGATAAACGACTGGTCCGTTTTACATTGGTACTCTAAAAAAGTCCATTTTACATAGTATCTTGCTATTTAGTGTACTGGCTTATAGGTAGTCCATTTTAGGTATACCCAAAATGGACTAATAATACTTTACTGTGGCCTCACGCCTTGCAATAAACTAGAGTATTTAATGAAGATAATATGTTTAAAGATTTAACAAAAGGACCGTATTTATGGATGAATCAACAAGTGAGCCCCTGACAAAATTTAATTCTCTTAAACAAGCCCTTTTTCAGGATAAAAAAGGAATAAAATTATACAGAAATGATTTTATTAATTCATGTATTTCATATGCTGACGCCCTTAGAGTTAGAGAAAAGCCTGATGTAGATTCTATGGGGAAGAAAATTTTAGAGGACTGTGGAAAATTAAAGGCAATACGTGATCATTTGTGCAACTGGGTATTACTAGAGAGTGCAATAAGTGATGAAAATATTTTTTCTGACGCTTTAGTTAGCGTGCTTGAAAAGCTTAGAGAGCTTAAATCAAGGCCGCCAGAAGTTAGTAATTGGCAAGATTCTTGGTTTGATGCCCATTCTGTATTTGTATATGAATCTTTCCTATATATTATAGCGGCTCTGGTGAAGTCAGAAGCATATGGAGTATTACACGAAATCTATACTTCACACTACTTATTACCCAAATCTGATCAAATTGAACAGACTTTGTTTGATAAATTTGACGGTTTTGGTTTTTATGGATGTTCAGAAACATTAAATTCAGTTTTAGCTCCAGAAAATAAATCACTTAGGTCACCAGAAGCTGAGCTTATAAAAAGGCAGGCAGATCATAAAGATATTAACTTTTCAGATATTAGGCAAGCTGATCTTTTAAGCCTATTAATGTCACTTATTATACCTGGTACTAAATGGTGTCCATCAACTTTATACTACTCAAACCCTAGAGATAAATACAATTTTTTTCTAAAGGCGACTCTACATAAAAATTTTTTAAAGTTAGCAAAAATTACTGGAATAAAAACTGCGAATGAGTTGAGAACTAAAGCTAAACAAGGTTATGAGCGTCTTAATGTTAATGAGTGGAGAATTTCTTCTTATTCAAGCTTATGGTCTTTGATGCAAATGGAAGAGTTAGACACTTTGAAATGAGTAAATAAAAGAAATGGCTGACGTAATGTCAGCCTATTAATAATAAACTCGCAAAATATTCCTCAACGTTGTTTATTGGTTAATAATCATTCTTCTTTTACTAGTCCATTATAGGTGTACCCTAAATGGACTAGTCAATTATCTAGATCTGCCTTGATATTCCGTCGGTTACCCTCTGTATTCATATAGGTCTCACACCAGAAACAAGCTAGAAGGATCAGTAACAGATTGCACAAA
>NZ_AUAF01000370.1 GCF_000428585.1 Zooshikella ganghwensis DSM 15267 | reverse complement strand
TTGCTTATTACTGACTTAATTTACCCAAATAGACGTGCATAATACATCTTTGGTTGTATTATATGCTACCCCCTAGGAATCCATATAGAGCCTTGTTTTATTTTTTGCAGGGCCGCATGTTTTGAGCGGCTGGCCGTTAAGTCAATGTTTTGCTTTTTATAACCAAGGCCAAGGACGTGACCGTGAGCATCTGTTAAGCCTGGCAGTACAACGTACCCTTGACCGTTCACTCGGGTAACCGAAGCCGGTAACTGTTGCCACTGATTGGCTTTTTGGTATGTGGCTTTGACTTTATCATCACTGACATGCAGTGCTGAAAAGGTTTTTAATTGGTGTTGAGTTGTTAGTGTATAACCTTGCACATTGTATATCAGCCACTCGGAAGCATACGACAGTGTGCACGTAAGTAGCCAGCCACATACCAGACTAAGTGTATATTTACAGACCTTGTTAATGATCATCCTTGATAAAACCCTTTGCTCCTTGCCCGTTAAATTGATCTTGCCTATAGAAGATGACACTTTGGTGACATTGACGGTTAAAGCAAGATAGCTAAAGTGTCACAAAGATATTTAGATAAAACTTGCTACCCCCCAACGGCTCAACATAAAAATACTAATACCTGCGACTAAAGTAAGTAGTAGAGAGTTTCTCCACCAGGCCACAGCAATGGCGGCGATTGCAGCTATTAATGCTGGGTTATGAATAGATACATTCAGTGTATGCTGGTTCGTGGACAAAATTGCTGGAGCAATAATAGCGCTGAGCACAGCAACAGGTACAAAGCTAAGCGCTTGTTGCGTATTGGTTGATAAGCGAACTTGTTGGGCGGCTAAAAAAAGTAAACTACGAATGAGGTAGGTTACTGCACACATACCCGTGATTAATAGTACTTCAAACACGTTGTTTATCCTCCAGCAATTTAGTGGTGCTGATACCCATCAATACGCCTGTTACAGCAGCGGCAATAAGTCCTAATTGATGTGCCCATTGTTGGCCAATTATGGCGACGATGGCAGCACTGACCGCGGCGGCGAGCATTGGGGTTGATCGTAACTGAGGAATAAGCAAGCCAATAAAGGTAATTGGCATGGCGATTTCCAAGCCTAGCTGATCAATTGCTGGGAGTGTTTGGCCTAAGTAGAGACCGAGAAAAGTAGCAATTTGCCAGCAAAAATACAGGGTAAACATCGAGCCTAAGTACAACCAATGTTGGTATTGATTGGTTAATAAATAATGATCAGCAGTAGACTGCTGTTGATGCATATTTTGGATTTTGGCTGAATGGCTTGATACTACAGCAAATGTTTCATCAGTAAGACCAAATGCCATTAATGCTCGCCAGCGATAGTTTAAGTTTGGCTCTATATGGATTCCTAGGGGGTAGCATATAATACAACCAAAGATGTATTATGCACGTCTATTTGGGTAAATTAAGTCAGTAATAAGCA
>NZ_AUAF01000369.1 GCF_000428585.1 Zooshikella ganghwensis DSM 15267 | reverse complement strand
ACTAGTCAAACTAGTGGCTTACCTGTCAACGAGTTAACTGACTCTGTTGTGTAAGATTTTACACCGATATTCATCTCTACTCCTTCGCTCATTGTATCAGCATTATACCCTGAAACAATAACGCTAAATACTTCTTTAGAAAATCTAATTGGAAACCTGGCTATCTGAAGATGTGTATTACCTTTAACGATAAAGTCTACTTTTCCCCACTGAAAAATTATGCCTCCTAGCCATGAAGGAAAGGTGATAAACCCATTCTGCTTTAATGAAACACTAAAACCAAACCTCAGTTTTTTTGGAGAAATATATTTTCCATCTACCTCTCCCATAGCAAGTTCTTCATCCGTAGCTTGATCAGCCTTATTTAAATATTGTGAGTGAGGGTCTGCTGAATTTTGATGTTTGTTAACTTTATCATTAATAGTTTTTACAGCCTTAACTGTTGCCAGCTTATCAGAGCTATTATCACTTATTGCATCGGACTTAACATTAGGTAAGTTACCTAGCCCTACATCAAACTTGGTTGGCTTATGGCCTTCATGGTAAACACGTTTATCATAGTTTATCCCTGTATAAATTTCACCAGCAACACCAATATCCCCATAAAATATACCACCAGATTTAGATACAAAGTTCTCATCAACATACTCTCGTGATGCCATCGCAATGGACAAATCTACCTTTAAATCAATATTGCTAGCGTTTGCAACCTGTAAGATTACCTTTAAAAACAGACTATTTGCAGTACCATTACCTTGTGGAATTAGTGGTTTATAAGTACTTGGGTATTTACCTATGCAAATTAAATCCCCTTGCTCATCATATAACCCAAATTCTGTTACATAAAAACCACCAACATCTACAGGGATTATTGCCTCAGCAACAACCCAGTTTTTATTATGTGGATCAATATAGAGATTAGTTAAGTTACCTGCCCAGCGTTCTCTGACTAAACGGGTTGTTGATTCACTTGGGAATGTTTCTTTACCTTCATCAGCACCACCATCCCCTACTTTTATTTTAGTGAGTTTTAAGGCACCACCGAGTAATGCTGCATTGGTTAACTTTGATTTACCTGTTTTGGTGAGTAAGTTGTAATATTGTTTTGTCATAGTTTACTATTAAAATATCAAATAAAGTTATCTGTTGGCCTGATTCTCTCCTTTTTTTAAAAGTAACATCAGGTGAAATCTTTCATCTTTTTCGTATAAATAACATACGCTTTTATTTATGTACACTCTTTATACAGCATGGAAAAAGTAGGCAAATATAGCCTTCGCTGAGGGTATGGATACAATAGAATAGTCATAACGCTCCCGCAGAGCGGGAGGCTTGACAGCTATGAGCAGCCCCAAGGGCTGCCAATGTTAAAGTTCAGTGTTTAAAATTAGCTTCC
>NZ_AUAF01000368.1 GCF_000428585.1 Zooshikella ganghwensis DSM 15267 | reverse complement strand
CAATAACCAATTAACGAAACCAAACGTAGGGTGGGTCAGTTTTAAATTGCTGGATTACCAGAAAAGTGGGTCAAAATTCAATTGCTGTTGACACTGAGGCATTAGTCCAGCTTTTAGGCTGTAGTTCTCCATTGTTATTTTCATTGAATTAACTAAGTTCATTGGAGCAACTATGTAGCCGAGTCGAAGTGTATTTGAGAATATTTTCGAAAAACTACCTATGTATATTGTTCGACGAAGTGAGTCAAAGCCCGCAAGTGCAGGAATAGGCCTTCCTGAATAACGAAATTCACTATCATAATCATCTTCAATAATCCAAGCACTATTGGTCTCTGCCCACTTAATATATTCCAACCGACGTTTAGGAGACATAGCACCACCTAACGGGTACTGGTGAGACGGCGTCAGGATTACCAACGAAGGGGATGAGTTGCACGATGGAAGCTCTGTACCGTCCTTGCCAATATCCAAAAATACCGGCTTTAACCCTAAACTTTCAGCTGCATTTAGAACAGGGTAATAGCAGGGATCTTCTATGCCGACACTACAACCTGCTCTTGCTAATGTTCGAAAACAGATATTGAGAGCATCCGTGGCTCCTGCAGTGATTATTACCTGTTGCCAAGATGCATCTATTCCCCTCCATTCTCTGACATGAGCGGCGATCGCTTCTCTTAAGTTTACATTCCCAAGCGAACACGAACCTATGAACATTGATTCTGGCTTAGTTCTTGATAGTCGAGCCACTGTTCTTGCCCACTGCCGATAAGGGAATAAACTCATATCTGGCATGCCAGGAGTCAATGGCAAAATCTGGGGAGGGGGGCAGGGTTTTGACAATGACTCTTGTTCTGAGTTTTTTTGTTTTTCGCTAATCAACTCTATCGAACCTATAGAGCATAAAATGTAACCAGAACCTCTTCGACTCTTTATATACCCTTCAGCAGTCAACTGCTCGTAAGCACTTATAACAGTCGACCTAGCAACACCAAGTTCTTCAGCAAGTCTTCTCGTCGAAGGTAGCTTCATCCCTTCTGAAAACTCTCCTGCACAAGCCTGTCCTCTAATAAACTCACAAAGCTGCTCAAAAATGGGCTTTTTACTAGAACGATTTATAGCGAAAGCAAGCGATTTTTTATACATACTGGTATGTTGACTTTTTACAATATTGGATCTTTTAATAGTACTAATCCTATAGCAAAATCCTAGCTATATTAAGCGCATTTGCTAAATTACTAAGATAAAATATCTCGTGAATGATGTTTCATATAAAACCAAAAGGTATATATAAAAAACATAGAGAATCAAGCCAAAGCAGGGCTAGATAATTTAAGTAATGAAATTTTTAATTATTTCACGCATTCAGAATCAATACTCTAGACACTTTTACGCAGCCATAGCCCCATAGTCACTCATCTGTTTATACACTTGAGCGACTTTTTGAATACTTAAGCTTAACC
>NZ_AUAF01000367.1 GCF_000428585.1 Zooshikella ganghwensis DSM 15267 | reverse complement strand
TATTGATATAACCCCCTAGGAATCCATATAGAGCCATTATTTATATAGCAACTTTTCTCTGTTTACATTAGATCAAACATCAGTTACTACCTGGTTGATCGCCTTTATTTTTTATGATTTCTGCTTTTATTGGAATCACCGAGTTCACCATGCTATTGGCATTTTTTGGGTAGATCACATTGTTCACCATACTGCTGAAGACTTTAACTTTGGAGTTTCTATACGTAATAGCTACTTTATGGAAGTTACCATGTGGTTAACATTTATCCCCATGGCACTAGCAGGAATATCTATTGAAGTCTTCTTAGCGGTAAGCTACACCCAAATGACGTGGGCATTTTTAATTCATCATAAAAAACTAAAACATACGCCTCGTCTGGATAAAGTATTCAATACCCCCTCTCTACATAGAGTACACCATGCAAGAAATACCAAATATATTGATAAAAACTTTGGCGGTATTTTTATCATTTGGGATAGACTCTTTGGCACATATCAAACAGAGTCAGAGAGCGTTCCTGTTACCTATGGCGTTCGCGAGTCAATTCAAAGCTTTAGCCCTTTGATGATTAATATTCAATACTTAAAGGTTATTATTAAAAAATTTACACACAGTAAAACATTAATTGATAAGCTAAAGTCAATTTTTTATTCCCCTGGCTGGCTACCCGCTGGACTCACTAAAACAGAATGTCTTGGTAAAATAGCGGATATACCTTGTAAAGATTTTAAACCTAAAAACTCACCGCTTACTGCAACAATGAAGCTATCCTGTATACTTCGATTTATAGTCATTTTAGTTGTATTTACATACTTAATGTGGAACTTTTACGACTTACCTTGGTTACAAACTACGGCGCTATCTTGTCTGTTCTTTTGGTTATGCCACTACAACGGCATTGTATTTGATGGCGTGAAGATTACCTGGAAGTCTGAGGTATTAAGTCAATTTTTAATTATTCTTTCAGGTATTACAGGGCTAGGCTACACCTCCGTAAATATTGTTTCTGCAGCAATAATCTTTACATCTTTTGTGTCATTTATTTGCTATACACTACATCATTCTCCTCCCTCACATTCAAAGAAAAACCGCCTATTAATTGCTCTTACGGAATAAACATAAGCAGTTACAATATAATTATCCACAACACTTTTGCAAAACATAACTTTGTAAAAGTGTTGTTTAACCAAGCTCAAAGCCATTAAAACTCTAGCAAATATCTATCAACAATTTTTTTATACCCCCACTTTTCACTAGCTCATTAAAAGCACTTTGAAAAGTTGTTATTACTTTGTCTGATGTATTTAAATCAATACTCTAGACACTTTTACGCAGCCATAGCCCCATAGTCACTCATCTGTTTATACACTTGAGCGACTTTTTGAATACTTAAGCTTAACCC
>NZ_AUAF01000366.1 GCF_000428585.1 Zooshikella ganghwensis DSM 15267 | reverse complement strand
TGACATCCCCTGTCCCTTTGAATTTGTTTCGGCAAAACAAAGGTTGGGGTCAGGGGTTGTCATTTCAAACTAATAAAAGTCGAGCATCGCGTTAGCCTATGGATATTTTATTTTTAAATGGTACAACTTGCTCAGGGAAAAGTAGTATTGCTAGTGAGTTACAAGCTATATTACCTGATTATTATTTACACATAGGTATTGATCATTTTATAGCAATGATGCCATCAAAATCTAACGATTTAGAAGGTAGTGAAAAAAAAGACGGTTTTTACTGGAGGGAAACTTTACTGCCAGATAATACAACTGGTTATCAGATTCAACAAGGCCCCTACGGGATAAAAGTAAATGACGCCTATCGAAAGACAGTCGCAAACTTAGTGAGGAATGGTCTTCGTCTTATCGTAGATGATATTACAAATGGTGAGTCGGAAATGAAAATATGAAGATCGGTACTGGCACCGTATAGTACTGCATATATTGCTGTATATTGTAACTTAGACACACTAGAAGAAAGAGAAAAAAATAGGAAAAACAGAAAACAATATACAGCAAGAGAGCAGTTTTATCGTGTTCATCAAGATATTAAGTATGATTTTAGTGTAAATACGACTAAAACCTCTACAGAAACCTGTGCCAAAACCATTGCACAATTTATTAGAAACAGCAGTCTCATTGAGGACATATCGTAGTGAATCCCAAAGAAATAGCCACACAACTTCGTTGTCCTTCAGGCAAAAAAGCCCCTGAAATTGCCCAGCAAATGAATCAAGCAAATTACCAAATAAACAACAAATGCATTAATTTACTGCATATCACGGATAATGATCATATATTGGAAATTGGTCCAGGAAACGGCGCTTTTGCACAAAAGATCATTGAAAGTGCCCCAAATGTGTCCTATAAAGGGCTTGACTGGTCCTCTGATATGGTAAGCGAAGCCAAAATACACAACCAGCAGTTTATTGCCTCAAATAACGCCAGTTTTCACCAAGGTAGCTCAAGTGCTATACCTTTTTCTTCTTCAAGTTTTAATAAGGCATTAGCAATTCACACTTTATACTTTTGGGACTCCCCTTTCTTACATTTTGCTGAAATCCACAGGGTTATGAAGAAAGATGGCTTATTTTGTATCGCTTTTGGTGATAAGTCATTTATGAAAGACTTACCCTTTTCACCATTTGGCTTCAATCTTTATCACTCAAAGGAAGTAGAACAACTGTTGGCAATAGCTGGATTTCAAGTTCAAACCGTTCAGCAATATTATGAAACAGGACTAAGTAATACAGGTGCAACTGTTGAAAAGCTCATTAATGTTATTCTTTGTAGAGCTTAGTTTAAAGCATACATTTCACTTTTATCTTTCCTTTTACCTAAGAACGTGTCTCAAAAATCAAAAAATATACAGATGTCTAAGTAAAAGGTTAATCATTAAGCACAAAGCAGTTTCAAGAAGATAGGAATGGA
>NZ_AUAF01000365.1 GCF_000428585.1 Zooshikella ganghwensis DSM 15267 | reverse complement strand
GCCTGACTGGTCTTGGATACCTGTTAAGCGGCCAATGCCTTTATTGCCGTTAGCGGTTTCATCATAGATATAGGATATGTTGAGTTCTGGTGCATCAGGATATTGTTGGCTAATTAACCGGTTGAGGGCGTCATAGCTATATCGTGTTTCAATACCACGTGCATCAACCTTCTGGATTAAATTATGTGCTGCATCATAAGCATAGGTTGTTTTACCGCTATCAGGACTATTCCGCTCAATGACTCTGTGTCGCCTATCATACTTGAAGGTTGTTGTGGCCCCATTAGGCGCAATTACTTTAACTACATCCCCAAACTTGTTGTAAACTTTTTCGCTGGTTTGTTGCAGGGCATCTTGCTGTTTAACCAGACGATTTAATACATCAAACTGGCGTATAGTTTTATGTTCTTTTGCGTTAGTGATACCTGTAATATTACTATTAAGGTCATAGCTGAATTGAGTTGCGTGACCGTCTGCATCAACAGACTTTAATAAACGACTCATTTCGTCAAATACTTGTTGATGTTGAGCTACGATTTGGCCTGAACTGGACTTTACTTCGGTTTTTATACGGTTACCGGCATTGTCATAGTCATACTCAATGCGCTCACCTTGATCATTTTCGATAGCCATTAGATAACGCGCATCGCTATATTCTATCTTAAGTTTGCTACCATCAGGACTTTCAATTAGCGTAATTTGACCAACCATATCGTAGGTTAATTTTGTGGTGAGTTTCCCTTTAGCAGAATGGACTGTTGCTTCAGTAACTCGATTACCTAAGTCATATTTCAAGGTGGTTTTTACACCATTGCTATCAACAATAGTCTGCGCTAGTTTAAGTGGGCTATAATTGGCATAAATCGTCGTATGACCTAATGCATTAATAATTTTATGTAAATTAAATTTATCTAAATATTCAAAACGTGTAATATCTTCTACATCCGTTCGTGGACCATCAACCTGGCTTAACATACCATCATCAGTGTATTGATAGCTGGTGGAGCTTTCCTCCACATTCACCACTTCATCACCATGCACAGGAGAGAATAGTGCTAAACCAATAAGACTGGCTAACAAGTTTTTTGTTGGTTTCATAATCTTTATAAATACGTTTATTACTACTGTGCGCAATAGACGTAGCGCCTTGCGCTCCCTGGAAAAATAAATAATGTGAAATTAAAAAATTAATTAACTTCCATCTCTCTAAGCTTGATTAAGCGACCTTTTTGGTCATATTTAAATTCCACTCGCTTTTTCTTGGCTTCCTTAGCAATAGGTACACGTAACGTGTCATGCCATTGTGTCGTTATGGAGTACTCACTAGTGGTATCAACTGCTAGAGTCCGTTTAGTTTCCAGTCCACGGTTATTGTATTCATAGGTCGTGGCTACGCCTTTATTATCCGTAAAGCGCGTCATCAAACCTCGGTCGTTATACTGAAAATAGGCATCACTGGCTGGACAGTTTGCGGAGGG
>NZ_AUAF01000364.1 GCF_000428585.1 Zooshikella ganghwensis DSM 15267 | reverse complement strand
ATAAAAAATAAGAGACTCTCTGCTGGTTGGGATCATGAATATTTAATGAAGCTAATTTGTTCGGTGTAAATTTATATGCGATTGCCCTGGACTTTTACGCGTCCGTATTCATCGGTGTAGATTTCTTCGCCAGCCGGTCCTGTTACAACGGCAGTTTGTTTACCTAGCATTTTAGGAGCTTTGTGCCGTTGCTGAGGACGGTATTTTGTTGTTTTAGGTATGAAAACGCCACGTGAACGATAATAGGCGCCATCACCTACAGCATATTCATCAGAGCCTTGGGGTTGGCGACCTTCATGCACAACTTGAGTAATAATGTAGGCTTGATTAACTTCTTTAACTGGGTGGTCTTCAATTGCTGCTGTAAAACCGGGAATCATCGTGCGATAAGTGCCGCCTACCGTAACAATGGTTTTCTTGACTTGATGCATTTCACAGCGAATTTGGGCATAACGCTGTCCTGCTTCTATCGTCTTATAATTCCCTGGATAAATATGCTCAACTGTTGTGGGGTCACCCAGTGTATGCTCAACTTCGAGGTTTAACCGTGGTTTATGAAAGTTATAGTCCCGCATCACCACCTTACCGATGGTATCGTTTTGACTGTATTTCACAGTATCTAGACAAGCACCATCAGGTACCATACCGGTTTTCATATGAAAACTCAGTGTGTCACCAACAATTGGCGCTAAACTTTCATTACGGTCTACAAAAATAAATTTATGGCTGTCTGCAGTATGCTCGAAGTAATAAAAAATACCTTCTTTTTCCAGCAGGCGGGCAATAAAATTGAGGTCAGATTCATTAAACTGCACAATATAGGTTTCTTTTTCATAATCGTCTGTTAGCCGAAACTCGAAATCGATACCCTTTTGCAGCTCTGCACGAATGAGAACTTGCTCAACAATTTCAGGAACCGTGTGTTTTTGATAAGTACGACAGTCTTCTCGATATTGAAGAAACCACAGTTTAGGTACAACTTTTACGTGGTATTCGGTATAACGGTTGCCAGGGCTGGCTTCAGTTAATGAAGCAACCATACCGTGAATCACGCGGTCTTCTTCCTCACCACGAATGGTGATACAGGCAGGCTTACGAATAAGGTTGAGATTCCCTAATTCAGGATGGCGACTCATTAAGCTGATTTCTATACTGTAAGGGTCAAAAATCCCTTCAGCGCCATTGATCTCTGTGACCATTAATTCGGCATGGCAGCCAGAGATATCCAACAAAAATAAACTACGATTAGCACCCAACTTCATGACATCTCCTTACCAAAATTCACTGGATGCTATTGTATGTAAAAGGCAGGCAAGGCTTAGTAATGTACATCACAAGGCTACGATATGTAACAGATTAGGTTAAGATCGTTACTTAGATTTAGTTAACTCCCCCTTATGTCAGGATAGTTGTCGCCTCACCTGAAGTAAAAATCTAAAGAAAGGGGCGCAGGTGAATGATGAGTGAAGCGCGTATCAAAAGAA
>NZ_AUAF01000363.1 GCF_000428585.1 Zooshikella ganghwensis DSM 15267 | reverse complement strand
ACAATTCTTAATGGTTTCGCAGCCTGAATTGTAATACCAATGAAGGATCAATTCACTTCTAACCAATTGATTTCTCAAAGTTATTCAGCTTTCTGCCCTGTACATAGAAATGCCATATTTCGCCAGAATTAATCTCAACAATTCCTTTTTCTTTACCTGGGTATGTCGTTTTGTAAGTTTTTAATACTACACATAACTCGATTTCAAGCTTATTCAAGGATTCTGTGATGAAACAACAACTGCTTGCTTCAGTATTTTGTTTATTAATTAATTTTCCATTTTCGACACTTCATGCTGATGAACCTGTTGCCGAGGTTGAAGAAAAACTATTAATGAGTGGCTCAGGAATGGTGATAGGAGGATTGGCTGCCGGACCTTTTGGGGTGGTTTTAGGCGCTGCTGCTGGTGATTTTATCAGTGAACGCTTAGCATTAGCCGATCAAGCTGAACAAAATGCTTTAGCACTTTCTAGCGCAGAACAAGAAATTCAGTCTTTACGCACTCAACTCAACCAAAATGAAACAGTCTCAGTACCTGAAGATGCTGAATATTTGCAACTATCAGCCACCGATAAGTTAGCCATTGACATTCATTTCTTTACAGGAAAAAATGATATACCTCAGCAAGAAATTGATAAAATTAGCTACCTGATTAGTACACTCAATACCAACCCTCAACTTGATATTCAGCTGGAAGGTTTTGCAGATATAAGAGGAAAAAACGATAGTAATTATCAGCTATCACTCGCGCGGGTAAATGCTATTCACCAAATGCTACTTGAGTCAGGCATTGATGACCAGCGCATTAATAGTATCGCCCATGGTGATAAAAAAGCCCAAAACAGCAAAGCCAGCGACCAGCAAGCACTGGATAGAAAGGTAAGAGTGACTTTTTTTGTTAGTGATAACTGGTTAAATGAGTAAGAGGGAAAATTGCTTTCCCTCCTCTTTAATTCACCCATAGCCTAAAGTGGCCGTTTTAACAGACAGTTACGGGAGTAAAGCTTTCGCTAAAATAATATTGACAATCACCACTACAAAGTAAAAGGTACCTTTTCGATCATAAGGCAGAGCCGCCAAAATAACAGATAAACCCGCTGCAAACCCCAACATTAAACTCATTGACAGCGTATAGGATGAGGATAAACTCCGTAAAATAGCAACATACCCTTGTTCTGTTGTCACTAAAACATTAATAAGTAATAACATCAATTGTGTTACCACCGAACAAACCAGCGTATGCACAAGCTTTTTTTGATAGGTCCAGTCAAAATGATTAATAGCGTGATGAGAAGAAGTAAATGTATTCATAGCTAACACCTCTTATTTTTCCTCTCTTAACGTATAAAATAGCTCAGTTTAGAGATTTTTATGCCCCCAAATCTAAGAAAATTTCCTATGTACAGGACAAAACTTTCAGGGAGTGCCGAAATACTGCCAGGTTAACACTTCCTTCTACTAGTACCCTGTGTAAGTAATCAAGCCCTAGA
>NZ_AUAF01000362.1 GCF_000428585.1 Zooshikella ganghwensis DSM 15267 | reverse complement strand
CATATTTATGGTTATATTAACAGGCCTTAGTTGTAAGTGCAAAGCTGGTGGGTAGCTAAAAAGTTCCGATAACAATAATTACCGGAAGTTTTTTCAGGGGTGATGTAGTAATCGGGGTGGGGTAGGCGCACTAAGGGCACTAGCACATACATCAACAGTTCCTGATATACAGCTTGTGCCTTTTAAAATGTATTCCGAGATGCCAAAAAGCCTATATCAATTACATTTACTAGCTGCTTTATAGTGAATTTATTTATGATTATTATTCTGGGTTAAAAACCAAGTTAAACTTTCTGTAATTTCTCTCATACACTTCAAGCTTCAACTCGCCTAATTCCTTTATCGGAAACCCATTCTTAATTGCTTCCTGAGCACTTCTATCAAAATTTTCATTCCCACTTGGCTCAATGACTTTGGAGCTTACCAGTGAGCCATCACTTTTAGTCTGAATCTGAATTTTAACTTGTAAACCCTTTACAATAGGCTCAGGCTTAATCCAGTTTTTTTCAATTCTAGTTTTAATGACTCTTGCTATGCTGGTAATTTCCTGGGTAAGCCTCGTTTCTGGCTCCACCACTTTGTTCTGAAAGCTTGTGCATCCTGTTAAGGCAACAGTTATTAAAGTCATCAATAATAAATATTTTTTTATTATAAATATTGCTTTTATGTTCATTTTTCCTCAACCAATTTATCGAGCTCAGCTTCAAGCGCTTTTATTTCTTCAGCGAGATTTTTATTATCTTGATTACCACCATCACCAAATTGAGTAATTACCTCTAAAATATCAATATTACTCATAGATGTGGGGAAAGGTTCAACTGGAAACACATTCGCAATGCATTGTTGTAATGTACCAAAGTCTACTTTTTGACCCTGAAGCTGAATAACCTCTTTAAAGGTACCATCTGAAGCCACAGCAACTAACAAACGGGAGTTGGGTGCTATTTGCTTGATACAGCCCAAAGCTCTTAATTCACTACGAATATATTGCACATACTCAGAAGAAGATTGCTGCTTAGTCAGTGCTGAGTGGCAACCAGTAAGCTGGCTAGCTATTAGGGCAAAGAAAACAACGAGAATAATTCGCATCATTTCAAAGATATCTTAGTCGATTTTACATCATCAGCTATTTGCTTAAAGCGTTCAAAATCTTCAGCTTTTCTTGATCTTAATAGGCTAACTATTTGGTCACCCGTTTCATCAGAGCCTTTATGTAATGCCCTCAACTCATACTTTTTCATAGTTAGAATGGAAATTATAAAGCCAATGGCAAATAGCCCAAAACCTAGTAAAGGGAAAATAGCCCAACCAATCGCAGAGAAGAGAAATGAGAAAGTGAGCACTCTAATCAAGTGATCTTTAACTTTCATCTCCAAAGCATATATATCGATAATCTTACTTAGTTGGTCGCGGTTTCGGATAATAAGTGCAATTGGCATAAGAGAAGCCAGCTGGTAGAGTTTGCGCTTCTCCCGACCAAGAGATAAAGCACTATGAACTAC
>NZ_AUAF01000361.1 GCF_000428585.1 Zooshikella ganghwensis DSM 15267 | reverse complement strand
TTTCCTTATTACTGACTTAATTTACCCAAATAGACGTGCATAATACATCTTTGGTTGTATTATATGCTACCCCCTAGGAATCCATATAGAGCCTATGATTTTAAATCAGGAAAAGTATTAAAAGAATGGGATACAGGTCAAAGATTATCACACACTCTTATACAAGGAAGCCCCTCTAGCCAAAAATTTATATATATCATCCAAAAACTCAAATAAATTGGGCATATACACTTTTAATAGTCCTTTGCAACCTATTTATGAATTTCGACTTCCAAGAATAGCTCTCATCGGCCCCAAAGGTAAATTCCTTTATATGTATAATATTTCTCAGGGCATGAGTTGGATAGAAAAAGTCAATATTGAAACAGATGAAATTATTAATCTACCATACTTACCGAAACCTGGAAAAAAGCGATATAGAATCTTCAACCTCACTCTTTACGCCAATAAGCGCTCTATCTAATAAATAACACGTAATTTAAGTAAAATCATTATTTTTTACCAAGGAGTAGTAAGTTGGCAGGATTTAAAAGAGTCATTAAAGATAGAGCTTATTTATTTTCTATTCCTGTTGATAGCCAGGGAATACCATCAGGTGAGGCAACGCTTCTCCCCAATATATTAATTGCCAAAAAGTCAAAGGTAATAAAATCATCCACTAAGTATGATAAAGGTGCTCTTTATAAAGGTGTTAATGAGCCTTTATTATTACAGACAGATGATACAGGTGCCATTGTCAATATTGATACTAACTTTAAAAATAATAGTACTAAAGAGAATTCACCGGGATGGAGTCTAGGTGATCCAGTCAACCTACACCTTAAAGAGGAAGAGTTTTTTATCCCCCCTTATCTGCAGCAAGTTTTTTTACAGTGCGAATTATTCCAATAGCACAAAAGAAGACTCTTCTATTGGTGATGAAAGCTGGGCACAAATCATGGCAAATGCTTTTAGTCAGCTAGAAGGCGGATTTGAGGCTAATACAACGAAGTTAAAAGCAATAGAAATACCTGTAACAAAACAAGGTAATACTAAAGCCTGGATGCGAAAACCAGACAAGGAAAAAGTCGCACAAAAAAATGAAGACGAGATAATATACCAACAATGGTATAACAATTATAGCGATAAAACTGTTCGTGGTTACTTTGTGCCATTCTTTAAGACGATTATTGTCAGCTTTTCTAGTGAAGAGTTTCTAAACTCTACTGTCAGCATACTTGATAAAACAACAAACAAAACGATTATCCAAGCCTTACTAGTACAGTCTATCACAACTAAAAACCGTACTATTACTGTAGCAATACTTCCTTGCCCTCCCGATTTCCAAGAAGATCTTTATAGAATAATGGTTTCTCCGTCACTAAGAGCAATTGACTATTTATCATCATTATCTACAAACAAAAAAATAATTGATGATGGTTTTTACAATACTCTAGACACTTTTACGCAGCCATAGCCCCATAGTCACTCATCTGTTTATACACTTGAGCGACTTTTTGAATACTTAAGCTTAACCC
>NZ_AUAF01000360.1 GCF_000428585.1 Zooshikella ganghwensis DSM 15267 | reverse complement strand
CAAAGGAGAGTGGGTTTGTAGAGCTACCCGTTAAAGGAGAGCATACAGAAGCTCTTCTACAACTGCCTCCTATTCATAAAGACCCATTCGATAGATTGCTGGTTGCTCAAGCTATTACTGAACCCATGAAGTTGATGACAGCTGATAATAAACTAGATGATTATAGCGAGCTGATTTGGAAAATATAATTTAGTTGATTAATTTTACCTGGCCACAAATACATACTACACATTAAGTAGTGTTAAGGATCATGAATGCAATAAATTTCTACCGTTGAGGGTATACGCTTATGGCATCCTCTCGTAAAAAAACCGCCGTTCAAGAACCTTTCACCAAGGGCCAGCTGCTCAGTGAAATTGCTGAAACGACTGAACTCTCCAAGAAAGAAGTTGATGCTGTGATGGAGTCGCTTGCCGATATTATGGGGTGGCATATCAGCAAGCGTGGCTGTGGTGAATTTGTATTCCCTAGCCTATTCAAGATTAAAACCAAGAAAAAACCTGCTGTTAGAGCCAGAAAAGGCGTGAACCCCTTTACCGGTGAAGAGATGATGTTTAAAGCCAAGCCAGCTTCAATGCAAGTGAGAATTCAACCCTTGAAAAGGCTTAAGGACTTTACTGGGTCTTAGGTAGAGTGGATTTGTAATGTCCTTTTTACCACGCCTAAGCCTGCGCGCTTCTCTCTTAAAATATGTGAGTTATTTGCCTCTGCTTTGTTTGGCTACATCCTATGCCAAAGAGAACAGGGATTTCGATTATCTGTTAGCGACGGATTCGTGGCCTCCCTACTATGGTGAGCATCTGGCTGACGGTGGCTTTTTCTCAGAGGTTGTCAGGCAGGCTTTCAAGCTACAAGGTAAGACGGTATTTATTATCTACACCTCATGGAAACGCGCCTTTGAGCTGACTAAACAGGGAAAATATGAAGGTCTGTTAGGAGCGTATTATGTCCCCGAAAGAGAACAGTACTTCATCTACTCCTCCGCGATCATACACAGTCGACAGTATTTATTTAGTAAAAAATCCAGCAATATTCAGTTTAAAACACTGAAAGACCTTTCACCCTACCGTATAGGTATCGTTAGAGGATATCACTACTCAGAGGAATTTGATCATGCTGACTATCTGAATAAACATGAAGAGGTCAGCGCTAAAAAAATTATTAAACTATTGTTAATTGACCGAGTTGAGCTAATTGCAGCGGATAAGCGCGTCATGCAATTCTATGTTAATCGTTCATACCCTATATTGATCAACCAATATAAACAACATCCGCTTATGCTGAAAGATATTTCAGTACATTTAGCGATTTCAAAGAAAACCCCTCAAGCCAAACACATTCATCAAACGTTCGAAGAAGGGTTTGCCCTACTGAAAAAACAAGGTCTTTACCAGAAAATTTTACTTAGGCATGGGTTTCCCGTTGAGGATTAAGGTGAAAAACGGCCTTATATCATCTCGACTTTGGCCATTTAGAAGCTAAGGCATTGCAGGTAAAGCAATACTGTTAGTGGTTATAACCTGAATTAACTCATGTCTAATGAAAACCA
>NZ_AUAF01000359.1 GCF_000428585.1 Zooshikella ganghwensis DSM 15267 | reverse complement strand
AATTGATTATCAAATCGAACGTAACCATTGTATTTATCGTGAGATTCATCCATACTAATTACTCTTCTAGTGTTAATAAGCTGCCTTTTTCCTCCAAGAATCTGGCAGCTTTTTTTTATCTACAAAAATAAGAATCTTAATTTTTAAGCATGAAAAGATAGCTTAACCCACTAGTGCCACAAAGCAGGTACTAGAGCATTTGAAAATAAATGAGTTAAGTGGGAATCAGTTTAAGTACTTTTCACTAAACAATACCTCCTGTATTGATTGAGTGTAACAACTTCAAGGAAAGTTAAACGCTCAAAATGCAGCGTGTTAATTAGATAAAATATAACGAAATGATATTAGATACTCCTTATCAGAACATTAGCTGTATGAACTTACAGTAAAGTTAAGCTAAGTGACGTTAAATTAAACTTGAGGTAAAGTTTTCTCACATAAACGCTAATGTCTATTCGGGGTATGTGTTTTTGTCTCCCTTTACATATACCTTTGAATTTAGGCGCAAAGACCCCTTAGCACTGGTGTTTGTGCCTTTTAGAGGTTAACATATCAACCAATACTCTCATGGGGTATCGGCTTTTTTAATATAATTATGGCTAAACGATATTTTGTCAACTTATAAGTTGATTTTTTATGGCTAATCTTTGGAAAAAACTAAGAGCACGCCGACGCGAGCTTGATCTAACTCAAAAAGAAGTAGCTGATTACTGTGGTGTCACAGTAGCATCAGTATCTCAATGGGAAGCCAAGGAGACTGATAGGCAGGCCTTTCCCAGGCAGGACAATATACAGAAGCTTAGCGAAATTTTACAGGTAGAGCCCAATTGGTTTTATACTGGAGATAACAACCAGTCACCTATAATTTCAGCCATTGCTAACTTAGAAGAAGATGACTTCATTAAAGTTAAAGCAAAAGTTGACTCACGCCAACTAAGTAAACTTTGGACTAAATTAAAAGCTCGAAGAAAAGAGCTAGATTTAACTCAAGGAGAGATCGCTAAGCACTGCGATGTTACTACAGCAACTGTAAGCAAATGGGAGCATAAATCCATAGAAGGCCGAGCCTACCCCAGACGTGACAAGCTTGAAAAACTTTGTGAAATCTTGAAAGTTGATATGCTTTGGTTGTTAGATGAGAATGATAGTAAGACAAATACGTCAGTTGCTCAGCTAGAGCCATCAAGTCAAACTCCAACCTTCCTTCAAGAACAAATGAAAGTCATTAATACTTATACAGACCTTATCGCTAAAAACAAACTTATTCCTGCAGACTTAACAATTCTTAAGGCTTTAGCTGACTACATCGAAAACAGATAGCCCCTTCATAGATAAATTCTCCTCTTAACCTGTAGTGCGTGCTTACACACTACGTTTTTTTCGAAAAAATATTATCATTTTAGTTGATATTATCTATTTTAATGATAAAGTAGATTTAAAAGTATCATTTAGAGACTTTGCTATGGAAAGCACAACACCTATTAATGGCCATATAATCGATGGTCTTTGGCAATCAAACCTAAACAATCCATATCTGGCACCACGAGAAGTA
>NZ_AUAF01000358.1 GCF_000428585.1 Zooshikella ganghwensis DSM 15267 | reverse complement strand
CGGAAGCTAATTTTAAACACTGAACTTTAACATTGGCAGCCCTTGGGGCTGCTCATAGCTGTCAAGCCTCCCGCTCTGCGGGAGCGTTATGACTTCTTTATGAGCCGTGTTAGAGGTGAAAATTCTAATGGCCTTGAAAAGTCTTCGTTAAGGTATATCGGTATTGGTCACTAAAGGTTATGTATGTTGATGGATTTATAAGAGTATTAGTTATTGTACCCTGTTAACCTCTAGGCTATCGTATATAACTTCACTTTTGAAAAGTCATTATTAGCAGCACCTTTGCCCAAAGTCGGGATAACCCTCATCGAACAGGCCGTCAATCCATCCCTGGAGGCTTGGTTGCCGCATCCTTGCGGCAAACAGTTCGACGAGGGTTATCCTACCTTTGTCTGTCATGGGTCACCATCTTGAATTTATACCACAAGTGTAGAGTGGTGATTAAGTATTAAAAAAGTGGACTAGCAGAATTTGAAAACGCGTAAAACTATCATGCTTATCTATGCGCATAGTTTTTCACACAGAAAAGCTATTCTAAATTTTTTATCAAAAGTTGATCTTCTGTTAGGTGAGGAAATTTTTTACGGATCAAATCTGCAGCTTCTTGAAAGGATGTTTCTGTATAAACACTCCACTGACCAGACTCATCAATTATTTCTACATCGTAAAAAGCCTCGTGCAGGAATTCATCAATGGCTTTATACTCTTTGCTTTCATCTGTAAGCTCAACGTCAAATAAAGCCATCTCTTACCCCTTTAAAAGAACAAGCATTAATAGAAGTATAGCTAATTCAGGAAAGATGACCGTTGTTTGAGGCTAATACTACAATTTTTTTAATAAGTTAAGGGTGTCTCGAAAAAATAGTGATTTTTTGTTAGAACAAGGCAGTCCTGCTCGGAGGAGTACGGTATATACACCCAATAAGAATGGTTTTTAGGTGCGGCCATCGAGTGACGAAGCCCCATGAGCCTATATTAATAGGTGATTGGGGTGAGGAGTGAAGATAACAAAATCTAGAAATTATTCGTGAAGGGTATATGCAATTATAAACAAGGTTTACGCCCTGATAGGGCTCCAGAGTAGTATGTGACGTTTCGTTTTGATCCTGATAGATATAACGTTATAGCTGTTTATTGCTGATAGGTATAAAAATACAAAAAGGTAAGCTTCAACAGAAGCTTACCTAAAAACTGCGTGATTGCGTCATTAGGATCAAGACAAATACACTATAAATATTTATCTATACAAGCCTGTTAAACATCAATAGCAGTGCATTTAAACTTATTTTATAACTATTAAACAAATAGTTTTCTGGTTTGTAATAAAAGACTGTTTAATTACAAACGCCAGGGTTTGGACCTTCCTTTAAGCAAAAGCCAATTGAGCCTTCATGGCATAAATCCCCATCTATCCAGGTCGCACCACAAAAGTTTGCCTGTTCTAAGTTGGCTCCCTCTAAATTAGCTGATGTTAACGCGATGCTCGACTTTTTAGCCTATTAATTTAGCTAACTGAAGAGGAGCATTGCCTTGGTTCCTATTAAATAATACACACAAACTGTGTG
>NZ_AUAF01000357.1 GCF_000428585.1 Zooshikella ganghwensis DSM 15267 | reverse complement strand
TAACCATTGTATTTATCGTGAGATTCATCCATACTAATTACTCTTCTAGTGTTAATAAGCTGCCTTTTTCCTCCGAGAATCTGGCAGCTTTTTTTTATCTACAAAAATAAGAATCTTAATTTTTTAAACATGAAAAGATGGCTTAACCCACTAGTGTCACAAAGCAGATTCAAGAGCATTTGAAAATAAATGAGTTAAGTAGGAATCAGTTTAAGTACTTTTTACTAAACAATACCTCCTGTATTGATTGAGAGTAACAACTTCAAGCAAAGTTAAACTCTGAAAATAAACCGCTTTAATTAGATAAAATATAACGAAATGATGTTAGATACTCCTTATCAGAACAGTGGCTGTATAAACTTACAGTAAAATTAAACTAAGTGACGTTAAATTAAAATTGAGGTAAAGTTTTATCATCGCCTCAGAAACACTTGTAGCCATTCAGAGTATGTTATGGCTCCATATAACGAAAACCATTGAATTTAGGCATAAAGGTAGCCTTGGCACTGGTTTTTGCTCCTATAAGAGTTTAACATGTCAACTGGTGCCCTCTAACAGAGTGCCGATTTCTTCTTTGTAAAATCATAATAAAAGCTTTTTTTGATTACATCAAGTAAATATTTATGAATGAGTTTTGGCGAAAGTTAAGAGCAAGAAGGCGAGAGTTAGAGCTAACTCAAAAGGAAGTAGCCGACTACTGTGGTGTTTCGCAGACTGCTGTTAACCAGTGGGAATCTCAAAAGCCTGATAGGAAAGCTTTCCCAAAACAAGATAAACTTCAAAAGCTAAGTGAGATTTTAAAAGTTGATATCAACTGGTTTTACTCTGAGAAACAAATTGAATCACCTATAATCGCATCTATTGCAGAAATGGATGAGGAGTCATTTGAGAAAGCCAAAGCTTCAGTCGAAGCTCGCCAAATGGGAAAGCTTTGGTCAAAGTTAAGATCACGACGTAGAGAACTCAACCTTACCCAAACTGAAGTTGCCAACTATTGTGGCGTTACAACAGGTGCTGTTGGCAGGTGGGAAGCTAAAGAAGCTGAAGTCCGTACCTATCCCAGAAGAGATAAGCTAGAAAAGCTTAGTGAAGTATTACAACTAAAAGGCTCCTGGTTTCTTGATAGAAATGATGATCTTGCTAGCTTCAACGTAGATCCAAACACGAATCATACCAATACAACTGAACAAGACTCATCATTCCTTGAAGAGCAAATGAGCGTAATTCATGACTTTACAACCCTGATTACTGAGAAGAAGTTAACTAGGGAAGACCTCGCAATTCTTAAAGCTCTATCTGAACAAATAAAAAACAGATACTAACCTCCTACCCCCTGCTTAATAAGCTAGCTCATTATTAGCAGCAAGACTTTCTTGCCTTTTGATTAATATTAGCAATCACAAAAGTATAATTTAATAACCTTTTTTATTTGATTTTTGGTTTTAATGAGATATGCTATATAAAAAATCATAGAGTACTTGCTATGGAAAGCACAACACCTATTAATGGCCATATAATCGATGGTCTTTGGCAATCAAACCTAAACAATCCATATCTGGCACCACGAGAAGTA
>NZ_AUAF01000356.1 GCF_000428585.1 Zooshikella ganghwensis DSM 15267 | reverse complement strand
AGTTTGTGTACAATATAAAGTGCCGAGGAAAAAGCTTACTTAATGATCTAGTAGAGCTATTGATATAACCCCCTAGGAATCCATATAGAGCCTAATCATAACACTTCCTGATCCCAGTGAAGCGAGCATCATTTTGCAGTATTACTTGGATAATCGTGATCATTTAGCTCAATGGGAGCCTAAGCGGGATAGTCATTATCATACCTTTCAAGCTTGGCAAAGTCGTCTACGGTTGTATTTGGCTGATTATAGTTCCGGTCGAGGAGTATACTGGTCAGTATTTGATGGAGAACGTAAACGGATTTTGGCGGTTTGTAATTATAGCAATATTATTCGTGGTGCTTTTCATGCGTGTCATTTAGGTTACTCAGTAGATTATCGTTATCAAGGACAGGGCCTGATGTTTAAGGTGCTATCAAAGACCATTGAATATATGTTTAAAGAACATAAACTGCACCGGATAATGGCAAATTATATTCCAGAAAACAAAAGAAGTGGGCGTCTTTTACAACGCCTTGGTTTCGAAAAAGAAGGGTATGCAAAAAAATATTTGAATATTAATGGTCAGTGGCAAGATCATATATTAACTGCAAGAGTTAATGAGCAGTGGAATATATAGTGTTGATTTTACGTTTCCTATTATTGATTAAGATACTTTAGGTTTTGTGGCAACTGTAATTTCACCCGGTAGGTACATACTGCTTGAGTTTGCTGTCTTACTAAGCTCAATACGATTATTTTTTAACAGTGTTTTTGCTTGCTGTTGAGCGGTAAAAATGTCTTTAATCGCGTTTGGGTTGGTGGGGAAGTATTCTTTTTTGACAATGTCAGAGTGAATAGAGTAGTCAAATGTTATTTCACAGCCTATTGAGGTAAAACCCACTTCATGTAATAAAGAGTATAGCTCGTGGCGTAGTAGAAAATAACGATTTATGACAGAGTCTGTTGCACCGATAAGGTTATCTTTTATTCTCGTTATTTGAGTAAACTCTTCACGTTCACGTTGATTACTGAATAGAAACCCCAGGTTTATAAATACCCCTCCTGGCTTTAGCACATTAAATATACTTTTATAAAGCTGGAATTGTTTGGCAAATGGTATTTCGTGATTACCACTTTTTATCACACTCGATCAAAATAATTTGCAGCTAATGCTTGCTGAGAAATGCGGTCGCTCATAGTAAGGACATCGCCATTAATAATGTTCACATTAGCTTCGTTAAAGGTTGTACGTGCCAATTCAGTTTGAACGGATGAGTATTCTAGTAGTGTGAAAGAAGGTAATTTAATGTTGTGATGGTGGCAGTAGCTCATCATTCGGTGGGTTAAATTGCCATTCCCTGCCATGGCATCCAAACCATGTTGAGCATTGTTAAGGGATATGAATTGAAGAAACTGGTTTAAAAATGCTTCATCAAATCCATTAATTTGATCTTGATTATAGGAGCCAACGCGGTCAAATGCAGAAAGGTTTTTTTTAATTAATACTGAGGTTTCTTCACTCATAATGGAGACTGTAAAAGATTCTGTGTAACCGCCTACTCTTAATGTTAACAATGTATAAGGATAGGCCATTATGGTGACTCAAAAAGAACTCGAAGCC
>NZ_AUAF01000355.1 GCF_000428585.1 Zooshikella ganghwensis DSM 15267 | reverse complement strand
TTTTTGGCAATAATGTGTTTATTGTTAACGCAATACTGATGCTTGTTGTTAAGTTAATGACAATGTTTATTTGTTGGTTTTTGGCGGTTTTTATATCCCCTGTAGGTTTGATTTACTTATACTTCCACCATAGTAAAGCTAACTCCGAATCATAGTAAAGCTAACTCCGAATCATAGTATGGGTATTAGCATCTTCCTCGCCCTGACGGGCGGGGTTTTACGCACCTACGAATTGCTCAAATATAAATAGAGAAAAACAAAAAACAGAATATTTAATACCAGGTATTCTTTAAAACCAATTCGTAATGGTTTAACTCCAGATAAAGTTAACCTATATTTTTCTTGCTTCGGATTCTCTTTCTCAAACTCTTCCACTTCCTTCCTAAATTTTGCAGGAATACTTTTTATATCCTGATACTCAACGTCATTAACACAATATTTTGATTTTTGATTATTATACTCTTCAAACTCCCGATCTGTGTCATCGAAGCTCTCCTTCACTGAAGATGGCATTTCCTTCTTTGACAGATAAACCTCACCATCCACTACCCAGTACTGATCGGGCATACCCTCTATCCACTCATCGCGTTTTATCGCTTCAACAATCTCTTCCCTTGTTGGTTTCGACCTCATACTGCTTCCTCAAAATAAAGCTGAAAATGTTTATACTAAAAAACAATTCTACCTTACCAACCTCCGCACTCTTAACATATTCCTCTGGCCTACCCTTTCCGGCCACGGTGTTGTAGTGCTTTTTCCAGTAGTCCGCCCGCCCCTCTAGCGTTTCAGGTATTGCACCCGGCCTTAGCTTGTAATGCAGGCGACAGAAGATAAACGACAATAGCGGGGAATAGGCTAAGTCTCTGTGTTGTAGCTTGCTGAGATCCACGTTAAACGACTCTCTCAGCCTGTCTCTGTCCGTGGATCTCGCCCGGTTTTGAATGTCTTTGAATGATATCAGGTCGATCTGACACAAGCCTACACCCGCGCCTGTAGGTGTCCTATCCGGGTAGTTGCCAAGTTTGGTTTCTTGCGCTGCAGTTTCTAGCAGCAAGTCAACAGCATGGCCGCTGCCATTTCCGAGAACCTCGCATACTTTCGTTGCGATCTCTAGGGCTTGAGCTGATGAAGTGAGGCCATAGCCCTTCATGTGGCGTACTCCCAAAACTACAGTTCAGGTGAACAGGTTATAAGATATTTGAAGTATATAGCAAAAGGTCATACAAATTATGCCGTATATCGAGCTGAGGGCTTATCTTAGCGATTTTTTTTGTCTAGGTGGTAAATGTTAGAGGGTAAGTTTAAAGTGTCTTATATCGCTTCTCAGAGCTTTTTAAGTGTATTCGTGAGAATCAAAAAAATACATCAAACACAACAAACAAAATTTTAACAGATTTTTACTTAGTTCTCTATAACGCGTGCGCGCGCATGTACGTGGGCGCTGTTTGTCTTGTTTGTATATTCTTTTTATCTTGTTTTTAAAACCTTTTTAGCGCCTCTACAGCCCATATATATCAAGGGCTTCAGAGGTGAAAGGTGGAGTGATTGGGAGTCAAAGGTGGAGTGATTGGGAGTCAAAGGTGGAGTGATTAGGAGTCAAAGGTGGA
>NZ_AUAF01000354.1 GCF_000428585.1 Zooshikella ganghwensis DSM 15267 | reverse complement strand
CTGTGACAATACGACGTTGATAACCGCATTCTCGCAGTTTCTATCTTTGGTACAACCTACGACTCTCAGCCAAAAAGTGTCCACAGTATTGTTAATAATAAAACTGTATTTAATTTAAATGCCATTTTTTGCCCGTCCTTTATATTACAAAGCCTTAATCTAGATTGTTTTCACGACATGAATTAATCATTTTGGCAATCGCTTTATTTGCAATTGAGGCCGAAATATTTAATTGCGTCGTAGATAAAATGGCTCTAAAAGCTTGTGGCAGTTCAAGCTTAATAAAATGAATAACGCGCTCATTAGGCTTCCATTTTTCCATCGTGATGCCATCCTGCTGATTTACACTAAGGTTTTTTTAAGTTGGTTGTTTTTATGGAGCCAGTTTTCGAGGTACTGTTTTTCTCTTTTCAGTTTAGCAACTTGTTCGATTAATACGAGCTTTCGATCATAATAAAACTGACAATCCGACTGTAATTTAACGGTTTTATTGGCTATCTCCTCGTAATGGGTTTTCCAAGGCCTGAATCGACTGTTTTTTATTGAAGCCTCTGTATTGTAGCCGCTATGCCCCTCGATTTACGTCTGGCGTATTTTAATGAAATCTACGACATAGCTAGTGTTTTTATAGGTGTTAAGCAAATAGACAATAGCGATTTATGCAGCCAGTCAATGGCCGCGGCGTTAACGAAAGAAAATATGGAAGCTCAGCCTTCTGTGATCCAGCTTGGCACAAACCCTACACATGAAGCCATTCGAAGTGCCCATCGGGAATTAAAGGAGTCCGCGGCAACAGCACAATCTGCTGTGGATGTTCTCGAGAAACGCTATGAAAAAGTCTTGTTAAATCAGAAACAAAAAAGCTGCTCACAGAGTGTGGGTGTGAAGCAGCTTTCAGGATCTAACCAGAACGGAGGCAATTATGAACACGGTTGATATAAAAAACAATGATATTTCGTATCTAGGTAGTCACGCTTCGGATAATAAGCATCAGGGAGATTCAACGATCGTGGATATAAAAAAAGGTTATACACGTGTCGCCGATGAGTTATTAGAAGCTTTATGTCGAATGGAGCTAAGCGGTCGTGAGTTTCGCTTGGTATTAACGATAATTCGTAAGACGTATGGTTTTCACAAGTCAAAAGATTATATTGCACTAAGTCAACTGGCGGATATGTCAGGTATTCAAAAAAGCATATTTCCACCGTAATAAAAAACTAGTTGACTCCAAGATTTTACTCAGAGAAGGGCAGGGGCCGATTAAACAATATGGTATTAATCCTGTTATATCTGAATGGAAGCTGGTCAAACCGCGGACAAAAAAAGCTCCCAATTTGGGGCAAGTATCCCCGAAAATGGGGACGCGTGTATCCCCAAATTTAGGGAAAAATACCCCAATTTTGGAGAAAACCACCCCAAAAATGGGGATAACGCCAAACCCCAAATTTGGGGATTCGCACCCCGAAAATGGGGAAAACTACCCCAAAAACAGGTATATCAACAAAGATATAAATATAATTGTCAGCAGCAATGTAAAACTGACCCACTAGCAGCAATCGAATTTTGACCCACCTGAGTAAAATACCACCGTTTAAGCTTAAGTGTGTGGTA
>NZ_AUAF01000353.1 GCF_000428585.1 Zooshikella ganghwensis DSM 15267 | reverse complement strand
AAACGCAAAGTGTCATGCCATTCGGTCACTACCTCGTACTGTTTAGGTGTGCCAAAAGCCACGGTGCGCTTGGTCTCCAGGCCACGATCGTTGTATTCAAACGTCGTCACCATCCCTTTCCAGTCGGTCTTGGTTTTGAGCAAACCGTTATCGTAATAGGTATAGGCTTTGTTGGCGGCCGCACAGTGTTCGGTTTGTTGGCCTTCTACTTTCACGACTTTATGCACGCCATTAATCACATTGAAGTGATAGGTGGTTTTTTTACCTAAAGGATTGGTGACCGTGGTGCTGTTATTAGCATGGTATTCCAGGGAGGTTTTTTCGGTACCACCCGCGTGTTCAGAGCTAATCGCACGGCCATGACTATCATATGTCCAGGAAGCAAAGCGGTTACCATTACCATCGGTAATACCTGTCAAATGCTTTGGAAAGGTTGAATTCTCATAATGATATTGACGGATACTACCATCGGACTGGGTGACTTTTATCAGCTTATCATCATCACTCCATTCCAAGGTGGTAGGTTTACCATTGGGTTGAGTAGCCGAAACCAGCCGTTTTTTATCATCGAAAGTAAGGGTTAACTGATTGCCCTGGCCATCTCGAATAACTAACTGTTCATCATTCCAATTAAAATTTTGGACTGTGCCTTGAGGCTTTATAATGCGATAAATACGGCCTTGATCATCATAGTATTCACGTTGTCCAGAGTAGTCTACCTTAGTATACCTATAGTTGAGAAATAGCTGGATTCCACTTTCTCCTGGAATGAACCATTTTCCTTCTTTTTTCTGAAAAGCCAGAACTTTGCCATCAGGCCGGTAATACAGTTTTTTGTCGTAAGAAAAATCTCTAAAAAAATAATAGTAATTATAATTCCACTTCCCATCAACACTGTTGTAAATAAACTTTAGTGGTAAAGAACCATCAAATAAAGACTCAACATGGTGCTTATTACCTGTTGCAATTCTGATAGGATTGCCTTCGGCTGGTGTTGTCTCTGGTGATTTACAGTCTCCAGAACCACTATTAGCTTTAGATGAGCAAAGCATTTTAAAGTAATCATAATACTTTTCATTGTTGCACTTTAACTCGTGAAAATTTATACCTACTGCACCATGCCAAGAGTTATCAGTTCTAGCTGCACAGATATAACTTAAATAGTTCCCTTTAAACAGAGCATCTTTTGCAGGATAGCGCTTCATACCACGTTTTTTAAAGTAATTATCACAACCTGCTTGAGGTGTATGAAATTTTTCAAACCCCAAATGATAATCGTCAGGATAATAAATATTTGCCTCAGTAAAAGACCAAAACCCTGTCTCAGGGTTAGCAGCGACATTCGCAGAAATACAGAGAAAGATAACTACTGAGAATTTTTCTAAAAAATCACACCTGAATCTATATAAATAATTTCTCATTTTCTTAACTATTCAAAACTACAGATTTACATTAAATAATGGTGTTAAAGGCCAATTGTACTAATTAACCGACCTTTGTCGTCATAGCGATATTCCACCCGCTCACCGCGTGTGATTTTGGCAGTGGGTAAACGCAAAGTGTCATGCCATTCGGTCACTACCTCGTACTGTTTAGGTGTGCCAAAAGCCACGGT
>NZ_AUAF01000352.1 GCF_000428585.1 Zooshikella ganghwensis DSM 15267 | reverse complement strand
CAATGAAGGATCAATTCACTTCTAACCAATTGATTTCTCAAAGTTATTCAGCTTTCTGTCCTGTACATAGGCTGATTTTATATTTTTACTTGATAGCTAGACTTTGCAGACTAGACTAAAACATATTATTTTATGAAGTTATAAACAGTTCTAATTATGGACTTAGCCAAACCTATTGATTTAACAGGTGTTTTTATCCCACCTCAACCTAAGCTAATACAGCAGGTTAAAGCGGTCGGAGATGATATTCATAAATTTGCTGAGGTTATTAGCACTGATCCAGGTATTGGATCAATGGTACTTAAAACAGTTAATTCTCCAGCCTTTGCCAGAACTAATAAAATTAACTCTATCCCTCAAGCTGTGCTGCTACTTGGCTGTCCTTATGTCACTAATATTATCAATGGACTTTTATTAAAACGTTCATTTGATAAAGTGGATGCACGTGCACTCGAAAATTTCTGGCAAGGAGCCAAAGACGTTTCGCTAACAATGGTCTTATTAGCTCGACAACTCAACATATTAGCCGTTGATGAAGCTTATATAATCGGCCTATTCCATAACTGTGGCATCCCTTTAATGCTACAAAAGTTTCCTGATTACCTAACCATTTGTCGCGAAGCTTATGATGAATCTGTTGATAGTATTACTGAGTTTGAAGATCATCATTTCCATACCAATCACTGTATCGTAGGTTATTATGTTGCTAAAGCTTGGCAGCTTAGTAACGACATAGCCGAAATTATTCGAGACCATCACCACTTAACACCCATTGCAGATAAATCTGCCTATTTTAAAGGGAATGATCAAGATGACCTTATCTGTCTTTTAAAGATGGCAGAGCATATCTGTAAGCTATATGAAAGCATAGGTGGCCAATCAACAGATCATGAGTGGGAACAAAATAAAGGTATGATTTTAGCGCATATGGGTCTTTCCGATCTTGACTTTGATGATTTACAGGAATTAACCCAGGACCAACTCGGTTTATAACAAAGCCGATTTTAGTTCCACCACATTTTCATCGGGATCTTTAATGTATAAAGAAGGTCCCATTCCCTCGGCACCATAACGCTCTTCAAAATTCCCCTCACTGATATTGTGTTGCCCTAAATAGTACTTTAGTTTTTCATTTGATATAGGCTCCAAAACCAAACAAAAATGGTCCAAATTTCTTTCAGTCACCGTTGGTGCTCCCCCACCCGCTCGTCCTAGCTCACTGTTCACATCAACAATATCAATTAGCGCATTACCAGCCCGTAGTTGAGTTAGACCAACTGAGTTCGCTAACTTTCGTTCTACAACACAACCTAAAATACGACAGTAAAAGTCAATCATAGCCTGAGGCTGTGCTGTTCTCAGTACAATATGATCAATTCCTCTAATTTTAATTGTTTTCATCATCGCTTATAACCTCCTCTTTTAAACATCCCCTCTACAAACTGAACGGCAGTAGCAAGTTACTGACGTAAGCTTTAAAAGCTAATTCTATGTACAGGACAAAACTTTCAGGGAGTGCCGAAATACTGCCAGGTTAACACTTCCTTCTACTAGTACCCTGTGTAAGTAATCAAGCCCTAG
>NZ_AUAF01000351.1 GCF_000428585.1 Zooshikella ganghwensis DSM 15267 | reverse complement strand
GAATAAAAAATAAGAGACTCTCTGCTGGTTGGGATCATGAATATTTAATGAAGCTAATTTGTTCGGTGTAAATTTATATGCGATTGCCCTGGGCCAAGGATGGCCTTTTGGCACGGGTGGAATAAATAAGCTGTCTTGCTGTCAATACACTAAACGTACTTATCATTAGCAAGCTTTGTTTACTGTGTAACAGTTAGTATTTATTAATGAGTTCAAAAAGAGTCTTATATATAACTATTTTACCCAGTTAATTTTTTATGTGGTGGTATTGGTCAGGCTGAGTTGCACTGGACAACATAAGTAATATTCAACCCGCCGTGAATCCGTCCCTGGAGGCTCATTTGCAGCATCCATGCTGCAAATGGTTTCATATTATTTATCTTGCCAGTGCTTATTGGCTGGACATTAATAGGGTATAGAATTATTTTGTTTTGAGTAAAATGCTTATTATTGACGTTATAAAAACGAATGTTAGCGTGTAATATGATGTAAAAAGCTTTTTGGAATCGATTAATTATTCTCAGTTAAGGAATTACTAGATATCCGAATGGTCAAATGTTTTGTCACAATAAAGTAATCATTGCTAAAGAGTATATGTAACGAAGGTGTTGTACAGTGAAGGCTATGTTGTGACTGAATGGTTATGGGAATCTTATCATGAGTATGAAAGAAACATACGAAAAGAAATTGCAAGAACAACTTGACCACTGGAATGAAGAGATTGACAGGCTCAAATCTAAAGCAGAGCATGTTAAAGAAGATACACGCCATGAGTACCACGAGCAGCTTGAGAATATTCGTAAGAAGCGCCAAGAAGCGCATGCTAAGCTTCAAGAGCTAAAAGCTGCCAGTGATGATGCCTGGGAGGATGTAAAAACCGGTGTCGAGTTAGCTTGGGAATCATTGAGTGAAGCATTGAAATCTGCGGCTTCACGTTTTAAGTAATATAGAAATTGAGGTTTTTAGCCATGGCTGTTTTGAAGTCGGTTTGTGCAGCGTTCATGCTGTCATCGGTGGTATTGTCAAGTATGGTTTGTATGGCTCAAGAAGCTGAAAATACAACCTCTATTGAAGAGGTAAAGCAAGAATCTCAAGAAGCGCTTCGTGCTGTAAAAAATTATTCAGTGGAAAAGCGGGATCAGGCAATGGCAAAAGTCTCTTCGGCCCTGGATAAAGTTGATATGCGCATTCATGAGATGCAAGAAGATATCGATAAAAACTGGGATCAAATGAGTGAAGCCACTCGGGCTAAAACCCGCTCTGCACTTAATGAGCTTCATAAACAGCGCAATGAGCTAGCGGAGTGGTACGGTGGGATGAAAAACAGTACTGCTGATGCCTGGGATGAAATGAAGCAAGGTTTTTCGAATGCGTTTTCATCCTTTCAGCAGGCTTGGGACAATGCTAAAAGTGAGTTTAAAGGTACTGAGAAAGAATAAGCCTTTTGTTGTATATAAGCCAAACGAAGGGTACCGCGCTAATAATGAGTTAGGGGTTTGTTGTTTAACCCCTAACTCATAATGTTATTATTAAAAAGGCTCTATATGGATTCCTAGGGGGTTATATCAATAGCTCTATTAGATCATTAAGTAAGCTTTTTCCTCGGCACTTTATATTGTACACAA
>NZ_AUAF01000350.1 GCF_000428585.1 Zooshikella ganghwensis DSM 15267 | reverse complement strand
TACAACCGAATAGGTCGTGGTGAGTCGAATACCACTGATGGCAGTGATTTTAGAAATAGGTATACAACGACTCCTTTAAGAAGGGAGAATTTTGGGAGAGCACCAAGACGTACAAGTTTTGCTAATACCAACATTGAAAACGCTCAAAATAAATTATCTCAAGAACAAATAAATAACATGTCTCCAATTGATGTTTTCACTTACTTTGATGAAGTCGTTGGAAGAAATGGTGACGGTGGAAGTTTATACTTTGGACCTGATAGTAAAATGTCTCAGTTATTTAGTCAGGGAAAAGGCGCTCAAACTTTTGAAAGGTTTCTCTATGACAAGTTTGGAGGTAAATTGAAAAATGGTGATCGAGTTGATGATTTCGGTTATGCATTTAACACTTCACGCTTTTTTAGAACAAATAATATTGCTGAGCATGTTGTAGGCAGCTGGGGTGGAGGAAAAGCCGTAGTTGTTGATCAAACGATTTTATTCCGAGCTACAAATACTATGGGAGTCAGTTCACTTTTTGCAGGTAGGTATACAGAAAAATGGTTTGGTTGGTCAATTGGTCCAAAAGCAAGTGATGTTCATATGACTATTGAATGGACTTCGCAGGTGAGGAATCAGTAATGAAAAAGCTTCTAATTTACCTTATTACTTTAGCTTTAGTGGGGCTTATAGGCACCTTTGTATTATATGGTGGCTGGATTTTCCCGGTCGAGGATATTTCTGGCTGTTATACGTTAACAACAAAAAAATACGTTGATAAATTATGCCTATACCCTAATGGTCAATATGAACAATTTTATGCCGAATCAGGTACGGAATTTGAAAAGTATAACAGTAATACCTGGAGAAGTTTTCCGCACTCTAATGATTTGGGTGATTTTATTGCGGGGAGTCTTAATCAATTTGTAACTAGAGATGATGAGGGAGTGGTGGATTCATTATCTAATATTGATATTCAGCCCCATCAAGATATATTTGGAAATGTTTTATTTGCCAGGGGAATGAATTCTTCAAGTGAGTGGAAAGAATATTATCGTGAGTGAGCAATAGGAGCCTTTATGGAGGCAGACATATCAAATATAACAGGAGCCTTTGTTTTAATTTTACTTACGATTTCTTGGCTTTGTATGTTTGGCCTTGCAATTTGGTCCATCTTTTTGTGGCTAAAACTATTTAAAGACTCAAATAGAAATGGTGGTTTTTTATCTAAAATTATACCTGTTTTTATTTTTAATAGCTCAATACTAAGTGATGAAGGAAAAACATCTAGGAAAAAATTTTTTAAGGTATTTGTGGTTTTTCTTTGTTTGGTAATTTTAAATATTGAATTATTATTTTTTGTAGATAGTATGCCAGCTTTAAAGTTTCCTGAAAGCTTGTATTGAGGGTCATACTTTTGGCCAAATAAGTGGTTAGACCTGAGGTGAAACTTCTCAGGCTTACTCGCCCACTTATATTTATTTTCTTAAGGCCCACTTTTGTGGGCTTTTTTATTTCTCCGAGTAAATTTTAAAAGGCGCAAGTAGTATATCAGTGGCTACTGATGTATTTGCTCGTGGCCTTAGTGCGCCTACCCCTCCCCAGAATACTCAACCCCCTTGAAAAAACTTCCGGTAACTTCTGTTATCGGCTATTTTTGGGTG
>NZ_AUAF01000349.1 GCF_000428585.1 Zooshikella ganghwensis DSM 15267 | reverse complement strand
TCTTCTTTCTCCATAAAACTGAATCTAGAGGCCAAGCCTTGAGAGTCACACTAGTCAAACTAGTGGCTTACCTGTCAACGAGTTATTAGCAGTGGAACGATTCGAAACAGCAATGTGGATTTAGGATTAGGCACAGATTCTATGACGGTATCATCATCTGCTGTGCTGGAAAATATTACCACATTAGACGGTGGTGATGATGCCTCTTCAGGCGATGGTGCTATTGATCAGCTGACTTTTGATGGTTGGCAAGGTGACGTCCCCACAGTAACTAACTGGGAAAATATTACTTTTACCAATGGTGCTATAGGTAACCTTGGCAGTTCACGCACGATTACCACAGAACTTTTAACCATAAATAATGGTGCTTCCATCATTTCAATTGGCAATAGTCCTGGCTCATATACCGTGACAGGTAATTTAATCAATAATGGTTCTTTAACCCTCGCAGATGCTGAAGCCAATGATACTTTCACTGTTGGCGGTAATTACAGCGGAACAGGCCAATTGGTTTTAGATACGGTGTTAAGCAATGACAACGCCACATCGGATCGGTTTATCATCAATGGAAATAGTAGCGGTACAACGAGCCTGATCATTCAAAATTCAGGTGGTGTAGGAGCTCAAACCAAAAGCGATGGTATTTTAGTAGTTCAAGTTGATGGTACAAGCTCAGCAAACAGTTTTCGACTTGGTAACTATGTTGCCGCTGGGGCCTATGAATATAATTTATTTTTCCAAAATCAAGCTGGCACTGATCAAAACTGGTATTTACGTTCTATTGGTGTCCGACAAGAAGTGCCTATTTACAAATCTATTCCAGTCGTCATGGGCCGGTTTATGTGGGACAGTATTGGCAGTTTTCATGAAAGAGATACATATGATGTAATTAATGCTCGCCAAGACCAAACAATGAATCCTGAACATGATGATCGATCACAAACAGGCTGGGTCAGAGTGTTTAATAATGATTATAAATTTCGCTTTTCTAAAGAACATGATTTTGATGCAGACTGGTCTGGACTTCAAGCAGGGTTAGATTTATATCGGTCTTATGATAAAGAACGACTGCAGTTGACTCGAGCCGGACTATATATTGGCAGTGGTAAGCTTGATCAAACAGTCGATGCACTTAATAGTCAAAAAATTGGTGATGTGGACATGACCAGCTATGCCATTGGTCTTTATGGTACTTTAATAGATGATAAAGGCTGGTACCTTGATGGTGTAGTACAGCTATCTTCTTATGAAGTTGATTCGAATTCTATAAACAATGTAAAAGGTGATACTAACGGGATAGGGTTCATTGCATCATTAGAGTATGGTTACCCTATTGTTGTTGCAGACAATGAAAAAACTATTATTGAACCACAGCTGCAGCTAGCTTATCAGCGATTTAATTTTGATACATTTGATGATGAGCTGAATGATACCAACATAGCAGAGATTGACATCAAAACACAAAATAAAGTTTTACTGAGATCAGGACTAAGAGTAGATCATTCAATCCCTTATAAAGATACATCTCATGCTCATACCGAAAAAAATATTAACCTTTATACTCGACTTTGGCCATTATTGGATACACCTGACAGCTAAAAATAAGCTATTAGAAGCAATAGGTTAGAATTACTTCATATCATGGTTTTTGT
>NZ_AUAF01000348.1 GCF_000428585.1 Zooshikella ganghwensis DSM 15267 | reverse complement strand
CACACAGTTTGTGTGTATTATTTAATAGGAACCAAGGCAATGCTCCTCTTCAGTTAGCTAAATTAATAGGCTAAAAAGTCGAGCATCGCGTTATAATTATATTATTTTAAACTTGATCGCTATACTTAACCAGTTAACATGGATTGTTACATTAGGAATACAACAATGGACTTAATTGAAAAAATAAGAGCAATCGCCAACAAAATCCCTGACCAGCGGTTACAAATCAATACTGAAGAAGCAACCAAAAATGCTTTCATCATGCCTTTTATTAGCTGCTTAGGATACGACGTATTTAACCCATTAGAAGTCGTGCCTGAGTTTACTGCAGATGTAGGCGTCAAAAAAGGCGAGAAAGTCGATTATGCCATCAAAAAAGATGATCAAATCATCATGTTAATCGAGTGTAAAAACCACGATAAAGACCTAGATAACGAACATGCAGGCCAGTTATATAGATATTTTTCCGTATCTGAAGCCCGATTTGGCATCCTGACAAATGGTATTGAATACCGCTTCTTTACTGATTTGGAAGAACCCAATAAGATGGATAAATATCCATTTTTAACCATCAATATGCTACAACTACACGAAAATGACTTAAATGAGCTCAAAAAATTTGAAAAATCTAGCTTTTCACTAGATAGCATCCTAGATACGGCAAGCACCCTCAAATACACAGGCGCAATCAAAAAAGCCTTTTCTGAGGAGATAGCTGATCCCTCTGAAGAATTCGTAAGATATTTTGTCTCTAAGGTATACAACGGCCGTTTCACACAGCAAATAAAAGAACAGTTTTCATCCCTCGTTAAAGGTGCTATCAATCAGTTTATCAGCGATGTGCTAAATGAAAAAATAAACCGACTACTAAAAACTAATACTCAACATGAATTCGAGCCAAAAGAAAAACAAGATGATGATATTGAACCTGACAATGGCATAGTGACAACGGAAGAGGAAATAGAGGGTTACCATATAGTTAAAGCAATTCTAGCCTCAGATATTGACCTAGGTAGAGTTGCTATTAGAGATACAAAAAACTACTGTGGTATTTTACTAGATGACAATAACAGAAAACCTATTTGTAGGCTGCATTTCAATTCAAAGAAAAAGTATATTGGCATATTTTATGGAAAGCATGAAGAGCGGACCCATATTGAGTCACTAAACGACATTTATAATTACAAGGAACAGCTAATTCTCACAGCAAAATCATACGACTTCCCCACTAAAGAAGAGCCTGTTTTTAGCACTCAAGAGGAAACTCAATCTTAACACTCAATTGTGATTTTTTTATAGTAGCTCCAGATATTTTGGAGCTACCTATTTGCAAACCCCACTCGCAAAACCGTACCAGTTTTATCATCGATCCAGATATTAACGTTACCACCTCGCATGCTGCTATTAGTTCGTATATACCAAGTCTTATCACCAAAGAAATAGTATTTCCTTGAACAGCGAATGAATAGTGGCTCTTGAAATGGTAAGTCTCTGTCTTGAATGGCTTTTTGAGCAAGGGCTATAATTTCTTGTTTCTTCATTTTTTAATAAACAACCAGCTCTTGGTTTCAACTAATAAGTGCAATTCTTAATTAGCGAGTAAATCGACTCGCCACCCTAAAAACATTTCATTCGGTGATTTGAAATTCCTTGTT
>NZ_AUAF01000347.1 GCF_000428585.1 Zooshikella ganghwensis DSM 15267 | reverse complement strand
ATTGTATTATTTTTTTCCAATGTGATGCTCTAAGTCAGTTGCTAATCATCCTATTATACTGATTTTGTTGTATTTTTATATGCGATTGCCCTGACTAGTTAGATATTTATCTAGAATCTTTTGTAAAGTGCCATCAGCTATTATTTGTTCTATAGCAGAGTTAACCCTTTCTTTATAAGGTGTCAGATGTTTATGCATTCTCAAGACAAGAGGAGCATTAGTGTGTACCGCTCCAAATGTTACTTCTATTTTTAACTTGTCAGACCAGTAAAGACCTGCTAGTTTCCCTATTATTCCTTGTTTGACATCGCTATTACTTACAGCAATAATTAATTCTTTTTCATTTTCAAAATCAACTCGTTTGAGACGTTTTTGATCATAATAATCATAACCTTTTATAGTACCGACTTTTTCACTATAGTTTAGACCCAAATCTTTAGCCTCTCTGCTACCTTTGGGCATAATAACAACATCATCTACAGACAAAATATTTTTTGATATAAAGTATTTATCATCAAACTTTCCATTAGGCATCCAAGATGGACTTTTTATATCTAGATCAACTTCTTTAAGTTCAAGCGCTTCCTGCCCTGAGGTTTCTGAACCTAACTTTACAGGTAAGCCTTTAATTTTTGCTCTCTTTAATATCTCTTGAATCAACTCTATAAGTATTCCAACAGTTTCTCCAGTACTTTTTTCAAAAATAAAAGGGTACCATGCATTGGAACTTGAAATATCATACTTAACTACTGGCTCAATATCATTTATAACTTCTTTCTCAATCAAATCATCAAGTAATCCTGACTTTGTATACGAATTAATTATATCTTTTAATCTAGGAGCCACCTCATAATGCTTGCTAATTAAATAGTGATATACTGATAGATCGACTAAACTTGGACTTACCCAGTAGTCTTCAGGATTTATTTTATTCGCAAGAATAGCTAGTTTTAATGTTAAAGTATCTGTAAGAAAGCCATCAATCCTACTATACTCTAACATCTTTGTTAATTGGTTAGCATCTTGAACCAGAAAAAGCTCAAGGTTTTGCTTTTTTGCAAATGAATCTGACCAAAATACCCCTCTAATAGATGCAATCTTTTTTCCTCTAAGAAGGGATTTACTCCAGATAGTTTTATCTATTTTGTTTTTCGTAACATAAACTCCATAAAACCTAAGAATTGGTGGCTCAATTTTAATTAATGAATAATTATGTTCACTAAAGAAAATATTTGCACGGCCAAACTCTCCATCAATACTACCAGACTTTATCATTTGTACTAGCCTTTTTGACGGAGCAATGACAGCTTCAAAACATAGTCCTGCAGATTGATACAGTTCTCTCAAAACCGGTATTAATTGAGAATTAAAAGGTGATTCATAAAAGCCTATCTGTAAACATGGGGTTGCATTTGCACGATTTATATAAGCTAAAGCAATAATATTTAAAATAATAATTAATTTAAGAAAAATTAAATTCATATTTTGGGTATCTGAAAGCTAGACAATTTTAAATTACTTATATATGTAGCATAAAATGTGGAGTTTGTACTGGTCTAATGCCATCGGACACTTGATTGTCAGCAGCAATGTAAAACTGACCCACTAGCAGCAATCGAATTTTGACCCACCTGAGTAAAATACCACCGTTTAAGCTTAAGTGTGTGGTAT
>NZ_AUAF01000346.1 GCF_000428585.1 Zooshikella ganghwensis DSM 15267 | reverse complement strand
TATCGATTTAGAATTGATTGCACAAAATAAAGCATTAATAAAATCATTTTTTAGAGAAACAACGGTATCCTTTGCTAGTGACTAGGTAGTAAGTGGCTCAACTTCGGTCATCCACTTTCCAAAGCAAGAGTCCTCCCCCTACAAGCAAGATAATTAACGAGAGCATGGAGTAGCGCACATCACCGAACCAGGTACCAAACAGGCCGAACAATGGTGGACCGATTAAAGCGGCGAACTTTCCGAGCAGGTTATAGAATCCAAAGAATTCGCCTGCTGAACTGGCTGGAATCAGGCGAGCGAAGAGCGAGCGGCTGAGTGCCTGCACTCCACCTTGTACTAGCCCTACCATTACTGCTATGACATAAAACTCCCACGGTTGGCGAATGAATGCTCCCCAGATGCAGATAGCTATGTACACTAACAGGCCCAGGTAGATACCGCGCTTTGGTCCAAGGCGTTCACCCAGATACCCAAACGCGATTGCAGCTGGAAAGCCCACGAACTGGACAATGAGTAAGGCTATTATGAGGTCTTGGCGCTCAAATCCGAGTGAGCGACCATAGGCTACTGCCATCCGAATCACAGTATCCACTGCATCAATGTACAGCCAGTAAGCGAATAGAAACATCCATACTGGTTTGAGCTGGCGAATGTGCTGGATTGTTTGCGCTACTTGTCGGAACCCATATGTCCAGGTACTTCCTTCATTTTTATACTTGGCAGCGGGTTCATCTACAAACAGGAACAAAGGTATTGCGAATACCGTCCACCAAATGGCAGTCACCAGGAAAGCTGTCGTTGCAGCTTCTGTGGATGTTTTCAAGCCGACCAGTTCTGGGTCGAGTGCAGCGATAACACAACCTAGGTATAACAGTCCACCGCCTAAATAACCAAGCCCAAAACCTAGGCCAGAGACTATGTGCCAGCGGCTCGCAGGTGCCACCGACACGAGTAATGCGTCATAGAAAACATTAGCACCCATAAAGCCAACACTGGCACAAATAAACATAAACAAGGCGGGCATCCAGTTTCCAGCCTCAATACCTGATAGTAGAGCTGTGCCAATAACGCCAAGCAGTAGTGAGCCGAAAAGGAAGCGTTTCTTTGTACCAGAACGATCAGCCACCGCGCCAAGAATGGGGGCACTCATTGCAATGATCACGCTGGCGATGCTGTTGCCCCAGCCTAGACGCAGGTTAGACTCTGCAGGTCCAGTGTCACTGCTCCAGAAATCCTGAAATAATAGCGGAAAGAAGCCAGCGAGCACGACAGTCGCAAATCCAGAGTTAGCCCAGTCATAAAAAGCCCAACTCCATACAGCCCGTTTTGAGTGCCCTTCACTTTTTGTTGGGATGTTATTTGCGTCCATGCAAAACCTTTTTCGTCGCTGCAGTTAACGTATCTAGATATAACTTTAGTCTCTACTTTATATACACTGTATGCCAGCATCCCATAGACTGCGAGTTATCTTGATTTTGGCGACCCGCTCTTGTTGGTCTTCTTTTCCCGGCCTGCTGCTGGGTGGTTAATAGCCAATGTTTTTTAAATATTCAGCCTATGTACAGGACAAAACTTTCAGGCAGTGCCGAAATACTGCCAGGTTAACACTTCCTTCTACTAGTACCCTGTGTAAGTAATCAAGCCCTAGACGAAATAAACTTTTCGGTTTTCGGCCA
>NZ_AUAF01000345.1 GCF_000428585.1 Zooshikella ganghwensis DSM 15267 | reverse complement strand
TGGTCGGAGTGAGAGGATTCGAACCTCCGACCCCCACAACCCCATTTTATAGATATTCATACATAACTTATTGATTTAACAATATTTTTATATATTTTATGCAGAATGATTACAAATATAAAACACATGAATATCAATAGGTTAAATGGTGGTTTTGCCAAAAAGTATACAGCTAGCATTGTATATCATAATGGGTAAGAGGAGTGTTCATGAAGATTTAAGCTGTTTAACACAAGACTAGTTTGCACAACCAAACTTCAAACTTAGTCGCTAGTTAAGTTTTGTGACTGCGCACTGACATCCCATATTTCAGTTTTCATCAATGAAGCTATGGCTCTACATGCAAGCAAAGTATTTACATTCAATTTCATTTTCTGTGTACTAGTTTCCTGGGATAAGGAAGTCATATCTTTAAACACAAACTGAATCGGGGCCAAACTCCACCAGTCAATATTTTCCTGAGAGCTTACGGAAACCCACTCAAATTCTTTACCTTCACTTGATTTACTGTTAATAAATTTGTTCGCAAGATACATCCTATTTTCAAACTTCAGTTCTATTGCCCTTAAATGCGTACCTCCCGAAACCTCCTTTGAAGCAGTCACAGGGGATCCATTAACACATACAAGAACTATTTGATTAAAAAACTCAACTTGCTCCTTAAGGTCATTAATTAGTTGGTATGACCACTTTTGTCTGTATTTAACTTCGACTAAATGGGACACGGTTTGATCCCTATTCATCACTACCAAATCAGGTAGTTTCCTTAAGGTATTAGCGAAGGACAACTTCATATATTGTTCACGACTAAGACATAAGACCTCTCTAATAAGGTGCTCGATACCACTATCAATCACTCGATAACCTTCATCTACTAATAAAGACTTAACTATCGCTTCAGTGATATCTCCCTTGATTCTGGATTCGAAGCTCATGCCATCTTCATTATTCATATCTCTACGCAATCCTTCTTGAGAATGTCATGTTAAAGCGTGTTCCCTCGGAAGCTATGTGTACTTAAATTTTCAATCACCGAGAGGACTCAATTGATATCATGAGCCTCAAGGATTATTAATTTAAGAAATGATTGAACCAAGCTAATTGATCTCCAAACCACAGACCAAACAAAAATTTAAAGTAGGCAACAAACAATACCGGAATTGCAACAATACACAATATTGAGACAAAAATAGTGATCGTTTTTTTCTTATTGTCAGAATACTTAGAACTTTTCCTAATCCAAATTAGATACTCTGCTACTAGTTCAAGTAACGCGGTATGTGGTAAAGGATACAACTTCGGACTCATATACAACCCCAAGCCATAGATTAACCATATAAATCCAGTGAGAGGGAAAATTAAACCAGAACCGTATATAACAATCCATATGGGTGATTGAAATGCAAGCTCTATTATATTTTTTGGAACTCTATATGGATGAGATTTCCAGTCCATAGCCACCCTTTACTTATCAAAATATTATCAGACCTATAACATATAATAAACCAATAACAGGTAAGTGAAATCTACTGAATTACGCTAGATATAATTTCACATTAAGAAATGTACCTCATACCTCTACCCGTCTTAACTAACAAGCTATTACAGCAATTAATTACCCAAAATAACTTTTCGCAAAATTTTTATGACGCAAAACCCGCAGGGGGCGAGGACGAGTGCGTTTTTCC
>NZ_AUAF01000344.1 GCF_000428585.1 Zooshikella ganghwensis DSM 15267 | reverse complement strand
GTAGGAGGTAATAGACTTAACTAGGACAAGCTCGGTATTCTAGCAAATTATGAGCGTATGGTATTGATTGATTAATGAGCGATTCAACAAAGCCGCCTTCCGCCATCTTTTCCACAGCTTTTACACGAACAAATTAGCCTTCCTGATTAACTTATTCGTGTGCCTACGGCACACTTGCGACAGAACCTTCAGTTTTTGGTAGTAATACCAGGTTGACTGAGAGTACAATAAGCTGACTTGTTATCACATTTTATCGTTACATTATTACCTAATAATACGGGTTTATTTTTTCTACCATGGCCAATAAATGGATAGTAATAGACAGGTTTATTTACCTGTTCCGCGAAACGCTTTATAACTGATTTATACATTAATCGTTGTTCATCACGAGGATCAAGAGGATAAAACTGACCAAATATAATACCTTTAATATCAAATTCTTTTTTGTATAAAAGTTGATGGAGTGTTCTATCTAACTGCCTAAATGATACACCAACATCTTCGATAATTAGTACTTTATTTTTTAAGTTAGGCTCAAAACGTGTTGAAAAAAGTGAAGTTATTAAGGTTAAATTGCCTCCCCTTAACTCACCTGCTATATCTTTCCTTGCTTGTTTATTAAGAGGTTCGATATTTTCATATTGAATTCCATTTTGTGTAATACTTAGTATATCAGGTAACGGTTCTAGATCATTGATGATTGGTTTTTCTCCATCATTGGGTATTATTTCTTCATTGTAACTTGCCACAACACCATGCATTGACTTCCAACCAAGCTCTTCATTGATAAAAGTATGGATTGCAGTTACATCACTGAAGCCCACAACAAGTTTTGGATTGACTATAGTTAATTTATTTTTAACTTTATAAAGATAAGGTAATAGATTGATGCCACCACCACCACCTTTTACAAACCATATAATGTCAATCTGTTTATCCTTTAATGCGTTAATTAAATTTTTTGCTCGTTCTTCATCAGTATTTACATAACCAAAGTCAGAAACAACTTGATTAAGATATTTTGTTGTTACTAAATAGTTTGCTTTTTCAAGGGTACTTTTAATCTTTGAAATTTTGGTTTCATCATATTGGGAAGATACCGCGATGAGAGCAACTTGTTCGTAATTTTTTGCTAACAAGTTATGTGAAAATAATATACACACGATAATTACAATAACTTCTTTAATCATGCTAATTTTCTTACTACAAATTAAAATTACAACCAAATCGAGCATATTAAATTATAAAATGTCGGGGCCCTAGATTTGATAACTTATCTGTTTCCAATAGTGCGGACAGTATTTTTCTCTTACACAACAGTCCTAAATACCTTACCTTATAAGGTCTGTATTTATTGTTTACCAGATAAACTAAGTTACGATAAAATATCAGAACATAGCTATACTCCTTAGATCTTATGTGTACTAGCTATCTAAAACGTCTCACAACATTATGTTTTTATAACTTATTTTAAAAAGAGTCAATAGATATTGCTGGTTCTGTCGCAAAAGTTATTTAGTCGCCCCTGAAAAAGATTTGGCTCTATATGGATTCCTAGGGGGTAGCATATAATACAACTAAAGATGTATTATGCACGTCTATTTGGGTGAATTAAGTCAGTAATAAGCAAAGAATGATCAATATCAAACAACTGGTAAATGATGAGCAATGCTACCAGTTTATTCGTCAGAGACGTTGGCCTGA
>NZ_AUAF01000343.1 GCF_000428585.1 Zooshikella ganghwensis DSM 15267 | reverse complement strand
CACCTCTACCATCATGTACACTCCATAACTCTCCAGCTGTTCCAACAAACTCAAACTTGGCATATGAGTCAAAGAGTTGAGCTTTAAGAGATAATGAAGTTATATACCTTGAATATGTCCCTGTGTCACAAGCTGTTCTTCCCTGATACATAGAAACATCTCCAAAAATTTTGCTCCTTTCACCCTTTCCTAGATCTAACAACTCATTTGTCTTTATAGCACTTATTAGTTGATCCAAACTTATATCAATTGATATATGTGGCCCACCATCAGCTATAACTTCACTATCTGTATAGTAATCATCAAAGTTCCAAAGTATGAGCTCTTCAAGACAGAACTTGGGCATCATCGTTACGTAGTACTGAACATCATCTATGAAAACTTCTACCTGATACTTTTCCATTTATTTATACCTATTACGACAGCTCAGTACTAAATAACCTATAGCCTGTGCTAATACTATTTCCCTCATATATTCCTAGGCAGGCGTGCGGGACTTGAAAATTTTTTTATGGCATACGCTTACCGAGAGGACACCTATCTGTTTGTTTGTGTCCCCTCGGTAAGCATGCAGTGGTAGAAATATTTTTAGTAGTTGGATAGACGGCACCTGTTACCAGATGCCGCCTATCCGACGAACAAAAATTTTTAACCACCCATACACGCTAGCAGAGGGGATACTGTAAAGTCGTTCGCTATCTATACTTCTCCGCATAACTACTAATGAGCATTACCCTTACGCAAACCTAACCTCATTGTAGGTTTTATGGTTACTGGTATCCAGCGAAGTGAGTAAGGAGCAGCTAACTGTATTCAGTCTACGAGTCATTTTTACTGATACGCTTGATACACTTCCCTATATCATTTCGTAATATGACAAAAATAGCAGTATAGAATAATAATATAGGTATAGTGACAATAATTCCCAATGGGTTTTCAATAAACTTTCCACTTAAAAAATAGTTGAGCATTTTAGATGTTGAGAACATCCATGTTTGATTGCTATATATTAGCAGTACAGTTAACCATGCCGCAGACAATAGTCTAATTATAAAATTTAATCTATTTTGCTTGTTTACAGAAAACGCCCCAGTTATAAGTGGAGCGATAATCACAAGGGTATAAAATACTGTTTCGTATATAGAGGCGTAACCATAAGCCTTTTCATAACCAACCCCCCTGAATAATAAAAATACAGGAATACCAATGAGGAGTGTAGTTATCCATAAATATATTTTTGATTTCATATTACAGTGTCCGATGGCATTAGACCAGTACATACAGTGAGTATGTGGCGCCATAAAAATTAAACTATGCATGCTGTCCGAGGGGACACCAACATTCTAATGCCTTTTCCCATACTCTTATCTCCTTATATTTACTAGCTTAAAGTTCTACATATCGTACTACATTTGTTGAATTTTGGAGGCTACTTTCTGAATTTTGAGAAGAGATATTATTTCTGCTTGGTTGGTTATTATCAATATCTGTGAGAGAGTTAAGCCATTCGTTTAACTCCTCTTCATTAATCGGGGGTGGCTGTACAGGTTCTTGGGCGGTGTTATTCTGTGTTGTAGTAACTTCAGGTTCTGTAGTATGTGGTATGCCTGTCGTTACTTGTGACTCTTGGCCATCGCTTTCATTTTCGTCAGTTATGTTGGTAGGAGCCAGTGAAGCTGGGTTTACAATTGGTTGCATAGGTTGCATAGGTTGCATAGGTTG
>NZ_AUAF01000342.1 GCF_000428585.1 Zooshikella ganghwensis DSM 15267 | reverse complement strand
TGTACCTTGCCATAGGCACCAATAAGGATAGTTTCCCCTTTCTCTGCTCGCGCAACGAGCTGGGACAAAGAGCTTTTAGCCTGGTGCATTGAGATGACATCCATCATTCATACCTCAGTATTGAGAATACTGCTAGCTTAGCCCAGACTTAGCTAAATATCAACTGAGTCTTCTTGCTCTGTGATATTGACCATTTCGCAACATTTCAGCCACAAAAATTTCTGATAACTGCGATTACCGGAAATTTTTTCAGGGTGGGGGTTGGGTACTCGGGATGAGGCAGGAGCACTAAGGGCACATGTTATTAAGCAAGCATTTAGAGAAAAATTAAAAATATAGCAGAAGTAATTAGTTATTAGATTAGATACTACTTAATACAATACCAGAGCACATTGAAGATCCTATATCTGCCAAGTGCTTGTATTATTGCAGATTTCTAAATAAAGAATCCTGATAAATAAAATTAAATATTACTGCAAGGCCATTTATAATCTCATCAATACAACTAAGACATAATCATTATTTTTTTAGGTAACAGTTATGAATAGAAGAGAGTTAGTAAAAAGTATAGGTCTGTTATCTTCGTTATCATGTTTTCCAGCTGGGATAAAAAGTGCAATAGCTAGTGATCACCAGCCACAAAGAAGATTTTCACCAGATACCATATCATGGTATGCAAAAAGAACTATCAAGAACTACCAGGATAGCTTTAATCAGCTTTCAAATGATCAAGTAAATATTATCTTTGAAAGAGGCAAAGTATTAAGTGATTCTCTTAAATTAAAGCAAACACTTACCCAAGGTGGAGTTTTAACATTTCCACATGTTCACATTGGAGACTGTATACACCTTACATCTGCTGTTGTTAATGCTTGTTTTGCAAGTGGATCAGATAAAATCTTAGTCATAAGCTTAATGCATGCATTAAATAAAGAACTGATGAATGCATATTTAAGGGTTGCTTCGGGGCTTGACCCGAAGAAGGAGTCTTTGAGAGGGATATATGGACCAGGTTTGGCGTATAATAACATAACAAACACTTGGCAAAGTGATCACGTTTTATACCTATTTAGAAAGCTGGTTTCTATTGAAGCAAAAAGAAGAAATATAAAGGCTCCAAAAATTATCGAACGTTTTGTTTTTTTATCAGGTCCAGATCCATTTTCTTTAAGGGGATTTAAAGAGCTTGAGGCTATGTCGAAGGATGCAGTGATTGTTTCAAGTGCAGATCATGCCCATCATGGTTTAGGTTATCAAACTCCATTTAATAACACATATCCAATTGATAGTATTGGGCTATTGAAAGTACAGGAAATGATTCAAGAAGGACTATCCTTTCTGGATGCTCAAGATTATAAAAGCTATCAACAACATTGTTTCAATATCACGCACAGTGATTGGGAAAGCGCAGGTGTTGTTATAAATGCCATTCGAGGACCTATGCAGTCAAGTTTGCACTGTATGGGAGGAAGTGATTATTCAGATTTCTTTAACTTCCCAAAACCTTCCTGGGTTGCATCTGTTTTACTTAAGCAAGATAAAGGATAAACCTTTGATAAATATTAATTCATAGAATTTCTCAGTTCAAGTTAGGCCGACGTTGTCGGCGACTTTTAACAAGTGCCAATCGGCTTTGTTGAATCGCTCATTAATCAATCAATACCATACGCTCATAATTTGCTAGAATACCGAGCTTGTCCTAGTTAAGTCTATTACCTCCTAC
>NZ_AUAF01000341.1 GCF_000428585.1 Zooshikella ganghwensis DSM 15267 | reverse complement strand
TTAAGCTTAAGTATTCAAAAAGTCGCTCAAGTGTATAAACAGATGAGTGACTATGGGGCTATGGCTGCGTAAAAGTGTCTAGAGTATTGTTAGATTATGAAAGTCACAATATTTTATTCTCAAAATTTTAGAAAAACCACTTCAGTTCTAGCGCTATACATTTAACAGGCAGCGATTGACTTGATGTCGCCACTGTTCTACTTAAAAAGATATCGGGTAGTTTTATGCTTTCCATAAAACGTGCTGAAGCGATCACTCTTGCATTCTTTTCTTTGCTTACTGCCATCATTTTTGCTGCGGTATTTATCGTATCACCAAAAAAAACTAATTCTCGTTTAATCGTACCGACCTCAGCGACTAAAACATCACCAGAGTGTATGCTGATGCGAAAGTCAGGTGCTTTACCATATCGTTTTAGGTACTCATCTTTTCTTGCTTCCATTAACGTACAAAGTGACTCCACACACTGAATACAACGCTGATTATCTGCACTGTTTTTCATTTGCCATGTCACCAGTACTTCATCACCAATCACTCTCTGCATAAAACCACCATATTTTGAAACGATACCCGCAATATCAGCAAAAAAATGAGAAAAAAACTGTTGTGCTAACTTATCACCCAATTCTCTCGTTAAGCCAGTTGATCCCACTAAATCAATAAACATAAATACGCGCTGCTCGTTTATCGGTGTTCTATACTTCCCTAGAAAAAGCCCCCAAAATGTTTCTGTACCTAAATGAGTTTTAATACGTAAAATAAAATTCAAACCCAGCGCTAACAAAAAACTATAAATAATATCATGCCACATTTTAGGTGCTAAAAAAGGCTGACTACACTGGGGTATAAATATCTGCGTACTCACCAAGCTATAATACTCAATAACACTGATTATCAGTGTTGCAACAACGCTTAAGACTAATGCAAATATGAGCTGATTTAGCTGCACAAAAACTTCTGCAACTTTCGTCATAACCCTATTTAGCTCAGTAAAAGACACCAACAAACTCACTAAAATACTTAAGGTAATAACATGGTAAAACGTACGATCACTATTAAGTGAGTATATGTAACCTAAGATACCGCTTATCAGCATAATAGTTATAACTTTTACGATACCTTTCTGCACTAGCATACTACCAAAATATATTAATCTATCATTCATTCGTGAGTTCCTTTCAAATACTTCTTTCAATTTAATCAAGCTAACTCCCAAATCCAGCTGACTGGACCCTCACTTTAAAAACTAACACCCCGTTTTTTTCCTTACAAGCTCATAACTTTAATTTATTAAAAAATTTATTTTCTCTAAAAAAACCATTTAAAAACAAAAGGAATACACTCCACTTTATGACAATTCATAAAGAGTATATCCAATATATAATTAATTATTATCGTTGTGATTTTTGCCCTGAGTTTGGGCATATACGAGACTGTAGGCATGCCTACAATAAACTTGGCGTAGCACCACTCAAGTCTACGCTATAATATATATTTCAGGGTACTCATGCACCTAAATGCATTACTTGGGACGACAATCAATAATAGCAGAATAATCAATATCTAAATAATGATTACTCTTAAGCAGCAGAATTATCTTCAATTGCTCATAATGAGACCTAATTCTAGCTCATAAATTCCATATACTAATGAGTCGGAAATAATGGATACTTTCTAGAATTATGCCATACTTATTAGTATGAAATATGATGCCCGACAGTTATCAACAGAAGAAAAAG
>NZ_AUAF01000340.1 GCF_000428585.1 Zooshikella ganghwensis DSM 15267 | reverse complement strand
AATTGAAAGGGTTTGGCTTAACCCTGATAACAATCAAATGCTAAATCATTAGTGTAGGTTAGTTGATGCGACAACTATCTTGACAAACAGCGGTATTGTCTGCAGTTTTATCGGGTCCTAAAGCTGAGAAATTTAACCTTTCATAAAGATCAGATCTAAGAAACACCTTGAATCCGATTTGATATACTCCATATAGGTCATCTTCGAGTTTAAGAAGTGACTCTATATAATTTTTCTGTGTTTTATAGTCTTCTCCATAAACAAATTTGTCGAGCTTATCAATTATAACAGTACATCTTCTTATACCTCTATCTTTAATAATTTTCGCTACGTTTGCCACAACCTCATCTAAATTTAAGTTGACTCTATTCGTCGCTTTTTCTGTCTCTTTCGAAAGCTCTACATCGACTGGCACATCAGAAAGCTTGGCTTTGATCTTTAGAGAAACCTTTTCAAAAAGGTACTTAATCCTTGCTGTTATCGATAAATACCCTCCTATACCACCTGTTCGTGCGATAAACTCGCTGATATAGTTCTCTTCTTCATTGGAGGGAAATTTATCTAGCTTGCCAAGCTCCTCAGATATTCTTCTACATACCTGAAACTTCCACAAAAGCTGCAACGATATACTCTCGGAAAGCTTCGGAAAATATATCTTTGATGCTTCTCTTAACTCTTCGAACTGAATCTGCTCGTCAATTGTCACGATGAGATCTTTTTGGTATTGCTTCAGAGTATCACTTTTATTTCTCAATAAATTAAAAAGAGCACTTTTCCCTACCCCAAAGGGGCCAATAATGATAGCGTGCTTATCTTGTAGAAATATGTTGATCGACTTTGTCAGGATAAAACCCTTCTCAACCATTAGGTCTCGATGTCCATCCACACTTCCCAAGTCTACAGATGCGAGACATTCAACCGGAAAAGGATCTTGCAAATTACACTTAACCCTGCCCAAAACTTTTCTCCATTATTTAGATAAGGTCTCAACACCTGGATAACCTGCTACTTCAAACGTCAAGTTGATTGATTAGTTATACAAAGTTTCCTTTATCATCCATTTTTAAGGCACTTCCGACAACCATTCTTATCTTTACCACATTCTCATAGAGTCTGTTGGAGTTTGGCAAAACAACTGCTGTATTGTTTTTTGAATATCTAAATAAAAATGGTGCAGAGTAAGCGGAATCCAACACCTTGACCCACTCTGGGCATTTATCAATCTCTAAGCCCTCTTCTCTTGCTTTCACCCATGCTTTTTCAAGGTCATGCCCAATCTTCTTTAATTTACTTTCATCATAGCCATTAGATAGCAAATACGATTTTAATAAAAGCTCAACCGCATGAGATATTGTATTCCCAAATGGAGCTACCGGTAGTTTATTTCCAGAACTTGACAACAATATCTCTGCAGCTTTGAGATAGTCCAATCCATACCTATAAAGTGATACATCTGTTGGTTCGTGCACGAGCATATCCTTACTGTATAACTATTAACGAACGTAACTCTAATTTAATATATTTCGCCACACTTATACAAATTCAGTAATACTATATTTTAATCAAACAAATTGCTTACTTAAATCCCTTCAAAATATCATCTACCTTAAGTACAGAATAAATCAATTACACGACTATTGAACTCTTCTGAATTACACTACTATGTACAGGACAAAAAGCTGAATAAATGAGAAAAATCAACTAGTTAGAAGTGAATTAATCCCTCATTGGTATTACAATTCAGGCTGCGAAACC
>NZ_AUAF01000339.1 GCF_000428585.1 Zooshikella ganghwensis DSM 15267 | reverse complement strand
ATTAAATCGTTTTACGTCGCTGGGCATGCCTCAAAGCTATAAATCTGTCTAAACAACCTCAAAAGACCAGATGATTCAGTACTGCAACAAAGCTTAAAGATGGACAGTGTGTTGAAAACAGGGTAACACCAAAGGAGTCAGGCTCTGGCAGTCAATGCGAGGCTGGCAATCCAATCAGCATCGCCACAGGTTTAAAAAAACAGCTTGAAAATGATTTTTCTGGTCCTTTTAATTTAACCCGAGTTTATAACAGTAACCTTGGTTATTGGTCATTTAATTATCGTCAACGTTTGATTTTAGTTAACGAAAATACTCTTCTACTCGAACACAGTGATGGTAAAACCTTCCGCTTTACTCAAAATGCCCTAGGTCAATGGCAGTCTGATAATGATATTTTTGTCAAAGTCACAGCCATTAATGAAAATAATGCTCGCTGGCAAGTGGTTTATTCGGATAGCCGCACAGAACAATTTGATGATCAAGGGCGTTTAATTTTAATTGAAACACTCTCAGGTTTAATGTGGACACTAAACCATACTGATACGACGACCACCATTGAAAATACTTTTAAAAATAAACTGGTTTATACCGTCAATAATGGTTTGATCGAAAAAGCTGTAATTAATGACGATAAAACACTTCAATACCAGTACGACGACCAAAAGAGATTAATTAAAGTCACTCTGGTTGATGGTTCGACACGCCAATATCACTACGAAAATTCCGCTTTCCCTTACCACCTCACTGGTATTACCAATGAGCAAGGCGTTCGCTATGCCACTTGGGACTATGATACACAAGGCCGTGGTATTCTAAGTAAGCATACAGATGGTGCAGAAAAAGTCGCCTTTGAATACCACGACAACAACAGTACAACCGTTACGAATCCACTTGGTAAAAAGACCACTTATTATTTTTCAAAAATAGAAGGTATTAATCGCGTCACCAAGGTTGAAGGTCACGCTTCTGCCAACTGTGCTGCAGCCAACCGCGAATACACTTATTACGACAATGGTCTGTTGAAATCCAAAACCGACTGGAAAGGTGTCACTACATCCTATCAATACAACGACCGTGGCTTATTAACGCGTAAAGTTGCCGCAAGTAGCACTACTAATCAGCAAGAAACATTAACCGAATGGCATGATACCTTTCGTTTGCCCACTCGCGTCACTGAAGCTAATCGTACAGTACATTATACCTACGACGATCAAGGTCGTTTAACGCAGCAAACAGTAACAACTGATCCAAATTACTCTGGAAGTACAGGTAATAACAGCGGTGGAACATCAGGTAATACCAACGAAAATGGAAATAATTCGTCATCAAATAATGGATCTTCAACAGAGCAAAATAGTAATAATGGTCAGTCTAATGAAGGCCAACAAACAAATGAAGATATTGATATTGAGTATGTACACAGTTTTATCTCAGGCAGTGCTGGTTATGACGAGTCAGTATCCTTCACTAGCGATTGTAAGAGTTTAAGTGAGACCTCTGAGTTTAGGTCATCCCGAATGGTACAAAATGCTAGTGGCTGGGACTGTATGGTAATAGATGCACCAAGTCCACATGAGCAAAAAAGATTACTTGCTGACTCAGTAAAAGACTGGTCCCTTGAAGGTAAACAAGGTTATAAAAATTGGTATTATGGTTATTTTAATTATGAATCTGACGCGATGCTCGACTTTTTAGCCTATTAATTTAGCTAACTGAAGAGGAGCATTGCCTTGGTTCCTATTAAATAATACACACAAACTGTGTGAT
>NZ_AUAF01000338.1 GCF_000428585.1 Zooshikella ganghwensis DSM 15267 | reverse complement strand
GGGTTAAGCTTAAGTATTCAAAAAGTCGCTCAAGTGTATAAACAGATGAGTGACTATGGGGCTATGGCTGCGTAAAAGTGTCTAGAGTATTGTAATATAGTAAGCTTTGGATAAACCACCAAAGGTCTTTGCTAGAACCGGATGCACAACCATCAACCCCCAATAAAATTAATCATATAAGGCTATAAACTAAGGTTCGCGCATTGTAAGCACTTTCTTTTTATTGTCGGTTAACATTTGTAATTATTTAGGTTTAATCACGCTTTACAGTTGAATCAATCCCGTTATGCCAGCCTGCATATGAAAATAATAGTGATTTGAACATTTAGTAATACACACTATGTGTATTTTTTATATTGATATCGTGTGTATAGTGTGTATAATTGATCTCATCTTTTAACCACACAGGAGATTTTATTGAAAAGTAAGGACATCATTAGGGAGATTGAAGCTGACGGTTGGTATTTACATCGTACTAGAGGTAGCCATCACCACTTCAAGCACCCTACAAAGCCGGGGCTTGTAACGGTTCCACACCCTAACCGGGATTTACCAATAGGGACCGTCAAAAGCATTCGGAAACAGGCTCAGCTATAAGCTGGGCCTTCCTTACTGACAATAATCTTCAAGGGGAAATATATGAAATATCCTGTTGTTTTACACACTGACGATGGCATTAACTACGGTGTAACTGTACCCGATATACCTGGGTGTTTTTCTGCTGGAGAAGGTATTGAAGAGGCGCTAGAACAAGTCGTTGAAGCTATTGAAGGTCACTTAGAAATCTTGGTCGAAGATGGCCAACAGGTGCCCGTAGCTACTGCCATTAACAAGCATCAAGCTAACCCTGATTATGAGGGCGGAATATGGGCGCTTGTTGATATTGATATAACGCCATTTCTTGGTAAAGCAGAGCGCATTAACGTAACGCTTCCAGCGCTTTTGGTTAAGCATATTGATGATTTTGTAATGCTACACCCTGAATACAAATCACGATCAGGCTTTCTTGCTGCAATCGCTCAAGACAAGCTACTAAGACCAGAGAGCCGGTGAATGCTTCCTGCCAGCATTGAGAGATGGTTTACGTCGGCGTGACGTTCATTAATAGTTAAGTATCAAGGTAGCTATGGATTATAGTATCGAGAAAATCGAGAAAGCGCTGCTGGAATATTTCGAAAGAAATTTGCAGCCTCTATCAGATAAAAAGATAAAACTCATAGATATAGGTGTATTTCCTTGGCACGCTAAAGTGGAAATATCCTTTTACGTATCGGGTGATAGCGTCGCTATTGATGATATTGCTGCATGGAGCTTATATAATTATGCGAATATGTATGAGGGAGGCTGGGATTCCGGTATGGAAGTTGCCAAAGATTTAGAAAGAGAATGGAACAAAGATAATGATATTTTGCCTTTCCTTTTTGATTTTTCGAGTGCAGTAACTTCGGCTGAGGTTAGGAGTGTAATTAATAAATTTAATCTCGAATCAGGTTTCAGTATTCAAATTTTAGATCCTGATTCAAGTGATTCTGAGAATTATTGCGAATGGTAGCTGTAATCATACCTAATAATAGTAATGTTTCTTGATAGATAGGAATTTCAAAGTGCTATGGTGTTAATTAGCCGTCAACCTAATCACGTAGTCTTCCGTTAAAAATAAAATAATTACTTTCACTGTGTTTAACGTGCTCATTAATTATTCGTTTTAATGGATAATTTTGATTGTTTATTATCCATTTCTGAATGGCAGACGGACTTTCCCTACGTTACGCAGGAAT
>NZ_AUAF01000337.1 GCF_000428585.1 Zooshikella ganghwensis DSM 15267 | reverse complement strand
CATTGGTACACATATAGTGGTCCATTATACATAGTATCTTGCTATTTAGTGTACTGGCTTATAGGTAGTCCATTTTAGGTATACCCTAAGTGCACCGGCCATTTATTAAACAATTCACATCACGAGGATGTTCTCATGCTTTGTGGTCCGGCCTACTTGTATCAATAAACAATTACTTTTGAATCAGCAACGTAGTCATGTAAACAACGCCTTTCTTTACGAAATATGAATAATGTATTGACCAAGCTAGCTAATTGCCCAATAGCTGGTATGAAACCTAATATTACGAAGCATCCATAACGAATTAAGATAACTTGAAATAAAGGGAGAATTTTATTTGTTGTATAAGAAACAATAGCAATTCCCAGCAACTTCTTTCCAACGGTTTGTCCGTTTTTGGCAAGTAAGGGTCCATTGATTAAAAAGAAAAATACCATAGAAACAGAGACAAGGATTAGCTCAAACACTGCTGAGTGTTGTTCTTCAAGTTGTTCTATAGTTCCTTCTAATATAAAGAAATCTGCAAAGAAATAGAGTGCTGTAGCAATAAGACCGCATATAAAAAAATCAATAAGATGGGCACAAAGCCTTCGCCATCTTGGAGCTAGTTCTGATATTTTGATCTCTTCAGGTTTGTCTAGTCTCGCTTCTGGAGTTTGATAAATCTCATTACTACTATGCATTGCTTGTCAACTATTGATTGTCATTTAAATGAGCAGCATTGTACCATGTTTATATTGGGATGGAATTACCTTCAGGCTATGATTTTGTTTGCTTAGAACTTGCTTGATCAACATTTTGTTAGTTGTGAGATTTTACTCGACTTTGGCCATTAAGAAGCTAAGGCATTGCAGGTAAAGCAATACTATTAGAGATTATAGCCTGAATTAACTCATGCCTAATGAAAACCATGATATGAATTAATTCTAACCTGTTGTTTCTAATATCTTATTTTTAGCTGTCATGTGTATTCAATAATGGCCAAAGTCGAGATTTTAGTAAAATGGCTAAATAGTATGTATAATAGCCGTAATTATGACATGACTACTTTTGTTTTTAAGTATTTTGGTGCGATGATAAATTGTTAATCACAAATAAACTTTTATATAAAAAATTAAATTCGTTAAGTATGATAATGAAGTATTTTTATATTTTTAGCCTACTATTATTACCTCTTGCAAGTATAGCTCAAGAGTCAAGTATTAAGTCCACAATGAATGAATATGGTAAAGCACTGAAAGTATATGACACAAAAAGAATGGCTGATTTGATGCATCCAGATGCATTGAAAAGATTTAAAAAAGTTATTCAAAATGCTTTGACAAGTGAAAGGTCAGAAAAAGCTAAGAAAGATCTACTACCAATGTTTGCTGTAGAAAGCATTCAAGATTTTGAAAAATTAAGTGAAAAAGAGGTCTTTCGAAGATCAAGCGAATTTATCGTATATTTAAAACCAGAATATATTGAGCTATTTAAGTCATCAACTATTACTTTTGTTGATGAATCATATTCAGGAAATAGGGGTTTTGCAGTATATAACATAGGAATTAATTTCAATGGCAAAGTGATTAAGCAACATGTTGTACAGCAAATGAAGCGACATGATGACAAATGGTTTTTGCTTCTTCCTGAGGAAGCAGAAGCTTCAATCGCTGCGATTGAAAACAGGTATTAGTTATATTTTCAATTTCTCCCTGGTCCATTTAGGGTGTACCCTAAATGGACTAGTCAATTAACTAGATCTGCCTTGATATTCCGTCGGTTACCCTCTGTATTCATATAGGTCTCACACCAGAAACAAG
>NZ_AUAF01000336.1 GCF_000428585.1 Zooshikella ganghwensis DSM 15267 | reverse complement strand
TAGTAATACGTAATACCAAAAGTGATACTAAATTACGTGAAAATCGTCAAAATAGCCGATAACAGAAGTTATCGGAAGTTTTTTCGAGGGGGTTGGGTATTCTGCGGTGGAGTAGGCGCACTAAGGGCACTAGTACATACATCAGTAGCTTCTGATATATCACTTGCGCCTTTTAAAGCATATTCAGAGAAATAAAAAAGCCCACAAAAGTGGGCTTTATATTGCTACTTTTTATTAATTAATTTTCTTTAAAGCTTATTTCTTGCGTATTATTATCTATTAAGGGCGAAAGACGAGGTCCAGCCTTTTGAACTTTTTTAGGGATAAATGCATCAATTGTATCTTTATCAACGGTACAAAAGTTTAATAAAAAATAAGCCATCATGCATAAGTAATCATATACAACAGACCTATACTTTTCCGTATTTGGCTGATCTTTATTTCTTTCTAATTGGCTTAATACTCTAGAAATAAATAAAGGAATAACATCATAATTATTACTTAAATAAAGAGCGATAATTTGGTTGGTATAACATACCATTGGATAGTCTCTGTGAGACATCTTATAGCACTGATCAGGTACTAAGTTTGTTTGATTTAAACAACTATGAAATTTTTTAAGTTCACCTTTCGACTCTTTAGAGCCTAACGGCAAAGACTCCACTCTTTTAGCCCTCTCTTGAAAGGTTTCACCATTTATTAATACATCGTTACTGTATTTCATACACTCAAAATATAAGACGTTTCCTTATTGGTTACATTACACTCTCTTATCTTGGGACTCTAATACTTCTTTAGCTTTCTCCAAGATAATGATTGTTGCATGAAACTCATCTGGTATCTCTGCTAGAAAGTCCATATTCAACGCCTTTTCAGGGTTTTTTCGGGCTATATCAACTAATAAGTCCATGTTTGACTGATCATAAATTCCAAAGTCATAGGATATATTCCAGTATTTAGAGCAACTTTTATAGTACCGGTTAAAAGCTTTTAATGATAAAAAGTGCTTAATGTCATCGTCACTTAGTGACTTGAGGAAGCAGCTAACTGCTTCCTCAAAAGTTTTTGGTGGAGAGGCTAGTTTTCTCATACCTTATCCTATAATAGTTTCGTCGGTATTGTTTCTAAAGTTGCACCAGGTAAGCTTTTTACTATTTCCTCTAATACTTGATTTACTCGCCAATATTGAAGCTGTGCCGGGCTTAAGCCTGTTGGTGGAACTATTTCTCCAGCTTTAAATTTAGCAATTACTTTTTGCATTGATTGCTTTTGTAAGTTATCGACATAACCATAGGCTGATGGAAAATCACCTTTATATCGAGTTAGTGAGTCTAGTGTTTCATCACTTAGTTTAATTACTGAAGTAAACTCTTCCCCAACTGCCCTTATTTCCCTTACTTGATGCGCAATACCTGTTGCAACATCCTCTGGGCCTAATGGTAAATTAGAAGGGTGATTATGTGTAAAAATATTACCTTTAAACTTCGTAAGCTCATCTTCATCAAATACGATTTTATTTGGAGTGTCGACATCAGCACTTCTTTTTACTAATACTTTACCCGTATCATCAATAACAAACCCTGTTTCGATCGGCTTTCCTACTATACTGGACTCAGCTTCCATTAAAGCCTTTTTAACTTCAGCAGAATGAGTTGGCAGAGTATTTTTCTTAATATCTGTCTTACCACACGTCCGCTTAGAGCCATTATGCACCAATGCCCCTTGCTGCCCCACAAAGTACGTGTGGTAGTCCTTGACTTCCAGGTTGTAGACGCTTTGTAGTGCGGGTTTGTATTCGGTGTGTTTGACGGT
>NZ_AUAF01000335.1 GCF_000428585.1 Zooshikella ganghwensis DSM 15267 | reverse complement strand
TGGAATAAAAAATAAGAGACTCTCTGCTGGTTGGGATCATGAATATTTAATGAAGCTAATTTGTTCGGTGTAAATTTATATGCGATTGCCCTGAGTAACCTATGAATTTAGATTAATAAAAAAGTAAGAGGTGGTTACCTCTTACTTTATAAGAAAAAAACAAGCAATTATTTTTTGGAGTCTATTACAACATCATCAAAGAAGTGTTCAATACATTTTACGTAGTCACCTTGTTTGAATGCGCTAAAAGGTGTCTGGTAATTAACCAGTTTACACTTGTAGCTTTTACCCGATGGTGTGCTAGGGTCCCAGCTCCAATCTTGTTCCCAATAAATATTGAGAGCACCACTGCCTTTCGTATCAAACCGCTTCATGTTGGCGCAGCCTAATACTTCATCATCTGCAATGGGCACCTTCAGGTACTGGGTGAATTGCTTGTAATAATTAATTCGGTTTTGTGATTGTCGGTGCTCTGTTGGACCACCACATTCAACACCACCATTAATTATTTGTGTGGTTACACCAAAACCATGCACTAAGCCACCTTCTTTATCATGAGCGTTGGGCTGCCAGGTGCCATTAATAACGTGGAACATGCTGGGTTTTGGAGGCTGAGGATAAACATAAAAGAATACAGCACTTGCCAGGTTTAACCATGTATCCGCCACTTTTTCAGGGTTATCGAGTAAGGTACGTACTGTGCCAAACATCGCTTCTGAAAAAGGTCCGTAATTGTAGTTATAACTTAGCTGTTTTGCCCCTCGGCCAAAGTAGCTTTTGTATTGACCATCAGCAAACTTACCACATGGCCAGGTTTTACCCTGCCAAGTGTCTGGACTACATTCTGCGTTATAACCACCTCGCTTATCTTCGGTCCAGCCCATTTCTCGAACATAATGTAATCCTTGCCGCCACTCTGGTACATCCATATAAGCTTCATGGGCACCGGTTTCTTGAGTGAAGTGAGCAAACATGGTGGCCAGTGATTTACGACAGATAGCGTCTGCATCACGTCCATCATCGTAGTTACCACAGAATGCCGGGAATTTACCAATGGCTTTCAAAAAGTTGGTATAGGTATATTCTTTCGCCCGCTTGGGAAAAAGAAAATCCCAGCCATCACTGCCAATGATAGACTCCACACGTTTTACGTTTGCGGGGTTGGTGGCATTTCCTGGCGCAATTTTCTCGACCAGTTCATTATCAAGTGTTGCAATACTGGCTTTTACGTTTTTCATTAAGTCCGTGTTGGTTAGCTCAGCCTCTCTTGCTTTTAATTTACTGAGAGGAATGACGTAGCCATCACCGGGTTTGTCTCCATCTCCAGGCTTTGGTGGTTTTGGTTTGTCGCCATCATCAGGTGGTGTTGGCTTATTACCTTTTGCCTCCCAGGGTCCCCATTGATCTGCTCCTGGTTCATCGCCACGTGTCCACCATTTAGCTTGGTAAACGGTGTGCTGGTAACTGGCAAGATCACCTTTTACATACACTTTATCGGCTTGCCATGGGGCTGCATTACTAGGTGTACTGTCGTCTGGTTTGCCATTATCGCCTGGCTTATCACCATTGCCAGGCTTATCCGTATCGGGCTTGTCACCATCACCGGGTTTTGTCGGTGGTGGATTATCGCTGCCTTGAACCTGTTTCCAAGGACCCCATTGATCTTTGCCGGGCTCATCGCCGCGGGTCCACCATTTAGCTTCATAGGTTTTGCTTTGATACGTTACCCGATCGCCTTTGGTGTAGACTTGATCCGCTTGCCAGCTATTAGCCGGTGGTACAGGCTTATCACCGTCGTCGCCGGGAGTATCATCGCCTGGCGGTGGGGG
>NZ_AUAF01000334.1 GCF_000428585.1 Zooshikella ganghwensis DSM 15267 | reverse complement strand
TTGTGTACAATATAAAGTGCCGAGGAAAAAGCTTACTTAATGATCTAATAGAGCTATTGATATAACCCCCTAGGAATCCATATAGAGCCAAAATCATAGCGAATGATGATAATCGGTGAATTTTTTTTAAGCTAACCAATTAAAGGAAAGTATAGTTCGCAAAGCGCAATCGCACAGCAAACTACCCGTCAGCTACCCTCAAGACTACGGATCAACTTTAGTCTGTTAAAGATGCACACCGAAAGACCATGGATGTAAATTTATATACCCTTCACGAAGAGTATATTCTATAAGCTTAATGCACTATCAATGATACCCTTAGCATTAACGCCATAGGGTAATGTTCCATATTGATGACTTGCTTCAGTTAGCCTGCTGTTCAAAAATGCATCTGCCACATCACTGTTACCATACTGAAGCAGTAAACTCGCCTGTAATAAAATAGCCATTTGTTCCACAATACGCCGCGCATTAAACTCCGCGTGCTGAACATCTTTAAATTGTCTTTTAAGCTTAGTTAGCAACTTATCAAAGCGTAAGTCAGAACCTTTTGCTTGAGAAAGGGGTTGCATAAAAACATCAAACACTTCTGGTTGCTTATTCATTGCCCGTAAAATATCAAGGCATTGAATATTGCCAGATCCTTCCCAAATTGCATTTACAGGTGCCTCACGATACAACCTTGGCATAACAGTTTCTTCCACAACCCCCATTCCACCAACACACTCCATGGCCTCATAGGTATGTTGAACTGCTCGTTTACAAACCCAGTATTTGCCCAATGCTGTTACCAAACGAATAAACATTTGCTGTTCTGTGTCCTCTGGCTGATCTAAAGCAAATGCTAAACGCATTCCTAAAGCCAATGACGCTTCTGATTCAATAACCAAGTCAGCTAACACATTGCTCATCAGCGGCTGCTCCACCAACAATTTTCCAAACGCTTTACGCTGTCGAGCATAATGTATTGCCTGTGCAACACCTTGCCTCATTAATGCTGAAGACCCCATAATGCAATCAAAACGGGTGAGAGATACCATATCAATAATGGTATTGACACCGCGTCCTTCCTCCCCAATCATCCAAGCCAGTGCACCACGAAATTCCACTTCAGAAGAAGCATTGGATAAATTACCCATTTTATTTTTTAGCCGCTGAATAAAAAATTGATTTTTTTCGCCTTCCGGACACCAGCGGGGCATTAAAAAACATGACAAGCCACCTTTACTCTGCGCTAATACTAAAAAAGCATCACTCATGGGGGCTGAACAAAACCACTTATGACCCACTATTTCATATGGTTCACCAGGTCCCCGTTTACTTAAAGGCTTAGCTGTTGTTGTGTTAGCACGAACATCTGATCCACCTTGCTTTTCTGTCATTGCCATGCCAATCGTTACACCTTTCTTCATAAAAAAAGGTTTATTATCAGGATCGTAATGTTGTGCATACACTTTAGGCAGCCATTCAGCCGCAATATTTGTCTGTTTTTTTAAGGTTGGAACAGCTGCGAAGGTCATGGTCAGCGGACAACCACTACCTGGATCAGCTTGTGTATGTAAATAGGCAATAGCCGCTCGAATTAAATGTGCATTGACATAGTTTGACTGCCAAGGTAAACAATGATGCCCATGTTTTATCGCTGTCGCCATTAATTGATGATAGGCAGGATGGTAATTAACCTGATCAATACGATGTCCATATCGATCATGTGATAGAAACTCTGGTATAAACTTAGGCTCTATATGGATTCCTAGGGGGTAGCATA
>NZ_AUAF01000333.1 GCF_000428585.1 Zooshikella ganghwensis DSM 15267 | reverse complement strand
AAAAAAATAGCCGATAACCCTGCGAATCGGCTATTTTCAGGCTGGATTATTTTCACTCAGGGAAGGATGGATCAAAATTCATTATCCTAACGGATAAATTAAATGAACAGCCCTGTGCGGACCCGCATGCAGGGTGGTGTGGGGAGAGCTGGGTAGATACCAGCTCTTACCCGATTAAATGCTGTCATTAAACGGATGCTCAGTTAATACCTGCTTTTGCTCCGCTTCTTTGCGAGATGCCCACTCAGAGTTGACGGATTTCAAAAGCTCAATTTCTTTTTTAAACCATAAACGCCTAGAATCTTGACCCTCGACTCTGTTTTTAAGCTCCCATGTTCTCGCAAGATCGCCGACATCACCTTCTACGAGCCAATAAAGAATATCATCTACATTCTTGGTTTTCTGGCGCTCAAATTCTGAGCCTCTTTCAGTAACTACGAAGTGGTATTCGTCGCCTACTATTTCAACATGCGGAGCACCGGAATGTGTAGGTGAGCTAGCGACAGAGAATAAGTAAGCAGGCTTGCTTTCACCGCAGAGTTGCTTTCCGATCCGTCTTACTTCTTTTTGAATGAACGCGATACTCTTCATAGGCATTTAACGCCGCGGTACACCCGCAATTTTGGAGCGGGGTATTTTGTGCTAAGCTTGCGTGCACAAAATGGCACGCGGAAAAATTGTCGGCGTGCAACCGCCTTGTTATGTGCGCTTATATGATAAAGCCTCAAGCAAGCACCCCTTTATGTTTTCATTATTCGCTTTTTGCAAAAGCCTTCTAACCATATTGTCCGACTCTTTCGAAGTAAGCTCATATATTACGTCTATAAGCCTATTTACATGCTCCGCATTCTCGTCGAAGCTATTCTCCAACCATTTAGAGATAACATCACTTGTATACTCAGAATATCCCACTCCTGAATTGCGCCACTGGCCGATATTCCACAATGCTGTCGCAACATCCATTACGATATCTTTCCGAGTACCATCAACTGACTTCATAATTCTTAAAGCTAACTCATCTGCTTCTTGCTCAATGAGGTCTGAATCCAAATTTAACGCTATTTCTATAGATTCCATAAGCTACTCGAGCACACAACGCCTATGATAAGCTGACCGCCTGGAGCGCGACAAATTATGCTAAGCTTTGGCGTGCATGATTTGGCGAGCAGAAGGTAGGTCAGCATCATTGTGTTATTATGTGTATTTTTTGCATATTTCTTCGACTTCTTCTTGAACCAATGCCAAAGAAGAGCATCCAGTATTACTCTCGACTCTTTTTGCTAGTTCCCTCCGAAGTCCAACCAATTCATTTATTTCACAACGCAGATGCCAAATATCAGCCTTTGATGGTGCTGCAGAAATCTGGGATTTAAGCAGACTTGAAAGCTTACAATTCTCATTAAGAATTAACGCGCCCATTTGAGATATATTGAAATTAATCATTTTGAATTTTCAACTACCTTTGCCCACTCTTCGAAGTTTGCAGCCGGCCAATTATTTCCTGGCTTTAGCCCAGAGGCATCGAATGCCCTGGGTTTTCCGCCGAAGAGGTTAACCCAGCCCTTATTTGGTATATTTGCCAATGGGACATCAAATTCCTTGATGTAAAATTCAGTTCCTTCTGGAAAATCTGTGAGTTTCATTTTGATCCCTGATTACACATAACTATTAATGAACGTCACTCTGACGCAATACATTACGTCGCATTGACGTATAACACTCTGATTAATTTTAACTGGTTCTCACTATTTGAGCCAGATTCATATCATGAATTTTAACTTATCTAATTGATAATAAAGGGTATTTTGTTTTTTTGAAGGGGTGTTATAC
>NZ_AUAF01000332.1 GCF_000428585.1 Zooshikella ganghwensis DSM 15267 | reverse complement strand
GTTTGTGTACAATATAAAGTGCCGAGGAAAAAGCTTACTTAATGATCTAATAGAGCTATTGATATAACCCCCTAGGAATCCATATAGAGCCTTAACTATTTTATTAGCAGTTACATCAATAGCAGGCTGAGCGGTACTAAACTGATGAAAACTTTCCTTTGTTGCATTAGCAATTAAATCAACAATTAATGCAGATCCTGTAACCCACTCTGGAGAAATCTGCTTCTGTTCATCCTGGTGCACTTGCAGAGCATCTAGATCGTGACAAACGTAGTAGCCTGACTTATGGTGTGCCTCGATCAAGCCTTTATCTTCAACAAGTTGATAGGCTCTCAGTACCGTGGCAATACTCACATTCATTTGTCGAGCCAATACTCGCACTGACGGTAAACGCTGCCCAGCAACAAAGACTCCCGAATGTATTTGTTTACACAACTGTTGTGCTAGCGATAAATACAGCAATTGTCTCATAACAGCACACTAGTACCTGGTAATATATGCTTGCCTTTCTTTCAGTTTAAGCCATTTAATCTGTTATGCTCAATAACAGCTAATCTGTATCTATTTATATGTTTGCTTTTTCCTTACCATAACCCCACGCTTGTTCGTGACTCAGCATATTTAGCCTAGCGACTTGTAGCCATATTGTTATCAAACTATTTCCTGCTAGCCAATAAGGATAATGGCATACAAGGCAAAACAGCATCACTCTATTTCTAACGAATAACGAGAGGACAAACATGTCAGTGATTGATTTCAGAAGCGATACCGTAACTACACCTACTGCCAAAATGCGTACAGCCATGGCAGAAGCACCTGTAGGTGATGATGTTTATGGTGATGATCCCACTGTCAACCAATTACAGGACCTTGCAGCTGATCTATTAGGCTTCGAAGCAGCACTTTTTACCCCTTCAGGTACTCAAGGTAACCTCATTGCGATAATGGCTCATTGTCAACGAGGTGATGAGTATATCGTGGGTCAAAATGCCCATACCTACAAGTTTGAAGGCGGTGGTGCAGCCATTGTAGGTAGTATTCAACCTCAGCCCATTATGGAAGGCGAGAATGGAATACTTCCATTGCATGATATTGAGTCTGTTATTAAACCGTTTGATCCGCACTTTGCGCAAACTCGCCTGCTAAGCCTTGAGAATACACACTCTGGCAGAATTTTACCTCAAGACTATATTGCAAGTGCAACTGCGCTGGCCAGAAAACACGGCTTAAGCTGTCACTTAGATGGTGCTCGCATTTATAATGCTGCTGTAAAACAAAGCCTCAATGTAAAAGAGATTACTCAGCACTTTGATTCTGTTTCTGTCTGTTTATCAAAAGGACTCGCCGCCCCTGTAGGTTCTGTCATCGCAGGCACAACCGAGTTTATCAATACTGCACGCCGTTGGAGAAAAGTTATTGGTGGAGGTATGCGCCAAGCAGGCATCCTAGCGGCTGCAGGTATTATTGCGCTAACCGAACAAGTTGATCGATTAGCTGATGACCATGAAAACGCCAGGTATCTAGCTGATGAGCTAAGCAAATTAGATGCTTTTTCTGTAGATATAACTCAAGTGCAAACCAATATGGTTTTTGCTCACTTACACCAAGGCTCAACCAAAGAACTGGCAGCTTACTTAAAGCAACATGACATACTTATCAGCCAATCCAACCCAATACGTTTTGTCACACACAAAGATGTCGACAACCAGTCAGTCGATAAATTAATTAAACATATAAAGTCGTATCTACTAAGTCAATACTGTGGACACTTTTTGGCTGAGAGTCGTAGGTTGTACCAAAGATAGAAACTGCGAGAATGCGGTTATCAACGTCGTATTGTCACAGG
>NZ_AUAF01000331.1 GCF_000428585.1 Zooshikella ganghwensis DSM 15267 | reverse complement strand
CATTGGTACACATATAGTGGTCCATTATACATAGTATCTTGCTATTTAGTGTACTGGCTTATAGGTAGTCCATTTTAGGTATACCCTAAGTGCACTGCTTACCTTAGAATTTAACTCATTACTATTAAGTTGTGCATGTTAATATGAGTACATTTTAATATACAATAAATGTTGTATTTATTGACAACTGGAACAAAATGTGGTGTTATTTTTCTAGGCTCGATTTTTTGCGCCTAGACATAAGCCTAATATTAAAAATACTATTATTAATAGGCCCGCGCATACAACTTAGCATCTAAACTAATATAATATAATGCATAGCACTATAGCTTCTAATTAAGCTTTTATAAGTCATATAGAAGAAATATAACTCCGAACAAATAGCACACGAAGTTAGTCTGGCTGCCATGAAAGTTTTTCAGAAATAGTTAATTAATCATATTGATATTTTTTTAATGCTTCGATTATAACTTTGATTGGGGATTAATTATGGTTGATTTTGACGTTATTTTTAAGACAAATAAATTAGGTGATTTAGATGATTATATAAGCAATATCTGCTTAATCACTAAACAAAAAAAATGTGGTTGGTTCCATCAACATTCTGATGCTACTCAGAGAGATTTATCATGGATGAATAATTTTAACGTTCAAGCAAATTTTACTGAGTCTGGTACAGGACTTTTTGTGAGTCAAAATCAAATTATAACTGCAGCACATGTTTTTGAAGATGCAAAAAAGATTGATAAAAAAAATAAAGAATATATTAATATATACAATAATAATGTTCACTACGAGGGATACATTGAGGAAACTATTAATGATTTTTGTTTAATTAAAACTACTAAAAAAAATCAAATTAAGAATTCACCTCCTTTTAGAATAAATTGTACAAAAGCAAAGCAAATAATTAAACTCAATAAAAAAGTATATTGTATGGGTTATCCATACTCATCCAGGGACCTTAGATTTACTGAAGGAAAAATTCTTGAAAACTTTAGTGAAAATAATTTAACAGTTCAAACCACTCTACCGGCAGTTGTAGGTTTATCAGGATCTCCAGTATTTGCTTATGATGATAATAATATTTTATGGGTTATAGGTGTCATTTCTTTTGGCCCAGCAGAAGAAGCAACCATATTCAATAACCAAGATCAAACTAGATCACAGATCTCTCCAAGCTTAGTCTAACAAACTGCTGGTCCATTATAGGTGTACCCTAAATGGACCGCTAATCCCTCCTGTATCAGGTTAGTTACCGAGCTTGGTTTCTTGGGCTGCAATCTCTAGTACTTTAGTTGATGAAAATAGGCCATAACCTCTCATTTTTTGCTACTCCTCATGTTCAAACAGTTCTAGCAGATGCAAGGCGCTGTCAAGCTTCTAGCTTGCATAATGGCTTAACTTGACACATATAGACCAGTTTAATAGACTGGTTTATATTTTAAGGAGAATATATGCATAACGAAATTGGTTCGTATGAAGCAAAATCAAAGCTCCCAGAGTTATTACGCCGGGTAGAGTCTGGTGAATCCTTCACGATTACCAACCGGGGTAAAGTCATTGCCGATTTGGTGCCCGCTGATCATCAGAAACAGAAGGTGAAAAACGCCATCGCCAATATCAAGAAAATGAAACAACATGTGATGTCGGATGAGGTCTTAGATGAACTGAAAATGGATGGTCGTAAGTAGTGAGTGATTTTGTCTTAGATAACTCAGTCGCTATGCGCTGGCTTCTACAAACAGCCAAAGTCACAGACCAAGAGTACGCAATCAGTGTGCTTGAGACGATGGTGGAAAAGGCTGCCGTGGTTCCAAACCTGTGGCATCTGGAAGCGGTTAGTGTGTTACT
>NZ_AUAF01000330.1 GCF_000428585.1 Zooshikella ganghwensis DSM 15267 | reverse complement strand
TTAAAACAGCAAGGTATCGTAAAATTAAAGGCGGAAGGACTGTCCGTCTCTGCTGATGGAGGCTGTGTAAGTCTGGCTAATGCCAGCTGTAGCCTATGAAGTCAGAAGCCTCGCCCGATTAGGGCGGGGAGCAGTCACAGAGGTACTGATCTAGCTCTTTTATTATCCTGTCTGACTCCTTAAGTTCACACGACAACATCTGCCCTCCCCTACTCCACTTCAATTGATCAAAGCAATGTGGATTATGAGTGCAACCTGTTGCATATAATTCGTTGTCGCTTGATTAGAGTGTGAATTAATAGAATCAACTAATGTTATACGACTGACGTATGCAACAGGTTGCACCTATTACATTGTGAGTGATACATATAAGTGACTTGACCATTTTATGATCATGTGCAACAGGTTGCACATAGAATGCTATAAGGTGCTAAGCTGCCTAGTATGATTATTGTTTAAGCAATAACTAAGATAAGTGCAACAGGTTGCACCTGTTGATTTGAGTGATATAGGGGGGCGTATGAAAGCAAAAATTATAGCTTTGGCTAATAAGAAGGGCGGGGTAGGGAAGTCGAGTACAGCAATTAACTTAAGTGTATCGCTTGCAAAATTAGGGTATAGGACATTAGTGCTTGATCTTGATGGGCAGGCCAACACTACATCATGTTTAGTGAATAACTTTCGTGAGCTGAAGTACACGATTATGGACTTATTCATGAATAGAAAGTTAGCAGCGGGAGAAGCTGTGGTTGCTGCTAACCCTGGTGGTGAGGTTATAGATAACTTATTTATTATTGGTGCACATTTACAACAACAGGATGCATATGATTTTGTAAATAATCGCGCTGGCCGAGACTCAATTCTAAAAAAACATCTTGCACCGTTAGTCGATCAGTTTGATTGTATATTGCTGGATAGTCCCCCAGATGTTGGCCCTGCCACTATTAATGCTTTGAATGCGGCGGATTTAGCACTGATTCCTATCGATGGTTCTTTTAGTCTTGATGGTGTTGCTGATATTTTGAATATTATCGAGGAAGTTGATAATAATCGGCTTGATTATCTTATCTTGTTTAATAAGTACGACCTAAGAAGCACAAGCATCAATACTAAAATGGCTGATTTAGTAAGTGAATATAATGTAGCAAGTACGAAAGTTCGCACAAGCAAACCTATTAACAATGCTCAAATGGATTATGTTCCCCTTACCATGCATAAGGGTGACAGATCTGCGGTAGAAGACTATGACAAGTTGGCTCAAGAGGTGATGGATGTTTAATCGTCGGTTGGGAGTAAAACCAAAGCCTAAAGCGGTTCCTACTAGTACAGTTACAGAACAATCTAGCAGAGAAAGTACATATAAACGGCCCACTAAAGGAGTGAAGCTGACTAAAACGGAGTCTGAAAATCTTGAGAAACTAACAAAGTTGCTACGTGTTGAAACTGGTGAGAATGTTACAGATAACAAGACACTAAGAGCATTAACATACTTGGCAGATGACCCGAGTGTTGTGGAAGCGCTTGCTGAAGTAATTAGGAAGCAGCTGTCATAATAGGTGCAATAGGTTGCACCTAGTGTAGAGCACGTTGAAGCCAGGCAAAAGTTTTTCCAGTGAACTTTCAGAGGTCAGAGAGTACATAGAGCATTGCATCTTTTAGATAAGTAATTCCCTTACCCTATAAACGCAAGTGTATTACGAATAAGCTGATAAGCATAAAAGAAGTTATATAAATACGACAATATATGTATATTTGTACTAAAAAAGGCAGCACATGGCTGCCTCTCATTTTGTGCATCTTTCAGCTTGTTAACGGAAAGAGCGTAATTCCTAGTAATCTACGTTGTTAATGTTAATCGTAGGCTGTATC
>NZ_AUAF01000329.1 GCF_000428585.1 Zooshikella ganghwensis DSM 15267 | reverse complement strand
TTTCATTAGACATGAGTTAATTCAGGTTATAACCACTAACAGTATTGCTTTACCTGCAATGCCTTAGCTTCTAAATGGCCAAAGTCGAGTTATAAACCAAAAATATTTTTAAACCAATTAGGCAAAATTAACAATAATGCTGCTCGCTTATATGAATTTTCTACTTTTATTTTATCATTTTCTCGCTCATGTTTAAGTAACTCTTCTGCAGCATCCCGTGTCATACCAGGGCTATATGGGATATAAAAACATTTATTTTTTGATCTTTTTATCTTGCAAATATTTTTATCTCGAACATTTACAAGTGAAGAGTCTATTCTTTCGTCCCATACCCCTTTAGCACAATACAAGCTAAGAGGCCCTTTGGAGATTATTGAAGAGTAATCACCATTTTTAACATGCTCTCTTTCATGTGGTTTAAGGGATTGCTGAATATGTATGTTATCTTTTGCAAGAAAATGACAGTTTACACACTTGCTTTCCATAGCAACCCACCCTTTCTTGATCAACCCTCTATACAATCATAGACCGCATACGACTTAACGCGTCTTTCCCCTTCAACCCTGTTAACCCTTGCTGTTCGACCTTTTCAGCCAGCGCCTTAGCGTTAATTTCCTCGCTTTTCTCGGCGAGCGTCTTCTGTCGTGTTCCTGGTAGTGCCTTATGTATTACGATTTCCTCCCCGGCCATCACCTTACGGCAAGCTATCTCATAGTTACGCTTGAATAGTGGAAACACTTCCTTTTCTGTCCTGCTTCTTAGCTCAAACCACCCTGTCGCCCTTGCAGCGGCATATACGGCGTTATGGCTCCATACTGCATTGGTCGAACTGCTAGCGTTCTGGCAAGCCTCGTTGTAGGCCGTATGAACCATAGGCAATCCAAAGTCCTCCGGCCCAGGCTGGCACCAACTGATAAATTGGCCACAACTAGGAAAATAAGGTGAAGGGTCTTTGCGTACCTTACGCAATCCAACTTTAACTTGCTCAATCTGTGTTATGTTGTTTTCAAGAAAAGCTTTAGTCCATTCGCTTTTAGCTTTGTCCTCTGAATCAGACTCAGAAAAGAATATTCACAAGCGGGCTTTGCTCCTTTAATAAATAACCATTTAAAATGGATAATTTCTAGTTATTGCCCTTTTTTTCTGTAAAGATAGAAAAGTTTTTATTACCTACTGATTTTGTTAAGTGAGTAGCTGGTATACTCTATAAATAGTCAAAGCAAAATAAGATCTTGTGAAAGTCGTTCAGCTAGACTGCTTAAAGCATGGATGTAGAAAACGATAATGGTAATTTCAAGGGAAGAGTTTATTAAGGATGCTGGGACATATTAACTGGCTTGTCGACACTGGTGAACAACTGAATACTATCGACGGTAAGGAAGTCAAAGTTGTTAAGTTGTGTCACCAAAATGATGATGCAGTGCTTTCGGCCTGGGCAAAACATTTCCGGAACCACTACTGCCTAGATACTGATGTCGACTTCCTACGCGGCCAGCGTTCGATGTCAGATTATTTGACCAATATCAAGTTCCCAAGCAAAACATCCCAGCTCGGTCCTGGAATCCGAGCGGGAGATTTTGGAGAAATTCTGGTTGCTGATTATCTCCAGTGGATACTAAATTGTTGGGTTCCTAGAGTTCGATGGTCATCGAAAGTTGTCCAAGATGAATCACCCAAGGGGAGCGATGTCATTGGATTTCAATTTCACAAAAAAAGCGGTGAAGTTTCCACCAATGATGTTTTGTTTGTCTTTGAGTCTAAGACAAAGTTTTCCACTTCAAAGGCTAACCGCCTACAAGATGCTATCAATGATTCAGCCAAAGATCATATTCAAGTTAGGCCGACGTTGTCGGCGACTTTTAGCGAGTGCCAATCATCAGGCTCAGTGTTCACTTCGCAACATTTAAATCCGTTTATACGGCATGT
>NZ_AUAF01000328.1 GCF_000428585.1 Zooshikella ganghwensis DSM 15267 | reverse complement strand
GATACCACACACTTAAGCTTAAACGGTGGTATTTTACTCAGGTGGGTCAAAATTCGATTGCTGCTAGTGGGTCAGTTTTACATTGCTGCTGACAGCACTATTCATGTTTCTTTCCATTAATGGGGCATGATTTATTAGTAGAAGCGCTAAATATACTACCCAGCAAAATTCTACGTTTTGCAAATGACATATATAATTTATCAAATACACAGTTAAACACAGGCCAGCCTGTAAAATTTACTAGCCATCCTAAACCAATTAAATTGTAAACAGCACGGGTAACTTCCATTCCTCTGAGCGTTTCACCGCTAGCCCACTGGGCATGAAGTACTTTGTTGACCTCATCATTGTTCAGCCCATAATCATTAGCATTAAATGAAGCTTCACTGATATCAACAAATGATAAAAATTTCTTGTCATTGTGCTGACGCAGCCAAGCAATCTCTCTCATACAAAATGGGCATGCTCCATCATAAAAGAGGGTTAGAGGTATAGACTGATCCATAATTAACCTCGCAAACTAATTGGTTATTATCAAAATAACACATTTTCTAATAAATGCTATTAACCTTATTAGTTGTGCTGTTTTTCATTTTATGATTAAAAATTGCTGTCTCCCTCTTATCCTGCCGATGCTTATACACCCAGTTCACGATGACGGTAATTAAGGTAAGAATTACTCCGATAATGACGCCCCAATCTCTCACGGTAAAACCCGCTATGATAGTAAACGTACTCGCTGCATAGGGCGCATTGGAAATCATTTTTTCGGTAATCATCGGAGTAACCATTTGTTTATCGTTGGCGCGCAACACCCTTCATCTTTTCCATGGTCCGAATACCTCCTAATCCCAGTAGAGTTAAGACCAAAGTAATCAGCTGGCTGGTATCAATCGTAGGAAGCATTTCCACCACATCGGGACGATTAGCAAGGGATAATGCAATTATTATTAAGTCTCTTAACACCCAGGCATACGTCAGTAAGCCGACACATAACCAGCCTAAACCAGGACGCCAACCCGATACAAAAATGGATGGATGTTTGGCTTCTTCTAACGTGGTTAAGGCTTGGAGGATATGCGGCTGGTTGAGTGTTTCTAAGGTTTTATTATGGGCTTTTAACCGTTCTTCATCGCTGGTAAATAAATCATCTAATCCATTCATGATGGAACCAGCGATATCAGGAATTAATTTATTAATACTCATCGTTGACTAATTCCTTCTGACTAACAGCTTTCCACCAAGTCTTCACATCAAAGTTCGGACAGGTTTTATGGGGATCTAAGTCGCGATGCCCACAAACCTCAGCATTCGGGTATTTCGCTTTCCACTCTTGTAATACCCGTTTCAAGCTTTGCATCTGCGCATCCGTAAACTGATCACGACCAATTAAGCACACACCCAAGCTTGTCGAGTTATAGCCTTTTACATGAGCACCTTCCCAGTAATCAGGACGGCCCTGCTCAATAACCCCATTGCGTCGTATAACACGGTGATAACCGATTCCAGCCCATTTCCGTTGAATGTGCCATTGATGAATATCTTCAGCGGTTACATCTCTATCGTTTGGTGTGTCCGCACAATGGACAACCAGTTGAGTAATCTTCATGGTGAATTCCTTTCTTACAGGCATAAAAAAAGCCCACCTGAGTGAGCTTTAAGAACATAATTAGAAGTACAGTGAATTGTCTAAAAAAGAGGCAAAAACAAGAAACCCCGCCATGTAGGCAGGGTTATCCAACTATAGAAATAAGGGTATAAAATTAGTAATCAAGTGTCAATTTGTTGGGGATAGGGATTTGTGACTTATTGGTTTTAAATAACAGTATAATTACGCGATGCTCGACTTTTATTAGTTTGAAATGACAACCCCTGACCCCAACCTTTGTTTTGCCGAAACAAATTCAAAGGGACAGGGGATGTCAG
>NZ_AUAF01000324.1 GCF_000428585.1 Zooshikella ganghwensis DSM 15267 | reverse complement strand
TTACATTGGTACACATATAGTGGTCCATTATACATAGTATCTTGCTATTTAGTGTACTGGCTTATAGGTAGTCCATTTTAGGTATACCCTAAGTGGACTGCTACTTACGACGCTTAAGCAATAAAACTTAAAAAACTGTTTTATACAGTAATCAAAGATTAATGGAAATGTAGCTGACGAAGTTATTCAATAGTCTAAAAGTAGAATATTAGAAGGATTATATTTATTGTAAATTATGGTATCAACATTGTCTTACGATAATCAAATTCTCAATCACAAAAGAGAAACAAAAGAACTCGCTAAACGCTTATTAAGTGATGAAATATACCACTGGTTAAATAAACGAGGCTATTACCCTGAAAGCTATGTTCTACCTCCTTGTTTTCAGGTTATAAAGCATCCCGAGACTCCTAAAAAATACTACTCTATAAATCGAAAAGGACAATACAATCCAGAATTAACTGAGTGTATTAGAGTACATTTCCCAAAAACTGAATATACTGACCGTAGTTTCGGGTTAATTCATCCTAAAATACATAATGATATTGCATACCATATTGCTTTTAATTGGGATGAAATTGTCGATGCAATGATTCCAGAAACAAGCCAAGTTATATCTTACACTTTTTCAATACCAATAAACTCCAAAACACCAGGAAGAATAGGGCTATTACGTACTGGAAGGCTAATATATGAATTCATAGAAATGGTAGATAATCATATTGCTTCTATTGCCTACAAATACAAGTATATAATTAAAGCAGATATTAAAAATTTTTATCCTTCTATTTACACTCACAGTATTGCTTGGGCAATCCACGGAAAATGTTATATTCGAAATGGTAATCGTACAAATTATTCCCTGATTGGTAATCTATTAGACAAGCTATTTCAAAATGCAAACGATGGATGTACTAACGGAATCCCTATTGGGCCTGTTGTGTCAGATATAGTTGCTGAAATTATAGCATCAGCTGTTGATAAAGAGCTTACTAATAAGCTGAAAGATAATAATATTGAGTATCAGGCTGTTAGATTTAAAGATGATTATCGTATTCTAGTAAATTCTGAGTCTCATGCTAAAAAAATCATTAAACTTCTCCAATCATCTTTAAAAGAATACAACCTTGAGTTAAGTGATGAGAAAACAAAAGTCTCATTATTACCTAATGGTTTGTTTCGCGAATGGGTGTCTAAATATCATATTATTCATCCCAAAAAGCAAAAAAAATATTCTTGGAACGAGTTTAGGGAATTGTATCTATCGGTGATTGAAATAGATAAGCAATGCCCTGGGACAGGTGTGATTGATAGGTTTCTAGCTGACATGATCAACACTAAAGGCAACTTAAAAACTACTCTTTCAGAATATAATCTGGAAAGAGTAATTAGTATGCTAATAATGCTAGGTACACTTAGAATCAAGTCATTTCCAAAAGTTATGGCGATACTCGAATCAATGCTCAATAGTTTCGGAAAAAACCAAAAAAAACAGATAGTTGAATATTTAGACCAATATTTATATAGTTTATCGAATGATGAAGATAGAAATAAATATCTAATTTCATGGATTAGCTATTTTATAGTAAGTAACGATTTGAAGAGCGAAATTAAATTTAAGCCTAGTTTTCAAGACATTATTACAAAAACTGTTTATAATAATAAAAATAATATATTCAATCAAATTTCTGACTTCCAACTTTTTATTGGATGTAAAAAAATTTCTCAGAAAGTATCAATGATCGAGCATTTAGCTATATTTAATCCACCTTCAATCAACCCATAGACAGGTCAATGCCATTATACAAAATGTAGATAATCAAACACATTGCTCAATTTTTGACCTCATGTTGGCCAGTACACTATAGGTGTACCCTAAATGGACTAGTCAATTAACTAGATCTGCCTTGATATTCCGTCGGTTACCCTCTGTATTCATATAGGTCTCACAC
>NZ_AUAF01000327.1 GCF_000428585.1 Zooshikella ganghwensis DSM 15267 | reverse complement strand
ATTTCGGCACTCCCTGAAAGTTTTGTCCTGTACATAGAGATGTTACCTAATAATGTCTCACCCTAAGCTATCCTCAGCAATATTCCTGGTAGCGCAGGTGTGCTCAGTGTAATGTAGGCAAGTCTTGGTATAAAGTCTGTTAAATATTAAATCGATACTGAAACTTTGCAAGATAAGGTTGTGTGCACTTAGGGTAAATTACATTATACGTACTGCGTAATGAATTTTTTAAATCTTCAAAAATGGTGTTAGCCAAATAAAACACCGACTACTCTACTGATTCATATCCAAGTGATGTAAATGGTGGATTAAGAATAGTCATGGTTAAGTTGTGGTGTAAGATAGTATTTTATGAATCAATATTTGATATGTTAAGATAAAGCAGAGGATTTTAATAATTTTGAAAATATATTCTTAATTTTAAAAAAACTTATATTTTCAGGTTTGTTTTTAGAAACAAAATATGGGGTGCTAATTTTTATAGGTTTAGGAGAATCAATATAAATTATTTTGTTTTGGCATACTATAGAGTTTTTAATTTTTATGCCTGCTCCTATAAAAGTATCATCAAGTATAATGCAGTTACTGATTTGTACACTTTTGTCTACGAAACACTCATGACCAATCGAGTTTTGACCATGTAGTAGGGTATCACAGTCAACATAACTATGGTCTCCTACATATGTTTTTCCTGTTACTATAGAGTCTTTCTGTATTATGCTTCTTTTTCCTTTGATAAGGTTAAATGACTGTTCAATACCACTTGGGATCAATGACCTCATATCAGTTATTTCATTCAAAGAAAGCTGATGATAAGCTGAAATTGACTTTAAATCGTAATTTTTAAATGGACAGTTAATTTGAGCTTTATTAAAGTCTTCAGGATTTTTTAATGGCCACTTTATACAGTCGATAGACGAGATTTTATCGTATACTTTCATTAAGCCTAAGGGTTTATTAAGCATATTAACGTATGCTGTAGACTTATCTTCATTTGACAAGCTCCAGTCGTATGTTCCTCTTAAAATGTCACCTCTAGCTGCTAAAAAAGGTAGTTTTAGCTTTGAAGAAAGTTGTTGTTTAATAGAGTTGAGTGAATCACTTTCATCACAGGTGATATAGTGAATAATTAAACCCCAGCGAATTCCACATTTGAAATAATTTTTAATAACGTTTTGTATGTTTTTGGTGACTAAAAAAATCTCTGTTATATTATTAACTTTAAGTTCTTCGATACAATGCTCTAAAACGGGCTTGCCAAGTATAGGTAACATTGCAGGACAGTAGAACTCATTGAGAGGGTACAGCTCTTTACCACAGCGGTTCGCAAAAACTATTGCTTGCATAATATTATTCCTTATTGATTAGTAAGCACCTTGACCACTTAAAAGACTTGGAATTGTTTTAAATATTAATTTGATATCCCGCCACAAGCTTTGGTGATGTACATAGTCAATATCGAGTTCTGCTTGACGAGTAAAACAAACTTTTGATCTACCAGCAATAACCCAGTCAGATGTTAGGCCTGGTATTGTATCTAATCTTTGCCGCTGTATTAAACTGTATTTTTCTATTTCACTATAAAGTGCAGGTCTTGGACCAACTAATGACATCTCACCTTTTAGTACATTCCATAGTTGAGGTATTTCATCAAGAGATAGTTTCCTAATTAGCTTCCCTACTTTTGTTACGCGGGGGTCGTTCTTAACTTTAAAGGTCACACCTTCTTGCATCTCATTACTGCTTTCTAGGTGAGCACGCATTTTTTCTGCATCTTGGTACATTGATCGAAACTTCCAAAGAAGAAATGGTGCCCCACTGTCAACAGCAATTGAATTTTGACCCACTTTTCTGGTAATCCAGCAATTTAAAACTGACCCACCCTACGTTTGGTTTCGTTAATTGGTTATTGTT
>NZ_AUAF01000326.1 GCF_000428585.1 Zooshikella ganghwensis DSM 15267 | reverse complement strand
TTTATTAACGTTGGACATTGAGCGTAAAACCGTTTTTACTATGCTTTCCAAAGATAGATTCCTGTAACAATACGACGTTGATAACCGCATTCTCGAAGTTTCTATCTTTGGTACAACCTACGACTCTCAGCCAAAAACTGTCCACAGTATTGTTATAAAAATGGAATAAAAAATAAGAGACTCTCTGCTGGTTGGGATCATGAATATTTAATGAAGCTAATTTGTTCGGTGTAAATTTATATGCGATTGCCCTGCATACTGAACTGTGTAATAAAAATTCTATTCTTTTAAAATATTCTGTTGCAATCTCTATTCAACCATTGTGAAAAATGAGTGCTAACTGGTCCTGACTTGTAAAATCCTTTTTGTATCACTACAGAAAGATGGGCTAAAACCAAATACACTTTTAAAACTCCGAGAAAAAGCACTAATACTGTTATAGCCTAGATCAATTGCCACTTGAGTAACTGAACTACCTTCAGATAACATACGTAACGCATAGTGGAGTTTAGCCTGCAAGCGCCATTGCCCAAGAGATAGGCCTGTTTCTTTTTTAAACCTACGAGTAAGTGTTCTCCTTGATATATACAGCTGTACGGCCCACTCATCAAGTGACACCTGACTACTTGGCTCATTAATAATGGCAAGCGCCATTCTAGTAAGCCTAGGATCAGTAGGCATCGGCAAGTATAATGGTTCACACACCGCCCTCGCAATTTCGTCAACTAATACCCTTAAGACATTAATTTCAGGTGTACCCAATACCCTCTCTAAGTAGGCGCTATCAAGGCGGTCTATTAAGGCAAGCATTAAAGTAGAAGCACTTACAACACATGGAGTATCTGGTAAAAGCTTACAGTATTCTGCAGTTACTTTAATGCTACTCGCTATAATTTGACCATATGAAATACCACAATGGTTACAGTTGGGTGGTATCCATCCAATTAGCTTTGGTGGTATAGCCCAAACCCCTACATATGTTTCAACGGTAATCAAGCCTCTGTACAGCATAAAAATCTGTCCTTCAGCATGTGAGTGCCAAACACCATGACTTGACGCACTGCGATCAATAATTTCGACTGAGAAGGGTAAATGCACTGCAAATGGCCTAATAAATCAAACTGATGACACTTATTAATAACTATCTTAGTTACAGGTTAGTATATAGTTAAATACGTAGTTCCTACAGCCTTATAATTAACAAAAAACAATGATACTAACGTTCAAATCATTTAAAGCATATTTAGTTGGTAGGTTATGTTATGCTTAATCACTTAAATCGTATTAACTGGATAAGGTTATTCATTTGGTATAGCACTATCTTATGTACAGCTTATTTTCTATCAATTGGCTACATCTATATAGATAGCTCTACAACTTACGAGCAAAGCTGGAACGCTTTATCATCTACAATAGGTTTCATCACTTATAGTATATTTGTATTATTACTGTATTTAAGCCCAATCAATAGCTTTTTCCCTAATTTCACAACAGTTAAGCGTCTAATACCTATTAAGCGTGACTTAGGAATTTCAGTTTTTATTCTTACAGCGACACATTTCATTATAGTCGTTGCTAGTTGTTTTGCTGAACATGGGTATTTTCCAGTAGCGGCTTTAATACTTCACCCTATTATCGCCTCTGGCTTCATATCTTTTATTATTTTTACTGCATTAGCTATGACAAGTAACAGCATAAGTATGCAACTACTTGGGTGGATAAAATGGAAAAAATTACACAAAACTGTCTACATAGCACAAGCATTAATTATCATTCATGTATTATTTCAAGGTACTATAGGCGTATATATTATTATTTTTACTATGATACCCCTTATTTTTTTCCAGTATATGCGTTTTTCACATAAATCAACTACATAAGCTTGCTAATGCTAAATAATTTTTTATTTATACCTCGACTTTGGCCATTTAGAAGCTAAGGCATTGCAGGTAAAGCAATACTGTTAGTGGTTATAACCTGAATTAACTCATGTCTAATGAAAACCATG
>NZ_AUAF01000325.1 GCF_000428585.1 Zooshikella ganghwensis DSM 15267 | reverse complement strand
CTACACAGCGCTAACAGGTGTAGACTTAATCATTAACACGTCTTGAGAGCGCCTTAGAACCCCTCTCAGGCTATTTACCCAACTTCGCATAATGTATATTATGTTAAATTAGATATTATTTTGGGTTAGTCGGTTCCTTTCACTCACTTCTGCCCTAAAATCAAAACTTTTCCCTGAAAACCAATTATTTAGCACTTTAATGCCCTGATTTTGCATAACTTCTTTATCAAATGATGGGATGGTCTATGTTATTTCTTAGTAAAAAGCACCCATTTGGGTGCTTTTTATAACACGATAAACATGTTGAACAATGGGCATTAACTACTGACGAACAACAGCATCACCTGGTGCAAAGTCAGCCACATTGATCGGTGAACGACTCTCCAGGTAAGCCTTCAACACTTCAGCATCAACAAAACCAGTATTAACATAGTTTGGATGTCCATCCATCTTTGGATAACCATCACCACCAGCGGCTATGTAGCTGTTAATTGCTAAACGATAGGTTTTGCCTGGTTCAATGGCTTTTCCTTTAATGGTTGCTGAAGTCAGTTTACCTTTCTTGATCAGTAACTTGACGCCGTCAAACTGCGCAAAAGCACCAGAGTCAACTGGTTTGCTGGCAACAACCCTCAGATAATCCATTAACTCTTTACCAGTTAAATCAACATAAGCCACCATATTGCCAAAAGGCTGAACTATCAGTACATCTTTATAGGTAACGGTGCCACCCTCAATACTGTCACGCACTCCACCTGAGTTCATTACCGCTAAATCAGCTTGGGTTTTTTCTTTCTGTGAGCGGGCAATCAGCACGCCAAGATTTGTTGGCTTAAATCGAACCACATGACGGTCCCCTTCCAGCTTACCGTTCGTTTCAGCAATCGCCTGACCTAGCTGAGCTTGACCTTTATCTTGGTAAGGTGTCAAAAATGCTTTCAGCTGCTCATCAGGTTTAATTTCCTGCTCAATGAAAACGCGGTTACCTTGCTCATCTTTCTGTTTCAAGTTAACGGGAATCAAACGATAGCTGACAAGTTTTAACTGACCATTTTTAAACTCCAGGTCAGCACGTCCCACATATTTACCCCATTCGTAAGCCTGTAAAATAGCTGTTCCATTCTGTACATCAGGTTCAAATAATGGATCTTGTGAGTGACCACCGACAATGATATCAATGCCATCAACTTTCCGAGCCAGCGTTACATCACCTGGTGCATTAATACCATGCTTAGCATTGGGGTAATGTCCCATGTGCGTTGCAGCAATTACAACGTCCGCTTTTTTATTTAAAACAGGAACAAGTTTACTGGCTTCTTCTACTGGATTACGAAAGTCAAAAGCCGAAATATATTCAGGGTTACCGAGTTTAGCGGTATCTTCCGTTGTCAGCCCCATTACCGCAATTTTGACACCATCGAAATTAAACATATGGTAGGCATCAAACAAACGATTACCTTCTTTGTCGTAGATATTGGCTGACAATAAAGGGAAATTAGCCCACGCCTCTTGCTGACGAAGTACGGTTATTGGATTATCAAACTCATGGTTACCCAAGGCCATGGCATCGTAACCAATATGGTTCATACCTTTAAAGTCAGGCTCTGCATCCTGCAAGTCAGACTCAGGCACTCCTGTATTAATGTCACCACCAGAAAGCAAAAGGACATGCCCGCCTTCAGCTTTTACTTCTTGACGAATCTGATCAATTAACGTTTTTCGTGCGGCCATACCATATTCACCATGGCGGTTTGGCCAAAAACGACCGTGATGATCATTGGTATGTAGTAAAGTGATTTTATAGGTTTTATCCGGTGTGTACTGACCTTTACTATCCCAGGAAGCACACCCAGAAAGTAATACGCTCAATACACCCAGGCAAATAATGGTAGACCAAGCAGATGGACTTTTTATTTTCATAGCACTCTCTTCTACTTATTAACTAAACGCGATGCTCGACTTTTATTAGTTTGAAATGACAACCCCTGACCCCAACCTTTGTTTTGCCGAAACAAATTCAAAGGGACAGGGGATGTCA
>NZ_AUAF01000323.1 GCF_000428585.1 Zooshikella ganghwensis DSM 15267 | reverse complement strand
GATAGCTTGTTAGCCTACTGAGAGGGTGATGTAATGCCCCCTTTCAGGGGGTTAAAAGCAAAACCACCTTCTAAGAAGGTGGATTATTTACTTTGTATTTTAAGTAATAATATTTAGAAAATATCAAATACGTAATCAATATAGATACGGTTATAATCGATATCTTCTACAATATCCAAAGTTTTAGAACCTCGGTAAGTACCATTATTCCAGGAAACACTTAAACCTTTTAGAGTAGGATCTTGGAAAGCATAGCTTAATGTCATATCACGTCCCCACTCTGTTTTGGGTCTATCTACAGTATCTCCCAAACCATTATTATTTTTATCTAGGTCGAAGCCTCGTTGGTAATTTATATCAAACTCAAGTCCTGGAACGCCCATATCTGAAAAATCATAAGCGAAACCAATCATGATTGCTTTTTCATCTTTAAACGCGAAGTCTGACCAGACAGGAACATTTGAATTAAAGCCTCCATAGTATTCTCCGGTTTCCCAAGCATAACGGAAGTCTCCTTTAGCGGTATGCTGGTATGCGAGGCGATAAGTCGCTGCGTCTAAATGTAATTGAGCGAGGAAGGAGGTATTTTTTGATTCAAAGTCATCTGCATTTGAAAATGTTTGATTAAAAGCATCACCTATACTTTCAAGCGTATGATGAATACCTTCTAAATAAAGCTTATTATTGTCACCAAGCTCCATGGTGTAGTGTATTTTATAGAGATTAGCTTTTTGGAAGTCATTCGACTTACCCCAATCGTATTCAATACCAATCCCGTTATCAAATTGATAGGCGAGTCCATAAGCTTGAATATAGTTTACTTTCTTTGTATTAGCGTCAGTGCTTGAGCCATCATAAAAATGTTCAAAGTGGCCGAAGGAACGCCATGAGTGCTGAGTAATATACGCACCATGCAGCTTAAGTTCACCAATATTAACTTCACCTGTTGTACCATATAGTGAGCTAGGCGCAGCACGGGAAGAAGAGCCTTGAATCAAATTATCATTGTAAACTTGTCGGCCATGTTTAATGTTGACATTTAAATCATCATTACCGTATTTGAATTTTACAAATGCTTGACCAATTTTATTGATATCGTTAGTTTCTCTTTGATTTCTTCCGTCTTTTGGCAAATGAGTAAAACTATCTCCGGGAGAATCAAGGTCCCAAGCGCCGTAGTAAGACATGTCAAAACCAATCATGTCAGCAAAATAGCCTGAATGATAATTAAGATGTAAGCCCTGAACCCACTCACGGTTATCGTAAGGTGATTCATCTCGACCATCACGATTGAAGTAAACATTTCTTAATTTAGCATCAAGGCGACTGCCTTCGAGAAAACCTTTACTACTTTCATTTGCATGTGCATTAGAAAAAGAGAAAATAGTGGCGGTAACGGCACAAAACAATGCCGAATACTTAAAAGTATGCATAATACCAAGTTACTCCTAGAGCGTTTTGTTAGACACTTTTATTATTTATTAATTTGCTTGTGCAAAACTCCCGAGCCTAGCTTGCAAAAGATTGATATTTTTATTTTGCTACTAAGTCTTATTAGCTTTTTTGATTTTATACTGTCTATTATTTAACAAAAAATAAATAAATTTGGCAAATAAAAATCAAAATATATTTAATATGTGCTTACTCTAATAGAATAATCCCTATTATAAAAAAAATTATGAGTAAAGATTTAGTTATGACTGACTGGTTTGCTAAGTCTGAAGATAAATTGAGGTAAAATAAAAAGAGATAGGAGCAGTCCAACAAGTGTTACCCAGCATTCACGTTACCAGGCTTACGTTGAAATATGATTATTGTTTATTTGAATGTGGTTAGCAGAGTGTAAAAAGTAGATTTGCACTGTTGGAGTTGGTACAACCCTTATCTATCATAGACTGTTTTATATGCAGTTGCCTTGGGGGATGGAGACTCAAAGGGGTAGAACAGGGAAAGATACATGTGGTTGGCGGTAATATAACGCGATGCTCGACTTTTTAGCCTATTAATTTAGCTAACTGAAGAGGAGCATTGCCTTGGTTCCTATTAAATAATACACACAAACTGT
>NZ_AUAF01000322.1 GCF_000428585.1 Zooshikella ganghwensis DSM 15267 | reverse complement strand
GTTTTACATTGGTACACATATAGTGGTCCATTATACATAGTATCTTGCTATTTAGTGTACTGGCTTATAGGTAGTCCATTTTAGGTATACCCTAAATGGACTATACAACCCCTGAATAAGGACTGGGGTTTAACTCGATCAAATGGTAATGTGCGCTAAACTTTAAAAATATATGTTATATCAAAATATGACATATCCCTACTCTTGCTAAATTGAGGGGTTAATATGAATCAAGAAAAAATAATCCAAGAAGCAGTTGAATATTTAAGACAACATATAAATCAACATGGCACGCGAGGCTATATAGACCAAGAACCATATAAAGGTGATTGGTTTAAACTTTTTAAAGTAGCGTATATTAATAACTACCTAGATGGTTCATCAACCCCTTGTCTTGCAAGCGATTCCTTTAGAAGTATTTTGGTTGATAGATGGTTTGATGGAGACAGAGATGATGAGAAAACCGAATTATTAGAAATGCTTATTAATAAATGGACTGAGTGGAAATATGCATGGGATAATTATACTACATATATTGAGTAAAAGATGGCTGAAGCCAGTAGTATAAAATGAAACTGTACATTAAGTTTGGAACTCTCTTAATTTTAGTACATCACAGAGATGATTTACACTGTCAATTTGATAGTCTACAAACTTAATATATCAGACAACTTTACCATTCCGGTTGTCTTCAGTCCTCTTCATTGTTAAGTCAGAATCACATACTGTTAAAAATTCTTTTACTGAATTATTTGACCAATAAGCACACTCTTTTACTAATACATTTCTTGGAAATAATTCTTTATCATTAAAATTAAATTTGCCTTGTAAATTGCGTAATACTTTATTGTTTTTACCATCTTCATCACTCCATTCTGGAAGAAAGTGAACTAAGCGATTTCTTAGCTGAATAAGTGCACTAACACTTTGAATAGGCTCTTTACCTTGATAAAAGGTTTTTTCAAAAAAATCATATAAATGGTTAAACTTATCAAGAAGCATTTTCGAAATATAATTTTCGTATTTATCTTTCGGTATTTTATTTTGATCAACTAATTCTTTTAACTTATGATTAGCATAAGCTTCTAAAGCTTGTATATTAAGAGTAATAATTGAAGCGATTATTCCATAAATACTCTCTTCAGGTTGACTTTCACAGTCGTTTAATAATAATTCAGCCGTACTAACATATGTTTTATAGAATGTCACTTTTTGTCTAGAGTCAACGTTCTGGGTTGCTTGACTTGCTTGGTTGTTAGCTGAACCGCCTATATAACCCATTTTGTTTTCTCCCAAGAAAAATTAACTATCGTCAAATATTAATAGTTAATTATTATATTTAGATTAATATTGTGTGTTTTTTAACCAGCAATAGTCCCTTCCCCTAATAAATGCTTAAAAAACAATCACTCTCTAGTTAGTACACTATAGGTGTACCCTAAATGGACCGCTAATCCCTCCTGTATCAGGCTAGTGACCAAGCTTGGTTTCTTGGGCTGCAATCTCTAGCGCTTGAGTTGATAAAAATAGGCCATAACCTCTCATTTTTTGCTACTCCTCATGTTCAAACAGTTCGAGCAGATGCAAGGCGCTGTCAAGCCTCTAGCTTGCATAATGGCTTAACTTGACATATATAGACCAGTTTAATAGACTGGTTCATATGTTAAGGAGAGTAATAGTATGCGTAACGAAATTGGTTCGTATGAAGCAAAATCTAAGCTCCCAGAGTTATTGCGCCGGGTAGAGTCTGGTGAATCCTTCACTATAACCAACCGGGGTAAAGTCATTGCCGATTTGGTGCCTGCTAATCATCAGAAACAGAAGGTGAAAAACGCCATCTCCAATATCAAGAAAATGAAACAACATGTGGTGTCGGATGAGGTCTTAGATGAACTGAAAATGGATGGTCGTAAGTAGTGAGTGATTTTGTCTTAGATAACTCAGTCGCCATGCGCTGGCTTCTACAAACAGCCAAAGTCACTGACCAAGAGTACGCAATCAGTGTGCTTGAGACGATGGTGGAAAAGGCTGCCGTGGTTCCAAACCTGTGGCATCTGGAAGCGGTTAGTGTGTTACT
>NZ_AUAF01000321.1 GCF_000428585.1 Zooshikella ganghwensis DSM 15267 | reverse complement strand
TTTCTTTGTTTCCGTCAAAGCGTTTGTTGACAAAGTAAGGCGGTGGCGTTTCAAATGGTGAACCTAACGGGATAACGGTGAACCCTCTGTCGTAGAGTTCCCAAGCTGTTTCTTCTGTGGTGGGTGGTTTATCAGCTTCCATTACTGGTGATTCCTGTTATTTGACGTTGACTACTCCCGTGTGAGGGGATAGAAGGAAGCTGTTGCAACAACTACATTTTAGGCAGGCAAAAGTTATACAAGTGTAGTCAGTGCAACATTTTGATTACTAGCTATGCGACACTGTAGGCATAAAACAATCAATAGTCAACATAATATTACACAACCTAAAGCTATTAGTTACACCTAAATTACACTGAGTTAAGTATGTCCGAACCGGAATTGTGGGAAAAAATTAAAGAAGCACGCTTAAATGCAGGCTATACACAAGGTCAGCTTGCAAAACTATGTGGTGTAACTCGGGCTACTGCATCTCGCTGGGAGTCAGAAGATCCCGAAGTTAGAAGAGGCCCTAGAGTTGATCACCTCCGCAAGATAGCCGATATAACAGGCAAAGAGATTAAGTTCTTTATGCCTAACTTAAAAGCTAATTTTTTAGCGGCCAGAGATAAAATTCTTCAAGAAGAAGAGGATATACAACTACAACAAAAGGTAAGGGTTCTAGCTAAGGAGTTTATGGACTTAATCCTTGATGGAAGCCTGTCTGAGAAAGAAGTAGATATGCTCTATTCACTGATCACAAGCTTAAGAAGTAATTAAAACTATTAGACCATTTAGTCCATTAGCAAATTTCAATGTGCGCTTTTGTTGACTTTAAAACCCTTGCAGGTAGATACTAATTTATATCATTTGGAACCTGCAAGGTACTCACCATGGACGACACGATCACCATAGGCCACTGGAAAGCCTACCTGAACAACCTTCAACTCTCCCCACGACAAACGCTGTATACCTTTGAAGCTCTGCATGGCTTGTCCGATAAAGAAATTGCCCGCAAGTATGCGGTTGCGCCTGACACCATTTCTAAGACAATAAAAGCAGCGTTACACAAACATAACCTCAAGAATCGTACACAGTTAGTCGCCGAGTTGATCCGGTCAAAGGTGATCTGTCCCTTGTCCATGAGTGTGTTAGCGTTGTCTTTGGCCTTAGTGCCTGCCTTTTCTGATGACCCACTCCTACGTAATCGAATCTACCGAACGCGTACTAACCGGTACGAGTCGATTGTTCCCACCCTGCATACAACATAAAACAAGAGGTGCACAACATGTGGTTTAAAAATGCAATCTTTTTCCGCTGCGAACAAGTCGCAAAGCTTGATCAGGCGTTGCTAAACGAGAAATTAAGCGCTCAGGCCTTTAAACCCTGCACGCCCCAACAGGCCGAAAGCTATGGCTGGGTTCGCCCTTTCGGCGAAGAGGCCGAACACTTTGCCGAGCATATTGGCAACTTCCAATTGCTCTGCCTACAGAAAGAAAAAAAGATGTTGCCTAACTCGGTTATCAGCAAATACGTCAAAGAACGTATTAAAACCCTGGAAAAAGAACAGGGTGAGCCGATTGGCAAAGGCGAAAAAGATCAGATTAAAGAGTCGGTTATTCATGAGCTACTGCCCAAAGCCTTCAGCGAATACCACAGTTGGTATGTGTATTTAGACCCTATTAATAACCTGATTGTCGTGGACAGCTCTAACGTTAAACTGGCCGAGGAATGTATTCATTACTTACGCATCACGCTGAGCAGCTTAGCCACACAGCCTGTGGTCACGGAATATAAGCCCTGTGAAGTCTTAACCTGCTGGTTGGCCCGCAGTGCTCAACTGCCTGAAGGTCTATTACTGGACCAATGTGCTGAGCTGCGCTTTGTGGGTAGTGAAGATGCGGACATTGTCAAACTCAGTAAAAGCGATTTAGAGCTGGAAGAAGTCGAGCCGCATATTGGCGCAGGCAAAATGGTCACTAAACTGGGCTTTCACTGGACCGATTATTTGGCTGGCACCATCCACGATGACTTTCGCTTTACCCAATTAAAATTTGAATTAACCGACCAGGAAAAAGCGGAAGATTTTATGTCTCAGGCACGGGCCGATTTTA
>NZ_AUAF01000320.1 GCF_000428585.1 Zooshikella ganghwensis DSM 15267 | reverse complement strand
CAAAGCGTCTACAACCTGGAAGTCAAGGACTACCACACGTACTTTGTGGGGCAGCAAGGGGCGTTGGTGCATAATGGCTCTAAGCGGACGTGTGGGGAGACAAGCCACAATACTTCCCCAGACAGTAAGAGCAGACCTGGTTGGAATGAGCCTTGGACTCCCCCAAAGAATTGGAATGGCCCTGCAAAACATGGACAATGGTCAGGACCAAGAGGAAACTCTAGTTGGGTTGATGAACGACCAGAAGTAATTCGTGTTGTTGGTGTAGACTCAACCACCGGAAAGGCAAACCCAATCGTTTTTTATAAAGGAAGAGTTGAATTTTCTAAATATGCTCAAGATACACTTGAGGTGAAGGGGTTAGTTGGAACAAAAGTCGATAGTAACGCTGATATGAAAAAAATAATGTCAGCAATAGCCACTAAAAAAGAGTTCTTCAAACCGGATGGTCAACCAAATTTAGCAGCCGCAAGAAGGTGGCTAAAAAATGCAGACGATGGGTATGGAGGAATAGGATTAACTCCCCACCATGCTGGGGGAAACCTGATTGAGCTTATTCCTAAGGCTGTCCATAAGGTACAACACACAGATTTAACCCATTAATTATTTGGGATGAATAAAATGAATTTCATTGACGTGCTTGAAAATTTCGGGATTACAAAATTAGGTGATGAAGGTATAAGTGCCCAAGATATAGATGAGCTTGAAAATGAAATTGGGTGTGAATTACCAGAAGACTATAAGTTTTTTTTGCAAAAATATGGTGAGTCTGACTTAGAGTCATGGGTAAAATTTCCTACAGAGGGAGGAGGTGTTTATCCAGGTACTTTTTTAGGATTAGATATTATCCAAAAAATAGAAGACTGCTCAGAAAGGCTGCCTGATAAGTGCATTCCTATAAATGATGATGGTGATGACAATTTGATTTTATTATCTTTGGATCAAAGTTGTTATGGTCAAATATATTTTCAACATCACTCTATTGGAGTAGGAGGGGCACTCAATACAAATGAAAATAAGTGGAAAACAACTGCTTTCTTAGCCAAAGACTTTTCTAGTTTCATTTGTGGCTTAGAGTTAGATGAGTAAAGGTATTAGCTTTAATTGTCGTTGACCTTATTAATTACAGTATTTATTTAAGCCCACTATTGTGGGCTTTTTTATTTCTCTGAATATGCTTTAAAAGGCACAAGCGGTATATCAGTGACAACTGATGTACTACTTGTGCCCTTAGTGCTCCTACCCCTTCTCGATTACTAAATCACCCCTGAAAAAACTTCCGGTAACTTCTGTTATCGGCTATTTCGACGATTTTCGAGTAAGATACTATCATTTTCTGTATTATGTAATACTAAATACGATAACTGTCTTAAGTCTGATAAAGGGAGTGGTTTAGTGAAAGTAGCGCCAAGAGACCATTTCTGCCAATCTTGAAAAACTGCGTAGTTTTGGAATTAGTGTTGCGTATTGAGGCTATATGTAGATGATATAGCGGCTCAAGGTAAGCGGAAACAAAAAAGCCCACTCTTGGGTTGACTAGGAAGTGGGCTTTCTATGGTATTCAACAAAGAACAACAATATCGGAAACGAGTTTATTGACTTCCTCATCGCCCTGAAGGACGGAGTTTTTCGTGAAACCGATAGAAAAGGCGAGTACTGCATTTACTCGCCCTATGATAGTGCATTATGGGCTTGCCGGTGTACTATACAACTACTTTATTAAGCTTTTTTTCTGGATATACCACACTCAACTTACTTTGATGCACCGTTGTTGCTTGGGAAGTAAAAAGAAATAACTAAGGTAACAAGCGGCAAAGCTCCAATTTTGATGAGTTCGAATATGCTGGCTAATGCTTTGTTTTCAGGAGCGTACGCATAGCCAGCAAAAACACCTACACAAATAACGGCGAGACAAAGAAGCACCTGCTTGCCAAATACTAAGCGGGCACTCTCGTCAATCTGAACACCTTTACTCTCACCACCAAACATTGCACTAATATCAACATCACTCGTTTGGTTGTTTTGTTCCATTAAACCCCCACTACACGCCCTAAAGCCTCTAGATGATGTGAGTTAGGATCTTCCCTGACTATACCAAGT
>NZ_AUAF01000319.1 GCF_000428585.1 Zooshikella ganghwensis DSM 15267 | reverse complement strand
GCAAACAAGAGCCCACTAACTCATTAAAATACAGAGCAGCGGCATGAGTAAACGAATGAATATGTCAATCTAAAAAAACTTCGGAATCGAGTTAACGTTATCAGTCCGTCTGTATCCAGCCGACGAATTTTGCTCAACTCCGCCACACTGACTTGTTGTTTTTCACCCACTTTCACCGCCACTTCACGATTTTCAACCGAAAAAATAAACTCCTCCGTCTTCGACCAGCCTTTCAGCGCTTCAACCTCTGGCACAAACAAGCTGTAAAACAGCGTTAACAACGTATCCTCTGGCTCCATGATGGTCGGTGTCTTTAATTGATCTCTGACCTTCACTTGCTCCCTTTTATCTATACTCACGACCTGCAGCGAGTGCACATCCAGATCATACTGGCTGAATTTCAGCTCAGGGCGATACTCCCAGTGATGAAACAAGTTTAAGTTTGAAGGCTGGCTGATTCCGGCTTGGCGTGCCATTTCTTCATTAAAAATAGGCACTTTAATGGGCACAAAATGACCGAGGCTTTGTTTATCAGCACGTTGAGTAGCAAAGCTAGGGTTACGGTATTTAGGGGCAGCACTGGCCTGGACATAAAAGTGCTGCCGGCTCAAGGATTTTTCAGGCAAGCGTATCATCTGAACTTGTTGACCTGGCTGAATACTGAAATGGGCCAAGTGTGGGCTGTCAGCCGTGACCGCCGCTAGCTGGTTAGGTGCCACCACCCGAGCTAAACGCCCAGTAAAACCGTAATCGGCCAAAGCAGGAGGTAAGGGACTATCATTATGTCCCAGCCATTCGGTATAGACAGCAACCCACTGGTCTGTAGTAAAGCCTGCCGACTCTGAACCAATCATCTGGTCAGGCAGCTGCTGGTCTGCGGTATTTCGGGCAGGCCTGCGAACCGCCCATACTTTGAGGTTAGGCGGATACATTTTGATTTCGTCAACCACAGTGGATAAATCACTGTCGCCGCCATAGCTTTTCCCCAGGGTGACGGTTTTCTGGCCCGTGCAGCCGGTCACTCGATTAATTAAATAAAGAGTAACCTGTTCGCCTGGTCGAAGATGATCATAGTTACGTTGCCGAAATTGGGGTTTAACACCATCCTGCACCTGCCAGCGTTCAAAGTTCCTGTTAGGCCGGAATATTTCACCTAACCTTCCTCGTAAACGCACCAAAAACTGAAAGTGACTGTCCTTTTCACCTTTCGCTAATGCACCAGAGGATAAGCCTTTTTGCTCAGCCACCAGTTCACCGGTCGACGTTCGGATCACATATAAGTCAGTATTTTGAATAGCCTGCTCACTGATTTTAGTGACCAAACCTTTAGGTGTAGTATCTTGATCTGGTTGGCCCAAAATAGTACCAAAGTAAATACCAAAAACTTTAGCCTCTTCCAGTTTATCGACAGGGTAGAAGGTTTTTTTGTCGCCAGTAGCCGACTCAACCAAGATGCCCGGCACCACCCCATCGTCACGGCCACCATCATTTAAGTCATAGGTAGGTATGATTTTTTTATCTGGCTGCCAGTCAAAATCGTAATAGGCACCACTTTCAGAGTCCACTTCACCAACAAGGATCGGTGTTTCATCGGGATTATAAAGTCCTGCACTGCCGCGCAGCACCATCATATCCACCGGAAAATCAATGTGATAATGAAAGCTTGATTGCAGTGCTAAAATTACATTGACGCGATAATCATAAACCGCCAACCCATTACAGTGACTTTCTTTTTCACGGGTTAAAAAATACGGTAAATATTCCGTTTTACGGGGATGAAAACGACTGTAATGCAACTCAGCAATGATGGGATTATGGTAGGTTATTTGGAAGCCAGGACAGGCTGGATTAAAATATTCAATGCGATACTTGCCCTGCACGTCTGTTGTACTCGTAAACTCAGAACCTGCTGCTGCAAATACTTTGGTATAAGGAAGGGGATTTAATAACACATCGTCAAATTTACGCCGAAAAGTACGTTGTTCTCCACTTTTAGGATTAACAATAAAGCCCGTCCGATAGCCAATATTATTATGGGATTTATAACTCGATTCCGAAGTTTTTTTAGGTTGACAAAGCTGTATATTTATTCAAGCTGCCATTCGGTGCTGTAATGAAGGCGTCGGCTCTTGCCT
>NZ_AUAF01000318.1 GCF_000428585.1 Zooshikella ganghwensis DSM 15267 | reverse complement strand
AAAATAGCCGATAACCCTGCGTATCGGCTATTTTTTGTGCAAATCAGATACAACCTAACATTTATGGGTCTTTACCAACCATCCACAAAGCTATGGACCCTCTCACTAACCATGTGCCCCCCAAAAAACTTCAATATCACATTTTTAGCTTACTGGAGGACATGTATAACCTAGGTGAAGTATATATTATTTCTGTAATTAAATACTTACATCCTCTCCAGTGCAATTCACGGTAAAATCAAAGTATGTTGCCCAGTTACCTCTTGAATTGAAACGTAAACCATCCGCCCAAGCTGTAGGTGTATCTACAACCTCTCCAAGGGAATCTAAGTATTCAATACTTGCATGAGCGGCAACGTAATAAGTGAACTCTTCAGGTTCAACTCCACATGTGACTGTTTCCGTTAAAGGAACCAGTTGCTCAGTTGTATTTAGTCCATCATAAGAGTACTCAAAATTCCCTACCTTAGGATTTCCTGCTCTAGTCTGAGGAATTTCCTCCATATTGCTTCCAATATGTAAATGCACTTCTTTAATAGTGGTATCACTTACAGTAAGTGAATATAAGGCGGATAATATACCTGAACTGTCAACATTAAAGCAAACTGTACCAATAGTTTCATTTTTATTGGCAAATAGAGTTTTGCATTGATCGGAAGGTTCAATAAATGGTTCAGCATATATAAATGTACTTAAAATAAATGAACCGCTTAAAAATAAAAATGATTTTTTTAATTTATTAACATTCATATTTAATCCTCAAGTTTATAGACATGTAACTTTTGTGAGTTAAAAACAAGCCAATAATCTTTAGCAAATTTTATTCCGTAGAAATCATTTGCGGTTTTAGCTTAAGGATGGGCTTCTTATTTTTCATGTTGTAAATCTATATGACACTTATAGGGTTCTGTCGCAAAGTTTTGAAGTGGACCCCACCGTCAAGACAGTATTTTCCAAAATTAAGATATACTGAGGTGAAAACCTATGCTGCTAAAGCCTGATAAACTTCTTTCGGCGTTGCTCCATTAAACGATTGATGTGGACGTTCCTCATTGTAAAAATGGAAGTACTTTTTCAGCGATTTACGCAATGCGTCAACTGACTCATATTCTTTCAAGGACGGATGGATCAAAACTCATTATCCTAACGGATAAGTTAAATGAGCTGCCCTGTGCGGCCCCGCATGCAGGGTGGTGTGGGGAGAGCTGGGTAGATACCAGCTCTTACCCGATTAGCTTAGTTTAATGCTGGAAATTGTGCTGGATCAGTAAACACCCAATCACGCTCTTTTACTGGAGAATGGCATGAAGTGCATACCTGGGCTCCTTTGTTAAATGGCTCTTGTTCAAGACCAACCCAACGCGCCCATCCCCAACCATAAGTCTTGGTATACTTGTTTGAGTCTTTGAACATGAATTCAGCATGCACAAAATTTCCAGGTGCAATTGCCGATTTCCAGTTCCCTAATTCGGTATCTTTCCAAACAACTTTACCAAGGATTGAACCCTCTGGCCACGGATCAACCTTTCCAGAGCGAGCTGCTTTTACTGCAATTTCATTTCCGAGTATAACCCTTAATGTGTTGTTATCTGTTCTATGAGACACTGCTATTGTTGACCAGCTCTGCCAACCATTAGGATATTCAATTCCATGAGACATTTCAGCTGTATTTTCTGAAGCAACTGCTCCACAACCTGAAGCAGCAAGTAAACCTAAAACTACATTTCTTATTCTTTTCATAATAGTTTTCCCAAACCTGAGATATTTAAGCTAACTATTAATGAACGTCACTCTGACGCAATTATATTACGTCACTTTAGGATAATTAACCGTCGCTATTTATGAGAGTGATTTTGAGAAAAGCCTATCATTAATCAAGCATATAATTGTGTCCTCTTGATGAGCATGCCTGAAGCAAATGCACTAAACAGCACATCCTCTCAGCTGCCGTGCATAGTTTATTTCATGGCTCTGCATACTTACACCGAGGGGACACGTTTAAAAGGGCTTAGCTTCTTCGCTATTCTCCGTATCTTCTTATGAGACAGTAAAGTCTTTGAGCTTTTTCAGGGGTTGAATTCTCACTTGCATAGAAGCGGGTTTAGCCTTAAACATCATCTCTTCACCCGTAAATGGATTCACGCCTTTTCTGGCTCTAACAGCAG
>NZ_AUAF01000317.1 GCF_000428585.1 Zooshikella ganghwensis DSM 15267 | reverse complement strand
GTTTGTGTACAATATAAAGTGCCGAGGAAAAAGCTTACTTAATGATCTAATAGAGCTATTGATATAACCCCCTAGGAATCCATATAGAGCCTTTACCTTCGATAATTTAAGATCTTGCTTAAAAATATTGAAATTTTGGTAACATTTTTAGAGGTACCCTGAAGTATCATTATGGTGTATTTAAGTGCGATTAGGGATAGAGCTATATGCGACTGATCTAGTGCTCGGATCAATTATTTTTAGCAAGCAGTCGTTTAGCCAGTGAAAACATAAATTTTTGCAAAGGGTTTTTATAACCTCCAGGACGCCAAGTTTTACATAATTTATTTAAATAGGCATCAAAGTGTAGGCCCCAAGGTGCACAGAGTAGTGGTCCACGTTTTAGTAACACCTTTAATGCTTGTGATGCTGCAAAACCAGCACAAAGTTCACAGGCCATTACAGTTGAAGGACCTTTTTGCCCTTGTAAGTCAACTCGAGAGGGATCCGCTAAATAATGGCGTTGTAACATGGCGGGAGATAATCCAATTAGAAAGCGTAGTGCTTGTTCATTCTCTGGACATTCATGTAACCCAAAATAATCAGCAAATGACATTTTCCCAGGTAAAAAAATAAGTAACGCTGTGCCTATACCAAGAGGTGCAGCTGTGATGGCTGGAATATTATGTTGATAGCAATAAGCAAATACATGTTGACGTATATCAAATGCAAAATAGTCAAGGGCATCAACATATAGATCAACATCCGCTAAGAAATTGATTAAATTATTTTCGTTGATTCCTTGGTTGAAAACCTGAATATTAAGTTCCGGATTTATGCCTAATGCCATGCCTGCTAGGGTTTCTGCTTTAGCCTTACCTATAGTTTCCATACGAGCTCCGGCCTGGCGATTAAAGTTTTCTAGACCAAATGAATCAAAATCGGCAATGTTAAAGTTTCCAATACCTAATCGTGTTAAGGTGAGTAAATGGGAGCCGCCCACACCTCCCATCCCTGCAATGGCAACTTTGGTTTGTTGGAGCTGTGATTGCTCTGTAAGGGTGACCCAACCAATGTTACGGGAAAAAGCCGTGTGATAATCAAAGGAATTATTTTGATCCATATAAATGGTTATGAGTAATTTCTTCTTGGTGAGATAAGTTGTGTACGGAAAGTTCTGGACTGAACTGTTCTCGAAGCTCTTCGTAGATTATGGTATATAACGTATGTAAAACGGGAGGAAGCCCCTCAAATAATGCTTTATCGTTAATATAATAAGGTGCGCGTATACCATGATAGTCAACGGCAGGTCCTATCTGTTGAAACATAATACCTTGATAGTTCATGTGTTTTGCTAAACGAGGCTCCATCATTGCAAAGACATGGCGGATGTTATTGAGCATCGCAATGGCGGCTCCAGTCAGATACAAAGCGACAGCCAGCTGTGGAAAGTGACGTCGTTCGTTTTCTTGAAAGCTACTTTTTGTTGGGGGAGCACCAGAAGGTGTTTTAGCATCAGTGTTACGTCGTCTGAACTGAGAACGTACAGCTAAACGAGAAATTTCACCAAAAGTGCCTCGTTCCATCTTACTGATATCAATAACATTCTTGTCAATTGCGTTGCTACAGTGTTTTTCTATAGGCAGTTTGGCAAACCGATTAGAGAGGGGAGGGACAACCAAGCGAACACAACCACAAAAGCTCTGAGACCCTTTGTGGGAGATCAGGCCATGCTGTGCATAATAATCAAACTCATCAATTTCCATGAAGTTACCCGGGTCGTCCTCAAACTTCATTTCTTTACAGTATACGTCGTAACGTACTCTGTGGGCTTCAACAACTAGGCTGTGAGTTGCTGCTAGTACAGGACGAAAGTACTGCCGGAAATGGTTGCCTAACTCATCTGCTGACATCATAAACAGCTAACCTGAAACTACATTGGCTTATTAATAAGGTTTATTAAAAGTTTATGTTTCAGCAAACTATTGAAGTAATTTCTTTGAATTATTTTGAAATAAAAAAAATCTGTTTATTTGAAAAATCTTTTCAGTTTTTGAGTGAGGGTTATTTGCAAGTCTTTTTTATTTAAAGTTAAGTGACTTGGAATAATGTATAAGCTGTATATTTACGCGATGCTCGACTTTTTAGCCTATTAATTTAGCTAACTGAAGAGGAGCATTGCCTTGGTTCCTATTAAATAATACACACAAACTGT
>NZ_AUAF01000316.1 GCF_000428585.1 Zooshikella ganghwensis DSM 15267 | reverse complement strand
TCCAGGTAATACAGTCATTTGGCGTGGTCTTAATAGACTATATGAGCTGAAGGCAGGCTTTGAACTCGCCCAAAATTGTGGGTAATTTAATGCTATCCTTGGTGGTCAAGAGCGCAGACAATAAACCCTACTAATGTGTCGGGAACACATTAGAACAGCTTCGCTGGCCCGTTAGGGTGAGCGCTATGGATAGCGCACATAAAATTGATTCGTGAAGGGTATAAACTCATAAAACTGGCTTTATTTATGTTACAAACAGCTATTAAAGAAAGATGGTGGCAAACAATTCACCTAGAAGAGAACCACGGGCAAACCTGGGACTTTGGTTGTCTTGAGTTGAATATCCTACGCTTGGCCCATGAATGGCAAGTACGATTTAATCATATAGATATCCCCCTTGAAGCAGAGCAGGATGAAGTCAAAATAATAGCTGAGAACCATAATTTAACCCGATTCAAGACACTCAAACGCTTTGTAGTGGCTCAAACTCGAAGTCAACTAACAATAACTCCCGTGTTACCTGATCGTAATATTGTTGTCAAACCTTTTGACCGTATAATGTTATTACCTGATGAGCATATTACCTTATATATAAGTATAGTGCTGTGGTATCGGATCAATATTTATCATGACAAAGTCACTCTTTGTCAAGTCCCCATAAGGGCACTATCTGATACTTGGTTCGGCCCAAATACACAACTCGGACAGCTATGCTACGCAAGCAAAACGAGAGCTGTTATTAATAAAGACCTTATATCTATAAAGCCCTATCGAGGTATAATTCCTGTCACCATTGTGAATAATCAGTCACAAATGTTATCTATTGAAAAAATTAACATCCCTGCTCCTACCTTAGAACTACGGTATAGCCAAGATGGGCTACTATGGACTACAGGCATAACACTGACCCAAACGAAAACGAAAAGTGAAATAAAGCTTTCGGATCCTACAAATGAATATTCAACCAACTTTTCTAAATGGGAGTTAATCAATAAAGCTGAAACTTCTTTAGAGGAAGGCTTGATGTCAAAAGCCTATAATACATTTTTTTCATAGGGATTAAAAAATAAAGCATGGAAATTTTTAAAAACTTAACAATTAATCAAATAGCTTTTAGTCTAATTATTGTAATTATAGGTTTTCTTCTAGCAAAAATATCATCTAAAGCTATTGTAAAATTCAGCAAAGACAAACTTACTCAACATCAAACACTGATATTTCAGCGAATCAGTTACTACCTCATTATTTTGCTTTTTCTAGTGACTGCATTGCAACAAATCAATGTAGACTTAGGTGTCATTATTGGCGCTGCTGGTATACTGACCGTTGCGATTGGTTTCGCATCACAAACTTCTGCCTCAAATGTAATTAGTGGTATATTTTTAATTGGTGAAAAACCATTTAGCGTTGGCGACACTATTAGGGTTGGGTCAACTTTAGGTGAAGTATTATCGATTGACCTACTATCAGTTAAGCTGCGAACATTTGATAATCTGTTTGTCAGAATTCCCAATGAAACCATTATAAAATCAGAAGTAACAACGCTTACTCGGTTCCCGCTACGGCGCTTTGATTTAGCTATAGGCGTTGCTTACAAAGAAGATTTAGAGAAAGTAAGAACAGTATTATTAAAAGTCGCAGCAGACTATAATCTATGCCTGGAAGATCCAGAACCTTTATTTATGCTGTTAGGTTTTGGTGACTCATCTATTAATATTCAATTTTCCGTTTGGACTAAACGTGAAAACCTTCTAGAGTTAAAAAATGGCATAATAACCCGTGTAAAAAGCGCATTTGATGAAAATAATATAGAAATCCCCTTCCCTCATCTTTCACTTTATACTGGAAGCCAGACCCAACCTTTTCCGGTAGAACATGTCACCAAATCAACAACATCATGAAACTCAAAAATTTACTTAGGGAGGGAAGCTCAGTAATCATTAATGAAAATGCTATCAAGAAAAAAGTAGTGTAAGCCATAAACTGTGTTTGTCGGTATATATTCACACAGTAATGAGTATACTCCAAGACTTGCCAATTCCCTCTGAACTCGCCGTATATCCGCCTCTGGAGGCTTGACTGCCGCATCCTTGCGGCAGACAGTTCTTAAGAAATCACCAAGTCTTTCCGCCTCCATACTATACCCAGGGCAATCGCATATAAAAATACAATAAAATCAGTATAATAGGATGATTAGCAACTGACTTAGAGCATCACATTGGAAAAAAATAATACAATTGCAGATCATTTTAGTCACTTAGACGACC
>NZ_AUAF01000315.1 GCF_000428585.1 Zooshikella ganghwensis DSM 15267 | reverse complement strand
CCTGTGACAATACGACGTTGATAACCGCATTCTCGCAGTTTCTATCTTTGGTACAACCTACGACTCTCAGCCAAAAAGTGTCCACAGTATTGTTACACAGATACTTAGAAAAAAGTGCGTTTATATACCCAATACGAATGGTTTTTAGGTGCGGCCATCGAGTGACGAAGTCCGATGAGCCTATATTAATAGGTGATTGGGGTGAGGAATGAAGATAACAAAACCTAGAAATCATTCGTGAAGGGTATAGATGAACCGTGTAGCTTGATCATTTTATAGATGATATATTAACCTCTCAGAATATAACAACAATGGGGTCTGATGGTATGGATAAATATCTAGTCACAAGAGAAGAAATAGAAGACTTTGAAGGTATTGATAAAACGCACTTTTTAAACCCCAATGCGCGCAGAAGAAATAAATCACTTGGCGATTTAACTGGGTTGACAGGCTTTGGCTTTCATATTATAGAAGTTCAGCCAGGTTATGAATCCACCGAATTACATAAACATTACCATGAAGATGAATGTGTATATATCCTTGAAGGTGAAGCAAAAGCTACTATTGGTGATCATTATTACGATGTTAAAGCGGGTGACTTTATAGGTTATCGGGCAGGAGGGTTATCCCATAAATTAACTAATACAGGGACTGTCACTTTAAAGTGTATAGTTGTAGGGCAGCGGTTAGATCACGATGTAGGCGATTACCCTAATAAAAATAAACGAATTTATAGAAATAAGGATATGAAAGCTAATTTGGTGGACTTGGCGAGTATTGAGGGGCCTGTTGTAGGTAAGAAGACATAAATATGCACATTTTTTGTGGTCATGATGCTATTTAAGTATCTGAAAGCTACAAATAATTCATGAAGGGTATAGTAACTGCGTAAATACTGTGATTATAACTCAGCTAGCACCATTAAAAACTGTTGATGCTATCGCTAGTCTTAACAGTCCAGACTAGCCCCACTAAAAACCCTTCGTTTTGGGTATGTTTTTCCATGTAGTGCTTTCTTGCTCTCATAAAAAAAATTACTATTATTAGAAGTGTCCTAAAGTAAAAGAAGTCTGTGGATAGTTCAACTTCTCAGGGATGTGTGATGGCTGTATTTTTCCTGCATGAGTTTGCTTAAGTAGGAGAAAACTATGGTTATAGCAAAATGTGATAAAAGGATTTATACAAGCAAAAATTTGCTTGAGTATGAAAATAGTTTTTCTGTTTTAGTCACATCAATAGTTGATAATGTTCTCGGTAAAATTGATGAAGAAAAAGATATTACTTCAGGCGATGTGGAGCGACATCATCAGTTAGCATTACTTCTTTCTTGTCTTGATATTGAAAGCTTAAAGCAAAGTTTAATTAAACAAGTGATACCTCAGTTCGTAATAAGTGATAAATTAAGTAAATGGTATTACGCATTAATGTATACCAATATCATTAAAATGCCACAGGTTGAGGAGATCAGACCTGTGTTATTATCTTTACCAATACATGCTCATGATTCATTTGAGTTAGCCGTTAATGATTGTATTGTTCGTTATCTTATGATTGCGCTTAAACATGTAATTGAGCAAAAGTGCATAACAAATAAGCATGCTATTGATATCTGTGATTATATTGTACATATAATATGTCCTAAAGTTGATAAGGCGACCATAAGTTCATTGTGCAGCATGGTTGGTGACATTTATATTGGTCAAAATAAAACGTTAATATATTTATCTATTGGGTGCGGTGATGGTCAGGCAGATAGTCGATATGTGAAGGCTCTAAAAGCAAGGTATCCTGGCTTAGATTTGCGTGTTGTAGGTTTAGAAAAATATATTTCATGTGATAAACATTTATTTGAGTCTTTATTTAATGGAAAGGTTATCTATTTTTCTGATAGGACAGATAAGGAAAGTTATCCCATACTTGCATGCCAAGCGCTAGGTGATATAGACGCAAATGTATTGGCTGTCGAACGATATGCATTACATCACCTAGGAATTTCTTTTGAATGCTTTAAAACACGGCTCGAAGGAAGTCCGTTATTATCAGTTGAAGAACCTGTGAATATTTATGAAAGGACTCACTTATGGATGAGAGTTGCCCGTATAGCCTATGATTTACCGATTAACTGGTGTTTTGATCAATACATTGACCAGGATTGGATTTCTTCTGCGGTTACGGGGCCTAAGAACGTGTCTCAAAAATCAAAAAATATACAGATGTCTAAGTAAAAGGTTAATCATTAAGCACAAAGCAGTTTCAAGAAGATAGGAATG
>NZ_AUAF01000314.1 GCF_000428585.1 Zooshikella ganghwensis DSM 15267 | reverse complement strand
CGCTTCTTGGCTGGTTTATCTATAAGGCCCCAGTAATCCTTGTAGTAGTACCCCTATTGGTTACTTTGGAAATCAAAACCTCCAGAGATAGGAAAGCTCATTTCGCAAAGCTTAGAAAAGAGCGTGCTAACGAATCAATTTGCACCTTTTCTAGGTACTTTGACTGTAGGTCTATTGATACATGGGTAATTCGGGCCGTCTACGAGCAACTCCAAAGTTATCTCAACTCAAATAGTAATGACTTTCCCATAATGCCATCTGATGATGTGTTCGAGGATCTTTTAATCGATGATGAAGACTTCGAAATCGACATAATAGAAGAGATTGCTCAACGTACGGGTAGATCGTTAAGCCATGCTAAAGAGAACCAATATTATGGTAAAGCTGGTGTAGTAGAGAATTTAGTGTACTTTTTCAATGAACAGCCAATCGCCACTTAAGCAACCAAGAGTTGTCCTCCAACCAACACTGGAGTCATAAAGCCTAAAATGATGTTAAGCTTTACGTCAGAGTGACATTCGCTAATAGTTAAAACATGAGATAACCATGGAAGTTTCAGCAGAGAATTTTAGAGACACTACCGTAGTGCAGATAGCCATTATCTTTCTTTAGATCCATATAATGAGCTAGGGCCAATTGAAGAGAAAGATAATTTTTTCTTTACGGGTAAATCAATAGAGAAGGTACCGTGCCAGTGCTAATCGGATAAGAGCCGCTCCTTACCCACCTCACTGGATACCCCTAACCATAAGGCCTACAATGATGCTAGGTTTTGTGTAAAGATTGTGGTTATTCGTAGTTAGCGATTTGAATTAATAACGAGTCAATATCCTAAAAATGTTTAAAAAATTATTTCAGCGAATGAATCCTAAATTTCCTGGTGTCTATGGTTTTGCTGGATTTATTTTACTTTTACTTGGCCTATTCGGATTTCAATATGGTGCAGCAATTTTTTATTGGCCTCTTGCATTAATATGTTTTTCCCTTATTTGTTATCCAACACTTTTTTGTTGGGGTCTAATTACTTTTGCATATATTTTAGCTGCTCTTATTTACATCGGATTCACCATTATTGAATTACTAACTAAAGGGCAAAATTCACCCATCTTCTCGGATGGCATACTTGTTTATGGAATTTATGTCGCAATCATCATACTGCTTGCATTTTTCTTATTAATGGCAAAGCCATCAGATATTGATGATAATACTGATCGCTAATTGGGTAAGAGCTGCTAGCAAGCCAGGTTCTGCGATAATCGCCAATGCCACTGCCTATCAACTAGTTTTCATCCCACGATTTTTGATTCTTAGGTAATCTAGACTCATCATCAATAACAACAACTGTATTAGGCTTTGTTTCCCAACACCAAAAGACCCAGTTAATGTCTTGGGCCGTTGCATTGTTTGCAAAGCTTTGAACACGAATACCTGAAACATCATGTTGAATGAGCTTCTTCGCTAATTCCCAGGTAGGTGGTGTATCGCCATTATCAACCATCAACTCCCAGGGGCATGCTAACTCATTAAAACTGGTACCGATTGCTGATAAAGTGCCTGGCTGTGTGAGGTCTAAAACACGTTTACAGTCCACTTGATAAGTACAAAGTGTCAGAGGCTGAGTTTTATAAGGAAATCCTTGCTGGGCTTCTAACCATGCTGTCTCAAACCGCTCTGATGTATAAAGAGCTGGTGTACCTACAGGGTTAAATCGACCACCATGGCGAGCAGCACCTTCACCGGATGTAGGAAGAAATGACCAACGGGGATTATGCGCTCGATATACCTTGCCCTTAAAGCTGATAATAGGCAACTTCAAGCGTAACCCCCTTCTGCAATCCTGCTCAGGTACTTTCTCACCGCTTCCGCTTTACCTTGTTTAACCAAATCTTCAGCAGTAAGGCCCCCAAAGGAGGGTAAAGGCTGAGACCGATACCAGGCAAATGCGGCATACACTGAATCAGTCCAAGGGAGAATTCGATTGATGATTTCGATAACCTCTCGAAGCCTGGTTTGACTCTTTCTCGTTAGTGCTCGACTTTTCTTCGACACAGCATCAGTCGATAGCCCTGTAGCAAACGCAAGCTCAACCTTCGTAATGTGTAACGCAGCAACTAAGGGATCTGTATGGACGTTACCATCTTTACCTATAACGTCACTGATGAATTCACTCCTCATACTATGCCTCTCAGATAGACCATATTTATGGTTATATTAACAGGCCTTAGTTGTAAGTGCAAAGCTGGTGGGTAGCTAAAAAGTTCCGATAACAATAATTACCGGAAGTTTTTTC
>NZ_AUAF01000313.1 GCF_000428585.1 Zooshikella ganghwensis DSM 15267 | reverse complement strand
AAAAAAACCTGGTTGCACCATTTTGCTAGCACTCGTTTCTTATTACTCAGCTGCTATGTATTATACATCAATAAGAATTTTTAGAGGTGCCCAGTAGTTTAATATGCTTAGAAAAACCTGTATTTAACAAAAAGCTTTATTTGTAACCTGTTGTTTAGGCTGTAGGAGTGATGCGTTATTTTTATTTTATTCTGGTATCTAAAAAGTGAGCAAAATGGTTAAAGAGTTCTTAAATGTATGCACTTTTGCTTTGATTGTCTATTTAATGCTTGCTTTGGCACTTTTTTTATTTCAACGGAGTTTCCTCTACTATCCTGATAGTGTTAAACCATCAGAAAAGCTATTAACTGCAGAAAGTTTGCGCTTTTGGCCATCATCTCAAAACTATCGAGGTGTGATAGCTGCAAGGGAGCTGGACAATACTAAAGGTACAGTTATCATTTTTCACGGAAATGCTGGATCAGCCTACCATCGTAGTTATTATATAAATGCCTTATCACAGTACGGCTTTAGAGTTATTTTAGCTGAATACCCTGGATATGGTGGTCGAGATGGGCAACCCAGTGAGTCCGTACTAGTGGATGACGCTATAGAAACAATAAAGCTTGCACATAAGACTTATGATGAGCCTTTATATCTTTGGGGAGAGTCTTTAGGTGGCGGCGTGGTTTCGAGTGCAGTTGCCAAACTGGATGTTCCAATAGCAGGATTGGTTTTGTTTACACCTTGGGATTCATTACCTAGTTTGGCACAAACACACTACTGGTATTTGCCAGCACGTTGGTTGGTTTTAGATCAGTATAACAGCGTAGAGAACCTCGAAAAATTTAAGGGTAAGGTCGCAGTTGTTTTGGCTGAAATGGATGAAGTTATTCCGGTAAAACACGGTAAAGCACTATATGATGCAATAGGAACACAAAAAAAGCTTTGGCTGTTTGAAAAGGCGGGACATAATTCTGCACCAATTGCTGCAAGAGAGTTATGGTGGAAAGAAGTTAGCAATTTTCTTATCCAGTAAATCGGCTATCCTGTGTGATTACATCTTTTAGAGTAGTCACGCTTAACTATACATATACAACTTATATCCTTCACAATTAGGGGAGCGAAGTTTGGCGCTATGAGTAGGAAAATAAAGTAATATGTACTCATATACCCAATACGAATGGTTTTTAGGTGCGGCCATCGAGTGACGAAGCCCCATGAACCTATATTTATAGGTGATTGGGGTGAGGAGTGAAGATAACAAAACCTAGAAATCATTCGTGAAGGGTATAGTTATGTGTCTACAAATAAAGAGAGGTTTCCCATTGTCTGTAGAGTCTGTTGTTAGTTTTGCCATAATTGTTGCGCTTAGTGCGATGCTTCCTGGTCCTAATGGATTACTAATAGTTAACAATTCAGTTTCCTACGGTAGAAAAACAGCATTTGTGACTCTGGCTGGCACGCTGTCAGCCTTTTATGTGCATGGCTTATTCTCAGTCATTGGTGTTTCAGCGCTGATTATGAGTTCGGCTACAGCATTTACAGTGTTTAAATATATTGGTGTCGTCTATTTGCTGTATCTTGGAGTAAGCTCGCTAGTCCAAGCAATGTCTAAACCTACAGCAACATATACACCAGTTTCAGCAACCAGGGCATCTTGTCTTTCTTGGCGCAAGGCATGGTCGGCAGGTTTCATCACAAACCTGTTCAACCCAAAGGTATCAATGTTCTATCTAGCGCTGTTTCCTCAATTTGTCACAGAAACATCAAGCTTACTGTTAACGACCTTATTTCTTGTAACCTTGCAGGTAATTATTGTTGGGTGTTGGTTTTCTTCGGTAGCCATTGTAGCGGAGTCTGTTGCCAAAAAAGCTAGTGGTAACTTGTCGCGTATTGTAAAGGGAGCAGCTGGATCGGTAATGGTCTGGTTCGGTATCAGCCTCGCGCAGGTTCAAACGCGGACATAACTTTCGGTTCAAATGGAGTTTTGAAAAGGTCGTGACCATTTGGCCTAGTTATTAATTGAATAAGGAAAGGTTGATGATGGTGCTTAAAATTGATGAATCGAAACTATTGACTGATATGTACTCGGATGAGTATTTTCCAAATCACCTTGTTGATAAGGTTAAAAGTATTCTTCTGACGGCTTGCAAAGAAATTGAATCTCAAAAACCAAAAAAGCTAGAAGAACTTTATACAATAACCTGCCAAGCAACTGAACTCATTAATGATTTACAAGCAAAACTGTGGACACTTTTTGGCTGAGAGTCGTAGGTTGTACCAAAGATAGAAACTGCGAGAATGCGGTTATCAACGTCGTATTGTCACAGGAATCTAT
>NZ_AUAF01000312.1 GCF_000428585.1 Zooshikella ganghwensis DSM 15267 | reverse complement strand
ATTGTATTATTTTTTTCCAATGTGATGCTCTAAGTCAGTTGCTAATCATCCTATTATACTGATTTTGTTGTATTTTTATATGCGATTGCCCTGCGAGTATGGCTGAGTAGGTGACGACCCAACGCTGAATGGTGGCGTGATCAACGGGGACATTCAAATCTAACAGAATCTCTTCAATATCACGGTAGTTCAGAGCAAACCGAAGGTAATAATACACCGCCTGCAATACATCGCACGAGGGAAAATGACAGCCTTTGAAACGCTCATGAGGACTCATAGTGCCTACAAAACAACAAGAGTATTAGCGGGCGTGTAAAAGGCTATCATGGTGGGTCAAACTTTGCGATAAAACCTTTTTCTGTCTTATAGGTCCTGTTTAAGCTTGGTTTACAAATCTTAAAACCAAGCCTAATGTGGACTAAGAGTGTCATCCTATATGAATCAAGATGATTCATCAGAGTTGTTTTGTTCTAGTTTCTCTCGCTCTTTCAACTGTGCTCTAAACTCCATTATAGTTATACCAAGTCCAGTAAACAGTAAGATAAACACACATATCCCTGTGATAAGTAAGTCTGTATTATCCATAATTACTTACCCTGATGAGCCAACAGCTTAAAATAAATACCAAAAGCAAGAATTGATGGTACCCAAATAGCTGTGAATATTCCTTCATCACGCTGCCCATTGAAGTAAAGGTAACCAGATACAGCAAATGAAATCATTACTGCGAGTAAAATAAATAAGTCTGATTTTTTGAACATGGCATAATCCTTACAGTGTTGAGCTCATCCATCTTCCCAATAGCCAATTGCCGCAACTAAGCAGCCAAAAACTGCTATGGCAGCAATTCTCTTAACACCAAACAAGCTATCAAACAGATTACTTGAGGGGATTAAATTAAAATAAAGAAAGATGTATAATAAACATCCAATTGAAATTAACAAAATTCCTATGATCCTAAATAGTTTCAGGATCTTTCCTTGGTATTGATTAATAATTAACCTTCTCAAAGCTTATTAGTAATTATTTAAAAGTAGTTCAATTATTTATCAAAAATAGGTTATTAAATTTTTAAACTTTCTTTACAGAAATAATTGTATAGTGGTCCTCAGCTTTGAGACAGTCAGTTAAAATACAACGACTGCTGAGAGGGGGAAGCATGAGTCGCTAATCATTCAGTCAAAAGTTGCCACAGAAGCCTTGAAAGGCCATAAAACCACTAACAAGATTGCGTCGAATTTGGGATCCATTCAACACAAGTCAACAACTGGAAAAAAACAGCTACTTGACGGCGCCAGCGAGATATTCAACCAGAAACATAAGGTACATAAAGAAGAGCATGAAGCTGGGAAAGATCGTCTTTACCGACAGATAGGTAAACTCCAAGTAGAACTGGACTGACATAAAAAAATGGTGCATCTCGATTAGCATTACCAGAAAAACGTTCCATGATTGATACTGACCACCACAAGATCAGTATCACTCGACAATGTGAGCAACTTTTCTTACCAAGCAGTAGTTACTACCGAGGCCAATCCCGTATAAAGAAGTCAGCAGAAAACCTAACGCTCATGCGTTTAATTGATGGGGAATACACTCGTAGACCTTTCTACGGTAGCCGCAAGATACACGATTATCTTGAGGATCCAGGTTATCCTATTAATCGCAAATGCGTTCAACAGTTAATGAGAAAAATGGGATTAGTTTCTGCCGACCCCAAACCTAATACTAGTGAACGTTGCCTCCAGCATGAGGTTTACTTATATTTATTGCGAGGGTTGGACATAAACCGTCCTAATCAGGTGTGGTGCTCAGACATCACTTTTATTTGCTTAAATGCAGGGTTTGTCTATCTGGCTGAGGTCACGGACTGGTATAGCCGGAGGGTGTTACCGTGGTAAGTATCAATCACAATGGATGAAAGCTTTTGTGTGAGTGACTTAGAGAGCGATGCGTTTGTATGGCCAGCCTGAAATATTTAACAGACTAAGATGTCCAATTTAACAGTAAGGCATTTAAAGGCTACTTGAAGCGTCATGGTATACAAATTAGCATCGATGACAAAAGACGAGCGATGGATAATATTTTATCAAGCGTTTATGGTGCTCAATAAAATATGAAGAGATTTATTTTAAAGAATATAAGTCAGTTGACAAACTATGTAAATAGCTGAAAAAGTATATTTATTTTTATAATGAGGAGCGTCACATCAATCATTTAATGGTGTAACGCCTAAAGAAGTTTATCATTCTTTAGGGCACCTCTAAAAATGTTACCAAAATTTCAATATTTTTAGGCAAGATCTTAAATTATCGAAGGTAAATACGACTGCTTATTATTTGACA
>NZ_AUAF01000311.1 GCF_000428585.1 Zooshikella ganghwensis DSM 15267 | reverse complement strand
GCCACGGTGCGCTTGGTCTCCAGGCCACGATCGTTGTACTCAAACGCCGTCACTATCCCTTTCCAATCGGTTTTGGTTTTGAGCAAACCGTTATCGTAATAGGTATATTCTTTATTGGCGGCCGCACAGTGTTCAGTTTGTTGGCCTTCGACTTTCACGACTTTATGCACGCCATTAATCACATTAAAGTGATAGGTGGTTTTTTTGCTTAAAGGATTAGTGACGGTAGTGCTGTTATTGGTGTGGTATTCCAGGAAGGTTTTTTCAGTACCACCCGCGTGTTCAGAGCTAATCGCACGGCCTTTATTGTCGTATTTCCAGGTGGCAAAGCGTTTGCCATTACCATCGGTGATCCCCGTTAAATGGTGAGGAAACCAGGGGTTTTCATAATGGAATTGACGTGCATGACCATCAGGATACATGATTTTTTGTAAGGCGGTGTTATCACGCCAGGTGAAGGTGATCGGTTTATGGTTGGATTGCGTTGCCGATTGTAACCGCTGCTGATCATCCAGGGTCAGGGTTAAACGATTGGCTTGGCTATCCATCACTTCGACCTGATGATCTCCCCAGGTAAAGGTGAATACCCTACCTAACGGCTGTTCGACCCGTAAAATACGACCCTGATCGTCATAATACTCTTGCTGCCCATAGTAATTAATTAACCAGGTTGCCCCATGCTTAGCCGTTGATGACAATTGAATCGCCCCAGCAGCCAACGAGGTCCAACCGCTCCCATTTTGTTCAAACACTAAGGTGTTGCCATCAGGTCGGGTATATTCTTTTACGGTAGTTAATTGATTAAAGGGAGTCAGTTGATAATGAAAGTTATGATGCCAAACATCATCGTCACTGTTATACGACAACTGTAAAGGTAAAGCACCTTGAATAACTGACTCCACATGGTATTTATTGCCAGTTGCAATACGCACGGGATTACCTGCCACAGGTGTCGTATCTGGTGCACTACAACTGCCTTCGCCCTTATCGGGGCTGGGTTTGGTTTTACACTGGGGTGGATAGGCTAGTGCATCCAAGCCATAGGAGCACTCAGGCACAGGGGTATCACACTGCTCTTTCTTTTTTGCCAACAGTCCAGAATCACATTCAAAACGACAGCCATGGCCAGGGATGGCTTTTGCACCCAACTGAGTGCAATCCTCACATACAGGATGAACGGTTACTGACCAGTGACGCCTAGTAGAGTCATAACGCTCGCATCTGGTTGAAGTTGCAAAATCAAGTTGCGAACATGAAGTATATTCAACCAAACAGTGATATCGATGACTTGTATAGGCATTGTCATAACGATTGTAAACACAACCCATAAATGTAAAATCTTTAGCATTAATCAGAATGCCATTTATGGAACGACGACCATCATTAGGATTTAAATATATGGCTTTTTCCATTTCATAAGTACAGCCAAATACATTTTTAAACACATTTATAGGCGTTGTTCCATCTGTATTTCTACGCCCTTCTTTGCAGTAATAATTTATGTAGTTACCCCCTGTTTCAATATATTTCTTAGCATAACCTGTGGGACAGGCTTGTTCTGCAATTGAACTACCTACATAAAAACATATGGCTAATGCGAATATTATTTGATAAATTTTCTTGGAAAATAACGGCATAATTTATTTAAGCCCAATAAAACGTAATACTGATAATTAAACAACAAAATTTACTGTACTAACTGCTGACGTTTTTTCACCAGTGCACCGTGTTCATCGTATTGATAAGACGTCTCTACCTGACCATCTGAGGTTTTCAGCGGTAAACGCTTTTCAACGTCCCACTCAGTGATTACAGTGCGGGCTTGTGGGGTACCCACGGCCTCCGTCGTCTCGATCGCTAAACCTTGATCGTTATACTTAAACGCAGTGGTATTACCTTTCCAATCGGTTTTGGTTTTGAGCAAACCATTGTCGTAATAGGTATATTCCTTATTGGCCGCCGCGCAGTGTTCGGTTTGTTGGCCTTCGACTTTCACCACTTTATGAACGCCATTAAATACCTGAAAGTGATAGGTAGTTTTTTTACCTAAAGGATTAGTGACCGTGGTGCTGTTATTGGCGTGATATTCCAGTGAGGTTTTTTCGGTACCACCCGCGTGCTCAGAACTTATAGCCCGACCTTTATCGTCATACTTCCAGGTGGCAAAGCGTTTGCCATTACCATCGGTGATGCCCGTTAAATGCTTTTGAAAGGTTGAATTTTCATAGTGATACTGGCGGATACTGCCATCAGATTTGGTGACTTTTAGTAGTTTATCGTCATCACTCCATGCCAAGGTGGTA
>NZ_AUAF01000310.1 GCF_000428585.1 Zooshikella ganghwensis DSM 15267 | reverse complement strand
CTGGTCTTTGTGCTTTATGTAATAACGCCACCAGAGCTGCTTGGTATGCAGTAGGTGTTTGAGCTTAGAGGGAATACGAATAGGACATCACCTGTTTTACCGCGCAAGGTATTTAACGAGGCGAGGAGGATAGTCGAAACATGTCGTATAAACGGATTTAAATGTTGCGAAGTGAACACTGAGCCTGATGATTGGCACTTGTTAAAAGTCGCCGACAACGTCGGCCTAACTTGAAGGTCGCTCTTACATCAAAAATCACTGATCGCGCTCCTTGTAAAAAGTGGGTATTCGCCACCACCTATCCTATTTCAAAAACTCTACTTTTTCAAAGGTACATTTTAATAAGTAGAACCAACAACGCAGACTTTACGATTATTTACCGTAATTATCATAATTACGGTAATATGTCGCGCTGGAACATATAAGCTCTGGGATCTGGTTTTTCCTGCGGCTGAAATCAGCGCCCAAGGATGCGAAGCCAATCCAAAAAGAAATCCCAGGATTTGGTGTCGTTCTTCAGATAGACTAAGAGCGGTTAAAAAGTTAGTGATGGCGTAGGAAAGTGTTCACTGCACATGAACCATGCCTATAAATTGACTATAAAACGGTGCCTCCTCGATAAGCGTACGAGTTAAAAAATTTGCTTTCAGGCATGTTCACCGAGAGGACACCGTTCATTAATAGTTATGTTTCCGAGCATCAGAAAAACATGTATGAATTATTTTGAGCTTTTTTTATCTCCATCTGAAAGGCCGTTCGCAACTCATGAGTTGTCGAAACTGAAGGAGGAAGCAGTACCCATACTGGAATCGCTTTTTAATGGGGCTGCAAAAAACGAATTTGGAAAGTCTTATAGAGATATTGGCGCAATCGGTTGTGGTTTTGTTACAGTCAAGCTATTGGGTTCTGTAGCAAAGCCCCTAGAAGAATATGTCTTAGAGGGAATTGAAATTGACAACCCCTATGCTATCGAAGCTGCTGGCTATTTGGGGGGAATTGAACCTGAAACTGCGTATGCGCTTGCAAGAGCCTTGGTTCGCCACCCAGCATCAGAAGCTGGAGCTTCGTTGATAAAGAGCGATTATGCAAAGAATGAAAAAGTACTCAATATTCTAGAGTTAGATTCAGTCGCACATAAAAGTTTGCTAAGAATTTATGCGTATTTATCAAGAAAAACATAATCGGGTAAGAGCTGGTATCTCCCCGCTGGATGCCTTTAACCATAAGCCCTACAATGGGGTTAGGTTTGTGTAAGGGTGACGTTTATTAATAGTTATGTTTTCGCAAAGATTTGAGATTATGACTCGAATAATATTGATCTCAGTGTTGATGGTAATGGCGGGTGTAAACGTAATCCTTGATTTTCTACGTCACGCTGCGTTTTCAGATATACACATGAATGTTTTTGTTTCAGCGTTACTTGCTGGCTTCGCTACTGCTTTCCCAGCGGGCACTGCACTCTTAATATCAGCAAAAACTCGTTTTAAACTGGCTGGCATTAATATCTACCGGGTGGCATCTGACTTTGTGCTTGGCGTAGGTCTGTTAGCTTGGTTCTATTTATTGTTTGTACGCGAGCGCCCCGAGTACTATGAGGGCGCATCGCATATGTATGTTGCAACTTGGCCAGTACTCCTTGGCGTTATTGCAATAGTTTTGTATTTAAATTGTTTGTTGGTTCAAGGCACGTACTGGGCAATCAAACATAACAAGCGCATGTTGTCGGACTGGTTTTCCGCCGCGCTCCAAATCATTCGCAAATGCAGGCGTTAAAGGGGACTTATGATTGGTCGCAGAAAGTCACCGGGCGGAATGTTTCACCCTCTTGTCCCGCCATTAATCGAATTGCGATGTAAGTGTGGTGGTAAAATAATATGTCAGCACCCTTTAAATGCAAAAGGATATAGTGACACTCCAGATGGATGGTTCTTAAAAACAGAAGGTGATAATAAATTTTCAGCCAAATGTGATTCATGCAGTACATCCAAGAGAAATTTAAATTATTTTGAATTAGAAGATCTTGGATCACCATATTACTCTGCATCTGTGGGATCTGAATGCATTTGGGGCTGGAATAAAGAGCATTTCAAGATGATCATTGATTATCTTGAGGGAAAAGATATTGAAAATAACCGTTGGCGTATGTATAGGCAATTTATACCAGGAAAATGGAAAGCGAAATCTAGGCGAGACGCTTTTGTCAAAACTGCTAAGAAGGCTCTAAATGTCCTTTAATCAGGTAAGAGCTGGTATTTCCTCAGCTCTCCCCACACCACCCTGCATGCGGGACCGCACAGGGCGGTTCATTTAACTTATCCGTTAGGATAATGAATTTTGATCCATCCGTCCCTT
>NZ_AUAF01000309.1 GCF_000428585.1 Zooshikella ganghwensis DSM 15267 | reverse complement strand
GAAAAAACTTCCGGTAACTTCTGTTATCGGCTATTTTTGGGTGACAGCAGTAGTATACTATCAAAAACGGTAATACGTATTACTAAGTTAGAAGGCTCTAATATAGTGAAAAATGACGCCAAATCGGCTACAAGCCAACAATAGCAATGCTTTGGGCGTGCAGACGCAGGACCTAGTCGAGATTGCTAATTACTTTGCGCGTGCTAAAATGACACGCTAATAATAAGTGTGCTATATTGACACGCATATGTTTCCGGAGACGAGATCATGTCACGCATTACCACCACACTTGATGAAACACAGCGCAAATTGATTGACTCGGCCTTACCTTTATCAGGCGCTACCTCGATCAACTCTTTTGTGGCGGAAGCCGCGCTTGATAGAGCACGAGCACTCATTGAAGCAGAAAAAAGACTGTACCCCAATGACGAGCAAGCTCAGCGTTTTTTTGAGGCACTGGAAAACCCTCCAGAACCTAATGACTACTTAAAAGATGCGTTGAAGCAGTACTTGGGGTCAGATGCTTAATGGCTGATTTACCCTTTAAAACAATGGCATTAGACACTCATATTCATGATCGGCAGGCTTTTGATTGTGGCAATGAAGATCTTAACCATTATCTGCAACGAACAGCAAACCAGCATGGTCTCAAGTACTTATCGCAAACTTTTGTACTCACCCGTCGAGAGCAACGGAACTTCATTCGTGGCTTTTACAGTATTGGGCCTTGCGAAGTAGATACCTGTAAACTGCCAGCTGCGTTTATGAAAAAGTACAAGGGCTTGCTTGCCGTACCCTGTATTCGAATCAACCGGTTAGCCGTGGAACTGTCTGAGCATGGTAAAGGGTTGGGTAAAGTGCTGATTATTGACGCGTTAATGCGCTCACTGGTGGTGGCTAAATCGGTGGGTAGTGCCGCAGTGATTGTGGATGCCAAGACTGAAGCGCTTTTGTCATTTTATGAGAAGTGTGGCTTTATGGTTTATGATGAGTTATCTCTGTTTCTTCCCATGAAAACCATCAATAATTTATTTACTGAGCTCGTACAATAACTGCTTTATGTTCCGCGTGGAACATTTTGTGGAACACGCTTTAACTCAATATTCCAAAGTAAAGCAGTACACGTTATAACCATGCCCTACTGAGCATGGTTGTCATACTGATTAATGATAACTGCAGATCCATCAGGAAAACGTGCAACAACCTCCAGCTCACCACCTAAGGCCTTTAAGTAGCTACGTAGCGTTGACAGGTAGACATCAGAGTTGTTGTTTTCTTGCTTAGCGACATTAGGTTGAGAAACATTTAAGGCTTTCGCGAGGTCTTCTTGTTTTACATTTTTAGACTGGCGAAGCTCTGCTAATGTCATCTCAGTAAGAATCTCAGCCGCTTTTGCGGTTGCCTGTGCTTGCACTTCAGGTGAAACTTTTTTGAGTAATTCTGATAGTGGTTTAGCCATTGTTAACCCTCCAATTAGTGCAAGCTGTCCAAATGCTTCAAAAACTCTCTTTCTGCAATGGGTATCATTTTTTTATAAAACCGTTTATCGCCTGTCTTATCTCCACCGCACAACAGGACTGCTTGCCGTTCAGGATCAAAGGCAAAAAATACACGGTATGGTCTGCCTTGGTGCTGTGCTCTTAACTCTTTCAAGTTTTTAACACGCTTAGAGCCTTCCAGGGTATCAGCATAAGGTCGGCTTAGTTCAGGCCCCTTCATTTCAAGCAGCTTGATTACGGTTAAGACTGAGACCTGTTCAGCTTCACTAAGCGCTAAAAACCATTGATCAAACTCATCTACTGTAACAACCTTCCACATAAGCTCATCATCATTAATGTTAGTACATTATAACCTCAAGGTTATATAACTTTGAAGTTATTTTAGGTTGATGCTATCAAGAATGGATTGCATGTCATAATCAACAGTCTTACCTGCTTCAGCTTCAACAACACCCTCTGCAATGAGCTTTCTTAATGCATCAAGCTTGGCTTCTCGCTCCTCGAGCAATCTTAAACCAGCCCGAATAACCTCACTGGCAGAGCCAAAACGACCAGTTTTGAGCTGCTCTGCAATGAAGCCATCAAAGTGATCTCCTAGAGAGATGCTTGTGTTCTTTGCCATGGATTAATACCAATTAATACCAAATATTGGTAATATGCTAACATGGTTAGGGTTATTTGAGTAGTTGTTACTGTGCTAAAGGATTTGGGCTGCTGTGCTACATTTGCTATGGATTGGCAGGTGATACTGCACTGACATCAGCAACAACCAAGTAAAAATAAGCAGGAGGGGTCACTTTTAAGTTGCTATTGACAAAAACCCCTTTATGTTCTGCGCAGAACATTTTGTGGAACAAGTACTTTCTACATTAATCAGGTTCAGGCAACTGACGTGAGCATTACCAATGGCT
>NZ_AUAF01000308.1 GCF_000428585.1 Zooshikella ganghwensis DSM 15267 | reverse complement strand
TGACATCCCCTGTCCCTTTGAATTTGTTTCGGCAAAACAAAGGTTGGGGTCAGGGGTTGTCATTTCAAACTAATAAAAGTCGAGCATCGCGTGATGTTAAGTTTGTGTTACGAAAGTCTGCATAGGATAAATTAGCATTTGATAAATTGGCATGACTAAAGTTTGAGCTTATGAGTTGAGCATGTTGCAGTGTTGCATTATTGAAGTTTGCATAGCTGTAATTTGATGAGCCTGCCTCTGCGCCTTCAATTGAAGCATGACTAAAGTTTGCATATTTAAAGTCAGTTTCAGCCATCATGGTATAGCTTAAGTTTGCGTTTTGTAAGTTTGCTGCAGAAAAGTCAGCAAAAAATAAGGATGCACCCGTTAAGTCGCTATTGGATAAGTTTGTTTGAATTAATTTGGCGCTGGATAGGTTGGCTACATTTAAGGTTGATTTTTCTAAGTCTGCAAAAGACATATTGGTGTTTTGAGCGTCGGCATAATACAGTATTACTCCTTTCATGTAGGTAAATTTAAGATCAGCATTGTTTAAATAAACACCATACATGTTAGTATTACTTAGATTAGCATGAGTTAATGTCACTGCATTATAGTCCTTGCGGGGAATACTATTACCTTGAGTTAAATCTGCATCACTAAGGTCACACTTTGAAAGATTCTTTACGCTATTTATGGCATTTTCATAGCATGTTTGGTCGTAGGCATTTACAAAAGTAGAGATAGTTAATAAACCACAAAGGCTTAAAACTGATTTATTAATAAACATAATCCTTGTTCTCCTTGAACGATCGTGTGATGGTGTATTATACCTAAAAACCCTTCGTTTTGGGTATATATACGGTATTCATGGTGACTATGATTAACAGACAATCTATCTATGAACTTATTTGGGATTTAATAATCGAACGCTTTATTTATTGAGCTTTAGGTACAATTCATTAGGAGTAGAGATAGGTGGAATATCGTTGTAATAAAAGGCATACAGTGGATGTGCGACGAAAATAGTACTTTGGTGCTTGATGGTTGCCTTGTTCAAAGCAAGAGTAGAATTTCATCAATGACTTTTAGGCAAGGGGTTGTGTTGTCTCTTTGTCTTCATGTTTTAGTATTCGGGATTGTGTATAAGGTAGGGCTCTTTTCAAATGATAAGACCATGCATCAAGGCTACTCAAAAAAATTAATTATTGAAATTGTAAATAAAAGTGCTAGGGAAAATGTTAAGCAGTCTTCTGCTGTAAAAAAAGCTAGATTAATAGCTTCTGATGGTGTATTACAGAAAAGCAAGGTAGTAAATAATTCAAAGGCTAATAATCTTAATAAAGAAAAATATAATAGGTCAAAGAAAGAAGAACTGATTGTTGAAAATGCTATAGCTATTTCTAACAAAAAACAAAATCAGAAAGGTGATCATAAAAGCAATGTTAAAGTTGATGCTAGTGAAGTGAGCTCTCAAACTAAACGAATTTCTTATGGTGATATATTAAAACAGGTAGAGCAATTAGATTCGTCACTAAGCAGTGAAGATGACTTAAGTACGAGTAATACCTTGATTCGAGAAAATTTTACAGTATTCTCAAAGCAGCTAAGAAATAAACTAAACGTGGTTGATCGTAAGAAAAAGGAACGATATAAATATCTTGAAGGTGAACGAGTTAAAGAAGAAAATAAATATTTTGAGTTTGGTCAGGTTGGTGATACAAAGGTAGTTCGTATTAATGGAAACTGTTTTGGTGTACCTGAAGAGGATCCATTTAGTCTTTTCCAAGAAACATGGGAGCTAATGGGAGACTGTTCCAAAAAGCAACTCATTAAGTTTGAAGCTAAAACACTAAATAAGCAATATCAAGAGATGTTAAGAAAAAATAGCATAAATTAGGTAGTGTATTTGCGTAGAAATTTAATTGAATAATTATTTTGATAATTTATTTAAAGTGTATTATTTACAGTATGTCCTTTGGGGTTATTTGATCTTTGCTTCATTTAATGTCTTAGCCATTTGTCGTATATTTTTTGTACTTGGCCATTATTCCTCATTGTATCAACGGCATCAAAAATACTTTCGGCAACATTGTCAGGGAAGTGTAACCCTGTTGCAATATAGACACGTTTTATAGCTCCAATAGATGGTCCTTGTTGTAAGTCACTTGTGCTTTGTCCAATTTCTTTCCACGAGTACAGTACAATAACATCAGAATCAGCAATGATGTTATACCTTTTATTTATCATTTTTAGTGCATTTGTTTTCGCAGTTTTTGCTCCGCTATCAAGTTTTAATTCAAGTTTTTCAAGCATGGATATTATAGCATGACCATGAACTACACCAATGGTTTCGTTTTTTATTAATAAATAAAAACCACGTCCTATGGGCGTGGTCATCGTCAGCGAAAGGCTATGCCTGAATGATCTGCTCATGGTATTCGTTTACT
>NZ_AUAF01000307.1 GCF_000428585.1 Zooshikella ganghwensis DSM 15267 | reverse complement strand
TAAATCGTTTTACGTCGCTGGGCATGCCTCAAAGCTATAAATCTGTCTAAACAACCTCAAAAGACCAGATGATTCAGTACTGCAACAAAGCTCCTCCCCTACTCCGAATGCCACTCACTTTAAAAGTGCTACTCAACTGCAACCCACAGTGCCACTAAACCGCCACCAGCCCACATAATACGAGGCCTACAAAAAATATCATGACTATCATGCTCATGTTGATATATTGACTTCATGATTATCATGCCAATCATTACTAGCATGATTTCATGCTTATCATCCCTAACATGCTTATGTTGAATATCAACATTTCATGCCATTCATTAAAAGCATGACTAGCTTGCTTATCATTATTTCATGTTAATCATGCCTGTATTTCTAAGCATGATTTCATGATTTATAGATGATGTTGCTTATCTTGATGAGGTTGATTTCATGCCAATCATGATAAGCAATATGATCATGATAATATTTGCAATTCCTTACCTTTAGCATTAAAGTAAGGACATAAACATAATGTAAGGTTGAGCTATGTCTACAGCAACTATTACGAGCAAAGGGCAGGTTACAATACCTAAAGAGGTCAGAGATGCACTTTCACTTGCATCAGGTGATAGGGTTGAATTCATTCAGATTGACTCTGACAGATTTGAAATTGTAGCCATCAATCGAGATGTCACTGAGCTTAAAGGCTTGATCAAAAAACCTAAAAAGCCAGTCACTATTGAAGAGATGAACGAAGCTATTGAGATGGGTGGTAAATGTTCGGATTAGATACAAACGTATTAGTAAGGTACATCGCCCAAGACGACCCCAAGCAATCCAAAATAGCGACCGAATTAATTGAGACAAAGTTAAGTGATGATGTTCCTGGCTATATTACGGCTATTGCAGTGGTTGAGGTGTTCTGGGTTTTAAAGCGCTCCTATAAAGTCGAAAAGGAAAACTTGATTGATATTCTTTCTAAACTGCTAACCACAAAAAAGTTTGTTATAGAAAATCACAGAGAAGTATGGAGAGCTTTACGCGTCTATCAAAAGGGCAATGGAGACTTTAGCGACGCGCTAATAGCAACACTTAGTTTGAATAATGATTGTGCTGTGGTTTATACATTCGATAAAAAGGCGTGCTCTGTAGGTATGACCCGCTTAGACAAGTAGCTTAACAAGCATCATGACCAGCAATATATCATGCTTTCATGCTGGTCATGATTATCATGATTTACTCATCAAAGTGCTTTTTAGCAAGCTCTATCAGGGCTTCATCACTCAGGCTTTCAAGATGGCGTACAGCCAATGTGACAATGTTAGATCTATCTAAACTCTTACCTGTCAGATAGTTTGCTTTATTCTTCAAGGCATCAATTGCGCCGCTATCCGTTAGCCCTAAAACGAACTGACATTTTTTTGTTGGCTCTTTTTTAAGCTCAACTTTTGGGGTAGGGGCGGGAGCAGGCTGCTTTTTTTCAGGCGCATTGTGTGAAAGGCTGGCCCCTTTGATAAACGAGTCTGCTAGTTCTTCTTGATCATTAGGCATCAAACCTTTTAATGGATTTTTTAATGCCATGCTTAAATCTCCAGAATTTCTTTGGTCATTTCTTCAATTTCTTCAATAGCTTTTTCGTCTACGCTGTCTGGCCCTTCAAACACAGCGCATCCTGCTTCGTCAGAATCATCATAAGCGTTACGCATAACAATGAACGAGTTTAAAGCTGGAATCTCAAACGATTCGCAAATATCTTTAGCGCCTTGTACACGCTTATTTACTACCTGCTTATTGATTGATTTGTTTGACGGTGGGCACTGAGTCAAAACAGATCTTGCTATGAGCTTAGGATTAACAGCCGTTGCCATCGCTACAAGCTTACGCATTTTTAGAAGCGTCTTAAGGTCGCGTCTTTTTGGGCGCAACGGGATTATCATTCGATCTGCTACTGTCATCGCAGCCCGTAAAGCTTCAGAGTCTTGCCCGCCCGCGTCAATCACAATTGTCTGGTAGCGTTGCTTGAGATCCTGCAGCGTTTTTCGCACGTCTTCAACTGCTTCCAGGCTTTCAGCATCTGCTCCACTGTTGTGGAGTTGAACGCACGGAATATGTTGTAGTTTGTCGTTTTTGCTTCGCTCTTTGACCCATGTGAAAGTTGTTAACTGCGGATCTGCATCTACAAGCAATACGTCATGATCGCGACGTTTTAGAGCAACTGCGAAATTCTGAGCAATACAGCTTTTGCCGCTTCCGCCTTTTTCGCCCCCGATTAAGTAAATCATGTGTTGTACCTCTGTTAGGGTATTTCATGACTATCATGATAGACATGACTAGCATGATTATATTGCAATCATGATCAGCATGAAATCATGTTTCTTTTTATTTCAACAAGCTACAAGATAGATGCGGTACAACTTTGTCATGCTTTCAATAAATCATGATAAGCATGATTATCATTACTGGCATGATAAG
>NZ_AUAF01000306.1 GCF_000428585.1 Zooshikella ganghwensis DSM 15267 | reverse complement strand
CCTTTGACTGACCGCTGTGAGACGCCCATCAAACGTGAGCTTAAAGCTGATGATAATGGCACTGAGTGTTATTACACGTTAAAAGCCCCAGACGGCACGACGACTAAAGTGTCTTGCGGTTACGCTTCGTCTACCACAACCAATAACACCACAAATAATAATACCTCTAATGGTTCAGGAACAGGTGAAGGCTCCGGAGATGGAGAGGGCGAAGGGGAAGAAGGGGAATTTGCTGGTCCTATTCTTAGTGAATTTTCCGGTATGCCTGAACAACCTACGGCAGATGATTTAATTTCGCAGTTAACTAAGGACATTGATGACAAGACCGATGCCTTATCGACGGACATGAAGCAGGCATTTGAGAGCTTCAAAACCAATATGTTTGGCACTTTTAAATTTACTGGTTCAGCCGTTGGCGCATTGCCTTGTTGGGAGCCTGTTAGTTTCAACGTGGGTGAGCAATCGGTGCAATTTCAGGTGTGTTTAACGGGTTATGAAGCCTTGTTTAATCAGATTGCCGCAGCGTTAGTCATTATTGCCACCATTGCCGGTTTAGTGATTATTTTTAGGTGATTTATGGAGTTTTTTGACTGGTTTGCCCAAGCCTTTAATACGCTGTGGGAACTGTTAAAGGAAGTACCGATTTGGTTTGCGGATTTTTGTTTATTGCTGCTTGAGCTGTTAACGAATGTGTTAACCGTGGTCTTTAAATGGGCAATTTATATTGCCATGTACTTGTCGTATGTCGCCATGCTCGCGGCCTCCGAGGTGGCGAACGAGATCCTGCAAGCGTTGGATATTTCGGGGCATCTAGAACGTGCTTACGGTCATTTGAATGTTGAAGTCTCGCAGATGCTGACATTTTTACGCATACCTGAGTGTTTCAACATTATTTTATCGTCGTTGGCAACACGATTTACTATGCGTTTTGCACCCGCTTTTGGGGCGGCTAGCTAGTGGCCACCAAGTTACATTGGGGCGCATTTGGTTCGTATAAAACTAGCGGCGCTTTGCAAGATGATGTAATTCCGGCGGTGCTCAAAGGCCGCCCAGTAGTGACCAATGTCCGTGGTTTTACGCTGGATCGGGTTCGCGAAGTCTATCCAGAAGTACCGGAAGACGCTCAGATTATTAATATCGATACCGATACCGAAGACGGTTTGGATAGGGTGCGTAAGTGGTTTCACTGGGCACCGTTTGGCGCGTTGATGGTGTTCGATGAAGCGCAATTACTGTTTCCAGCCAGTTGGCGTGCTTCGGATTTGGCCGAATTTGATTACCCTGGTGGCATTGACCAGGCTAAGGCCGATAATCGCCCGTATAACTGGGAAGATGCCTGGACCCGTCAACGCCACCGCAAGTTTGATGTCATTCTGACAACCCCATCCATCACGCTATTGCGCAAGGATATTCGTGCTTGGGCTGAAGCCGCGTATTACCACTTGAATCTAGGCTTGGTTTCGCAATTTTGGCCGTTTAAAGGGCGTTACCGCGAGACTTTGCATAACGCCAGCGAGAATAAACCTAGTGCTGGCGCCATGAGTGCTACGAAGAAGATCAATGAAAAAACGTTTGCGTGTTATGAGTCGACGGCTACAGGCCAAGTGTCGGATACCATCGCGGGTATTAACATCTTTCGAACGCCTAAAATCATGGTGTTATTGTTCGTTATATTTGCGTGTTTTGCTCTTATTCTCGATGGCGGCGGAGCTGATTGGTTATTTGCGGAGAACAAGCTGGAAGCTTTGCTGCAAAGTTCCGGGGCTCCTAAAGTGGCTGCTCAAACAACTGTGGAGGCTCAGCAAACCGGTCAGAATCATACTCAGGTTTCTAGTCATTCGGCTGTTAATCATGGTGGGCTGGCTGTATCTCATCGCCCAGATAATCAAGCTAACTCTCTAGAAAGCAACTTGCTCAAAGGCTTTGATATCAGGATTGATGCGGATATTTCCGAGGGTCGCAAACGTTATTACATGTTCAGTGCGAGTGCTGAAGGTTATTCAAGCTTTACGCTGTCTGAATATGATTTGGAGCTGGCCGGTTACCAGGTGATTCGCAAGACCTCGTGTCTTGCTTTGTTGGTTCATGCTGGCGGTGGTTTTCCCGTCACATGCAGTCGTCGCTTAGATAAATCGACGGATACGGTCGATACCAAGTTACTTTGATCCAGTGTGCAATGGCCGCCGATGAGCATTGCAGCGAGGAGCCAACGCACCGCAGCGAAACGCGCAAACGGCAAGCCATTCACGGGGTTAGATTGAAGTTCGCGAGCAGCGGCAAAGTCTTTCGGAGCATCGCGGAGAATGACTTTGTTGATGGGAGTGAACCAACACGCGCCCGAATGGTTCGGAGAATTGGGATGGTTTACGCGTGTTAGCTACACAGCGCTAACAGGTGTAGACTTAATCATTAACACGTCTTGAGAGCGCCTTAGAACCCCTCTCAGGCTATTTACCCAACTTCGCATAATGT
>NZ_AUAF01000305.1 GCF_000428585.1 Zooshikella ganghwensis DSM 15267 | reverse complement strand
GGTGCATGCGTTGGCGCTAAAATCTGGCTATAGCTGACGCCCTTTTTTCGAGTGTAGTCATGAACGATGCCAGTCCGTTTGTCTTCGATACTTTCAGCGGCGCGATAAGCCGCAGCACCAGTCGATGATCGACCGCTACTTCGGCTGATAACTTTTACATGACAATGATAGATAGCCATACACATCGCTTTTGCTTTTAGCGTCGCAGACCGCACACATTACTTCGTAATGTATAAGTGCGCCCTTCATTGTACTCAGGGGTTGGTGCTTGATAGCAAATATTGCAATTGTCGTCAAGCTGATTTAGCTTTATGCGAGCACGATGTTTTGGAGTAATAGCAATGGCAAAATTAGATGATCTGCTAAAAAAGCGAGATCAACTTAATGCACAAATTCAAGCAGCTAAGGCACGAGAACAAGGTAAAAAACGTAAGCTTGAAACTCGCGCAAAAGTCATTCTCGGTGGTGTGATGATGAAGTTAGCAAGAAATGATGAGAAAGCGATGCAACGGTTAAAAGTGTTGATTGCTGAACAAGTAACTCGAGAAAGTGACCAGAAAACATTTATTGAACTGGGATTAATTTCTGAACATGAAATTAAAAGAAAACTTGTGCAACCAACGCAGAAAGTCACTGAAACTGAGGATTTAATATAGTCATTAGGCAATACGACGACTGTACAATGTAATGACAAAGTTTAAAGAACAAATTTGATTTTGAAAAAAGTTGTCCCGGGACAACTTTTTAAGGCGTTGGAAGTGAGAGGAAGGATTCACACAACGCCAGCATTTGGTATCAAGCTAAAACATAAGTCATGTTGAATGAGAGATTTTTTCTTTAAAGAACCATGGCCTGGATCGTCGGCAAGGCATCTCCAGGCCATGGATGGTGCACCCTATCTTTCTTGGCCCTGATAGGTACTAACCACTATAGCCTATAAATACTGTAGGATGGAAGAAAACGATGTCTGCAATCCTCGCTAACCCTTATAGTACGAACTGGGTAGCAGTTGGATGGCACTCTTAGTAGCAGTATGAGTTGCACTTTAATAGGCATGGGTGGCACTTAAAAATCCAGATAAAAGAGTACGACAGATAGACAAACGCTATCGTCTATTCATACATCAATTAATTTGTATCACAGTAAAATAATGAAAGATTTCATCAGTGACAGGTGATGTTTATTCAATTTATTATTAGATGCTTTTAACATTAATTGATGTAGTACTGCAGTTTAAGGATATAAGCACATGGATAAAGCCTTGAGGCAACAGTTTTTAGCTGGCCTTGTTTTTCCTCTCATATACTTTTCTCCCTCTGTTTTTGCTGATTGTTCCGTTGAATTCACATCTTACCAAGATGGTGAAACGCTTCGTTCCCCTTCAATAACACTTTACGGCACAGGTAATGCTGATAGAAGCTCTGGTGGCGGATGGGGTGGTTGGGGGCGTTTGCGAGGCTCTGATCTAGTTCAAGTAACTGTGAATAATGAAACAGTATTTAATCATGGTGGAACCATGCAATTTCAGCGAGGTATTTCATTTTTAGAGTCCTTGGGCGCTTCAGCAACCCTTAAGCCTGGCCTAAATTTCGTAAAATTAAAAGGTGTTGTTGGTAATGAGTGTACGACAGAAGACACCATGACTTTATTTTATGATCAAGAAGTTGTTCTGGCTAAAAATAAAGGCAATCCAAACGATATACCTGATTGTGGCCCCACCTCAGCAAAAGGTAATCCGATTAATATCGCGTTAGGCAATAAATTCCAACAAGAAACGGATGCGCTTATTGATGACGGTGATTTTTCTATTCATTTTACCCGAAGCTATAACAGTGTAGATGGCTTATGGCGACATAATTATTCAGCCCAAATTAAGTCGCAAGGTAATAAAATGACGGTGATTTTACCTGATGGTAAAGAAACCGTATTTACTAAGAATAATAATCAATTTCAGGGTGAGCCTTCAGAATTAGGCACATTGGTTGCGCATAATTCCGGCTGGCGTTACACGGCTGCAAACCGCTTGGAGTATACGTTTAACGCACAAGGCCAACTTATTGAGTTAGGTAATGGTGAAGGTGTAACCCATACACTGAGCTACGAAGGTGACAATGTAAGCGTTACTGATGGATTTAGCACCTTACGGTTTACTCAAAACAACCAGCAGCAAGTACAGAGCCTGACAGAAAGTGGACGGCAATGGACGTATACATATGATGATCAACAACGCTTGGTTAAAGTGACTGAAAAAGCGGGCGATTTTACTCGAAACCGTCAATACCATTACGAAGACAGCCGCTTTCCTCATTTCTTAACTGGAATCACGGACAGTAATGGTAATCGCTATGCAACCTGGAGTTATGATGACCGTGGCCGAGCGATTACCAGTAGTCATGCGGGTGATATGGAAAAAATCTCAATCACCTATAATGCTGATGGTACGACTACCGTAACCAATGCATTGGGCAAAAAAACAACCTACCACTTTGCTACCTTTGATGGGGTTAAACGCATTACCCATATTGCAGGTAA
>NZ_AUAF01000304.1 GCF_000428585.1 Zooshikella ganghwensis DSM 15267 | reverse complement strand
TGAGCAATCAAAAAGTAGAAGTAAAAATTGCTTGTGGTGTATTAAATCGTTTTACGTCGCTGGGCATGCCTCAAAGCTATAAATCTGTCTAAACAGCCTCAAAAGACCAGATGATTCAGTACTGCAACAAAGCTCCTAGGTGAGCCAAGTTATTCTACAACGATAACTTATGATCTTAATGTACCTGGAAGTTTGCCTGGTAATGTTGATCCAAACTCTTTAGCTAGCGTTGGTGCTAAGTATTACAATAGATTTTTGGGAAAAGTTGAGAAAAGAGTTAGTCTTGACTCTAATACTGGAAGATTAGCACGAGCACATTTTGAAGATTTAACCTCTAATTTTGCCGATAATGTAACAAGTAGCAATTTCGCTTCATGGAAGAGATCTTTACAACAAAGTGGAATTAGCGACAGAAATATTCAAGATGTAATTCACCACGGCTCTCTAAAAAAAGGAGAAAATATCTTTGGTGATGATTGGGCGAAGTATTATTCAGAAATATCTGGTACAGAAATTCCAAGAGACGCTATGATACGACCACACGCACATCATAAAGCCGAGAAAAAAGGTGGTTTAGCAGCAGGAGCATTGAATAGACAAATACTGCAAGAAGTCAATATAAATCCCGAGCTATCAAGGCACAACTTGACATGGGCTCCAAATGTTAAAGGCCAACACGGATTTTCCCCTCAGTCTGAATTATTAAAAATGTTGCTAGAAGTCAGGGGGGATAGAAATGGAGTAATTAAAGTTCTTAGACAGTGGGACGAAATTTCAAAATCGAGATAAATCGTTATGAATATATCGAATGTACAAAGAGTGATTACTGAACTTTTATTAGATGCTTGTAAAAAATGTGTGTCACATTTAAAGCAAGAAATGAAAGATAAAATATACGCATTTGTATTGTACCCATCTTCGGGGTTTAGAGATTTTGGTTTGGCTATTTCAACTAAAGAAAGCTTGAAAAAAAGTGATGGCAATGAGGGTTTAGTGTTTGATGAAGATCTGTTCAAATCGCTTCAAAATCATCCAGATTTGCTTGCTATGGCTCAAAATTACTCGACTTCTAAAGACTATTTTGAGCTTACAGCAAGTGAGTGGGATAATGTCAGTATATATCCTGAGTTATTTGAAAGTTTAAATGATTACATATATAAGCATTATGATAGGTTTTATGAAGAAGGGTTAGAACCACAGCAAATAAGTGATGTATTTAAAAACGCTATCATATCTGTATTTAAATCGATAGAAAAAGCCGGTTTGTTTAACGATAATATTTTTGAAAGGGATGTACTAAAAGGTGTTCAGTTTTCGGATTTATCCAATCCCGAACTAATAAAATCAGTCTCTGCCCAAGTAAATTCAAGTGCTTGGCATAAGAAGCTTAGCAATAACATAGAAAAGATGGCAAAGTGAAAGTTAAAACGAAGAAAGGGACACCTTGTGCGCCGGGCTAAGCCGGCAAAAGGTCACCAAAAAAGAGGCCACTCGCTTTTTGATGTTGATCAAAAAGTAGTCTGTTGTATGTGGTTATGGTGGTGTTTAAAGCTGAAAAGTCTGTAGATAAAGAGTTTCATAAATTAGCAGAATCATGGCTGTCTCTAGATCATACTAAGTATAAATCAGGGTATTAAGTCAATCTGTATGGTTGCTCGTGCCCTCAGCGCTCCTCCCCCTCCTCAGAATACCAACCCCCCTCGAAAAAACTTCCGATAACCCTTGTTATCGGCTATTTCGACGATTTTCGCGTAAGATATTATCATTTTCTGTATTATGTAATACTAAATACGATAACTGTCTTAAGTCTGATAGAGGGAGTGGTTTAGTGAAAGTAGCGCTAAGAGACCATTTCCGCCAACCTTGAAAAACTGCGTAGTTTTGGAATTAGTGTTGCGTATTGAGGCTATATGTAGATGATATAGCGGCTCAAGGTAAGCGGAAATAAAAAAGCCCACTCTTGGGTTGACTAGGAAGTGGGCTTTCTATGGTATTCAACAAAGAACAACAATATCGGAAACGAGTTTATTGACTTCCTAACCACCCTGAAGGACAGCGTTTTTCGTGAAACCGATAGAAAAGGCGAGTACTGCATTTACTCGCCCTATGATAGTGCGTTATGGGCTTGCCGGTGTAATATACAACTACTTTATTAAGTTTTTTTTCTGGATATACCACACTCAACTTACTTTGATGCACCATTGTTGCTTGGGAAGTAAAAAGAAATAACTAAGGTAACAAGCGGTAAAGCTCCAATTTTGATGAGCTCGAATATGCTGGCTAATGCTTTGTTATCTGGAGCATAAGCATAGCCAGCAAAAACACCTACACAAATAACGGCGAGACAAAGAAGCACCTGCTTACCAAATACTAAGCGGGCACTTTCGTCAATCTGAACACCTTTACTCTCACCACCAAACATTGCACTAATATCAACGTCACTCGTTTGGTTGTTTTGTTCCATTAAACCCCCACTACACGCCCTAAAGCCTCTAGATGATGTGAGTTAGGATCTTCCCTGACTATACCAAGT
>NZ_AUAF01000303.1 GCF_000428585.1 Zooshikella ganghwensis DSM 15267 | reverse complement strand
TCCTTATTACTGACTTAATTTACCCAAATAGACGTGCATAATACATCTTTGGTTGTATTATATGCTACCCCCTAGGAATCCATATAGAGCCAAAATAAATTAACTTCTTTCACCATGTTTAATTTGCCTATTAAGTATACGTTTTATTGGATAATTTTGATTATCCATTTCTGAGCTGCAGGCGGACTTTCCTTACATTACGCAGGAATCAAGGTTCTGTCACAAGACTGAGTAAACCAACTTGGCGTATAATGACTGGATTACTAGAATGGTACATTAAGAGTTACCTTTTTGGTTTGATTTTAAGAAGTGATACCTTTAATCAAAGCGGGTAACTCTTAGTTTTCAAGTAAGAACTGTCAGATCGCACCTAATACAGTTGACGACTATTAAACACCATAGTACTTTGAAATTCCTATCTATCTAGCAAAATCCATAGTTACATATCTCGTTGGCAGTTAACTCATAAATATCGTACTTACCTGGCGCATAATAAGTATCTCCGTAGGGACTATATATCTGAAAGATATACCAGCCACTTTTATCGCTTGTCGCAGGTTGTGCCACATAGTCATCCTTACATTGATCATTCACATCTTTATATTCCCATTTATACACGCTGAAATACTGAGCATACTTAAAGTTTGCCAACGGGTAACGCCCCCAAAAGCCAGAAATGGTTACCTGATTATCATCAACATCTTTTAACCAATACCAATCACTGCCATCTTCCTTAGCACAATAAACATTTGCCCATGAAGCATTAGCTGTCGAGTGAGTCAAACAAGCAGCAAACGCCAGTCCAAGATAACTTTTTTTAATTAAGTCCATTAGGCCTCTCCACAAAAATGGTAAACGTAAATATTATTATTGTTACCAATACTTTTTTTCATGTACTCTCTTAGGCAAAACCGAGCCTCTTTGTAGGTCTATTGTCTGATATCCAGCAAACCGGCTAGATATTAGCTCTTACACGATTCTTCAGGTAATTGGTTTGACATATTTCAATGGTCACATCGTGTTTCTGACAAACCGCTTGGCAGTCTTGATCTGCTGAATCTCGTTATTTAATTCAAAACAGGTAGTATTGTGGTTGGCATCGGTTAACGTGATCAAGTTGCTACTGTCATCATACTCAGAGTATTACTCCTCCTTTGGGACAATTTATGTCTAATACAAGTGCTGTATTAGTTAACTAATTGATTACTTACCTTGTCGTACACATCATCATACGAAAACTATTGATCTTGCGCAGCGGTGATTAAACGTAAATGTTTGTCATAAGATAGGAGGATGTCCCAACCTATGTAGTAGAACTAACTCTTAACGAGGACGCCAGAAAATAATATATTATGGTTGTTTTATTCCTTAATAAACCACTCAGAACCAATGCATGACATAAAATTCCTTTTAATTTTAATATGGTGTATATCACATATCATCACTAAAACAGTTCATTTTATTAATTTAATGTATTTTTTTGTAAATAAAAGACGACAGTTTAGGTCTATAGTACTTATAATTTGAACAGAACAAGAGAAAGGATTTATGCTGAAGTATGGACCTAGGTTATTGACTGAGTCTACGGTACTCAAAAAATAGCCGATAACCCTGCGTATCGGCTATTTTTTGTATAATTCAGACTATACCGCTTACTTAAGCTACATAGCCTAACTGTGTCGTATAAGGTGATTTAAAGTTGCGAAGTGAACATTGAGCCTGATGATTGATTTGCCCAACTTGCTAAGGTTCATTTCTTTGCTCTTCTAACTGCTTTTCTAGTCTTTCCACTTTCTTGTTTAATTCATTAACTGCTGCAATCAGTGGTACTACTAGCCTTGAATAATTGACCCCTAGCAACCTTTTTTCACGATCTCGATAGACAGCCAAAGGATAAACCTCTTTGACTTCTTGAGCGACAACACCAATTTCTTCCTTAAAATTTATGGTTAAAGTACTGTAGTCAAGGTATGGTATTTTATAATGGTAAGCTTCTATTCTTGCAAGTTTTTCTAGTGGTTCTTGTAAAGCAGCCAAGTCAGTCTTGATATTCCTATCACTTAATCCGCATCCCCCTAGTGAATCAAAATAAGGCCCCGAGCATGTCCCGGGTTTGTATTCATCATCATCAGCAGAGTATCCGTTAACGTTGAGTAACGATAAGGAAATAAGAAAACAACCAACAACCTTTTTCATACCAATCATCCAGTCATAATTTAAGTAAATTATTAATTTTAAATAAATTACTTAAATTGACATAAATCATGATTAGCTGATTATCAATCATTTATTTAAAGTACGTCAGTATGTGTATTAATTATTCAGCTCGCTGGAATTCACTAAATTAGCATCTACGTTCCAACTTGGGTTTTAATAAGATATGGCTGTCGAAAGGATGCATCAATATATTCTTATTTGTTGGCATAAATCATTAAAATATCAATTCTTATTAAAATTAAATACACGCGGTTTCGGATAATAAGTGCAATTGGCATAAGAGAAGCCAGCTGGTAGAGTTTGCGCTTCTCCCGACCAAGAGATAAAGCACTATGAACTAC
>NZ_AUAF01000302.1 GCF_000428585.1 Zooshikella ganghwensis DSM 15267 | reverse complement strand
GGAGAGCAAATTAGTATCAGCCGGTTATTTTCAGCAGACAGTGATGTTGAAATTGAGCATATTTTACCATTTTCAAAATCATTAGATGATAGTGTTGCGAATAAGACACTTTGTATTCGGCGTGCTAACCAGTTTAAAGGAAATAGTGCGCCTTATGAGGCATTTGGTTCATCTCCAACGCCTTATCAATGGGATGATATCTTATTGCGAGTTAAGCACTTACCTAAAAATAAACGTTGGCGTTTTGCTAATGATGCATTGCAAAAAATGATAGAAGGAAATGATTTTCTCGCTAGGCACTTAAATGATACAGCTTATATCGCCAAAGTGGCCAAACAATATTTGAACTATGTTTGCAGTAGTGGAGAGCATGGTGTTTGGACAATTCCTGGACAGCTAACTGCACTGATGCGCACTAAGTTAGGGCTAAACAACGTGCTCAGTGAGGATGGACATAAAAATCGTAACGATCATCGGCATCATGCCATTGATGCAATTGTTGTGGGGTTGAGTGACCGAGCTTTGCTCAACAAAGTTTCTAGGCTTGCTTCGCAGTCATCACGCAGCCGATTGATCGATAGGTTACCAGAACCTTGGAAAGGTTTTACACAGTCTGTAAAACAGTATGTGGCAGGCATTACAGTCTCTCATAAGCCTGATCATGGTGTACAGTCGGCTCTACACAATGAAACCTCTTATGGTATCGTTTATAACCCTCAGCAGCCGTCAGAAAACTATCAAGTGGTTCACAGAGTTCCCATTGAAGGGCTTACCAGGCGTAAGGAGATTGAGCGCGTAAGGGACACTATCTTGAGAGAGAAATTACTGAATCTGCTTGTGAATAGTGACAGTATATCTCCTGATACACTAATGAAATGGGCTACTAAAAACAATGTAAGAAGAGTTCGTGTTGTAGAAAGTTTTGCGCCATCGTCCCTCGTACCAATAAAAGATGCATCGGATAAGTCATATAAGGTTTATAAGGGGGATAATAATTACTGCATTGAAATTTATGAAAAAGAAAGCGTATGGGATGGTGATGTCATATCTTCATTTGTCGCTAACAGTCAACGCTTTAAACTGTTTCAAGTTAATAAGAAAGTATATTTTAAACAATCTTTCTCTACGTATCCGCTTATTATGCGGTTATGTAAAAATGACACTGTTGCAATTGGTGAGGGAAACTTACGAAAAATATTACGAGTGGTTAAGTTTTCAAAAGGATCAATTGTTTTTGCTGAGCATTTCCAGGCAGGTAATTTAAAGAAGCGTGATACTGATAAGGAAGACTCATTTAAGTACTTTAGTAAATCACCCAATGCACTTAAAAAATTATCTGCTAGAAAGGTATTTATAGATATTACTGGCAGAGTATTTGACCCCCATGTTAGCAGTGCAACGAATTGTAGAAATAAGCAGTAATAACCGTTACTTGAAAATACATCGTGGCTTTTTAGTAATTAAAGATAAAGACACGCTATTAGGCCAAATTCCTTTGGACGATATTGGAGCAGTTATCGTCCATGGGTATGGGCATATTTACAGTCATCAGGTGTTATCAGCTTTAGCTGAGCGAAATATTCCACTGGTTTTGTGTAACAGTAAACATCTTCCAGAGTCATTTCTATGGCCTGCAGGCCACAACCATGAGCAAGCTCAACGCTTTAGGGCACAGGTAGATCTCCGAAAAGCTCAAAAGGATCGAGCATGGAAATCTATTGTGCAATCGAAAATTGCTATGCAGATTAGTGTGCTAAACCTAGCAGGTGTATCGAGTACCCCTTTAAAGCCTTTATTAAAGAAAGTGACCTCTGGTGATAAGACTAATATTGAGTCAGAAGCAGCAAGAAAGTACTGGGGTCTTTTGTTTGGTAATGATTTTCGGCGGGATAGACTGGCAGAAGACATTAATTTAGCTCTGAATTATGGTTACACACTGCTGAGATCTGCAGTAGCAAGAGCATTAGTCGCTGTTGGGTTACATCCAACATTAGGCATCCATCACTCAAACAGAGCAAATATTTTTTGCTTGGTTGATGACTTAATGGAGCCTTATAGACCAATTGTTGACTTTCATTGTTTATCAATTGATCAAGATAAAATATTAAATAATGAGTCTAAAATGCTTTTAAGTGGCTCTCTAACGACTGATGTGATAACAGGTGACAGGACATCTCCTACCCAAGTTCATATAGGTCTTATGGCTAGCTCTTATACTCAATTTATTCAAGGGAAAATGGATAAATTATTTTTACCTGAGTCTTTAGCTGAAACTTCTTAAGGGAGCTGGTGTGATGAGTTATTTATCTGGTTATCAGCTTATGTGGATGCTTGTAATGTTTGATTTGCCAGTATCAACTAAAGAACAGCGCAGAGAAGCTACAAAGTTTCGAAATCGATTGTTGGATCTTGGTTTTGAAATGGTTCAGTTTAGTGTTTATATGAGGCTTTGCTCCTGTAAGGCTCAAACAGAAGTCTATACAAGGCAAGTTGGACAAGAGCTACCTGCTGGTGGGAAAATTGAGATCTTGTATTTTACGGATAAGCAGTATGAAAGTATTGTTAGTTTTGAACATGGTAGTGTCGCAGGCAGGAAGAAAAA
>NZ_AUAF01000301.1 GCF_000428585.1 Zooshikella ganghwensis DSM 15267 | reverse complement strand
CATTGTTTTTTGCCCAAAAGTCCACTTTTGGCAACTAAAGTGACATAACCTTGTATTCATTGCAAATTTATGGGTAATTAAATGCCATCCTTGGTAGTCAAGAGCAATCAAATCACCATTTGCGAAAGCAATACGCTTACTTTGATAATTTCCAGTAGATAAGATGAATCATAGCCTCTCCATTGAAGCTAATGTTGGCACTTTCTTTATTTGAAAAAAAACGACTGCTGAGCACTGCATCACTATTATTGATGAATAATTCAATACTTGAACGATCAATTAATACATGTAATTCATCAAGAGTGCCTTGCCAAGTTCGAGACTCCCATGAGTGAGTACGCCAATTTTTTCTTTTTAATATTAACCCAATATTATTAACTTCTATTAAGATAACATCAGATAATTTTATCTGATAGTTAGCTTCTCCTTTTACTATCATTTCTGAGCTTATCATTGGAAAAGATGGTATATCATGAGCGATAGAGCTGCTTTCTATTTTATCGCTACGGAGATTTTTTAGTTCATCAACAGGTTGCTGACACAACTTGCCATTATTTAAAGTTAAAACTCTCGGGCAAGTCATTTGGTGTATCCATCCACTTTTTATGGTGGGATGATAAGCTTCATTCTCATCAGGTAACCCCATCCATCCTATCAGTATTCTTCTGCCTTGTTCATCTTCCATGGTTTGAGGAGCATAAAAATCAAAACCTAAATCCAGTTCTTGAAAAGCACCATGCTGGTAACTATTGGTTTGATAGTTAAGTTTCCCAATCACATAACCAGCCTGAAATAAGTTTGCAAAACACTCATTTTGTTTCGTTAATCCCTGTGGACAAAATAGTAATACGTCTTTTCCTTTCAAATGAAAAAGGTCAGGACATTCCCACATATAACCAAAATCACCAAAACCATTAAGCCTTGAGCCAGCCAGTTCACCTAAAAATATCCAGTTTTCTAAGTCGCTTGATCGATACCAGATCACTTTTCCTTGCTTGTGGATATCTTGAGCCCCCAAAACAACATAATAATTTTCTCCATACCGCCACACTTTTGGGTCTCGAACATGGCCTGTATAACCTTTGGGCAGAGAAATCACAGAGCCTAGCTTTTGAACACTGCCATCACTATTTAGCAAAGCAAGACATTGATAGGCTGTTCTCCCTTTCTTAAACTTAACATTGCCCGTATAAAACAGCTTTATCTGATCATTAACAACAATTGCGGAACCTGAATAACAGCCATGTGACTCATATTCTTCTTCTGGAATAAGTGCGGGAAAAAGATGTTTCCATGACACTAAATCTTTTGAGATCATGTGCCCCCAGGCTTTGATGCCATGTTCACATGAAAAAGGATTCCATTGATAAAATAGATGATAATTTCCTTTATGATGAACGAGACCGTTGGGATCATTAAGCAAACCCATGGGTGCAGAAACATGCCATTGAGGCCGATAGTAATCAGCTTCAGGGAAGTGCATACCGTTCAATAAACTGGTAATAACCTTCTGATAATACTGTTCTTTTTTATACATTTTCGGTATTATGTTTCAGTAAGTAAGAAATAATAAATGAAACTGTAAACGCGATTATCATTCCAATAATATAATGTATTATAGCCATACCAGGTAAACCTGTTAAACCAACAGCTGTCATACCCACTTTACTAAAGACTACATAACCTCCACCACAAGCCCCTCCTGCAAGTGCAGCAAAAAAGGGCTTAATAAATCGAAGATTAATTCCAAATATTGCAGCTTCAGTAATACCCAGCAATGATGAAACTGCTGAGGGAACAGCAATCGACTTAATTTTTTCATTAGTTGTTTTAAAATATACCGCAAGGCACGCACCACCTTGAGCAACATTGGCCATAGCCCAAATAGGTAGCAAGAAATTTATGCCAATTTCAGGATTTGTTAGCAAGCCAGCTTCAATAGCATGAAAACTATGATGGATACCGGTAATAACAATTGCTGAATAGCTACCCCCAAACAGTACCCCTGCAACCCAGCCAACATGCGTATACATTACGTTCAGAACCCATGAGATCCCATCACCAAAAGCTCTACCTGCAGGACCAATAAATATCATGGCCACAAAGCCTGTAATCACAACAGTAATAAATGGTGTCAATATAATATCTAAAGCATTTGGAACGACTCGCCGTATATTTTTTTCAACTAAACTCATAAACCAGGTTGCAAGCACAACAGGAAAAACTGTTCCTTGATAACCTATCATGGCAATGTCCATATTAAACAGCTGCATAGTTTCAAAACCACCTGCGACACTCCACGCGTTTGTCAACGCAGGATGCGTTAAAATACCGCCTAATGTAGCACCTAGATAAGAATTACCACCAAACTCTTTTGCAGCAGTAAAGCCAATTAAAATAGGCAAAATAATAAATGCTGCTGAGCTGAAAATATCCAGTAATACAAATAATGTACTTTGAGAGTCAACTAGATTATATGTTCGTAATGTACCCAGTAATCCCATTAGTAAGCCTGATGCTACTATTGCTGGAATAATGGGAACAAATATATTGGAAAGTGTTCGAGCACAGCGGAGACTGTAAAAGATTCTGTGTAACCGCCTACTCTTAATGTTAACAATGTATAAGGATAGGCCATTATGGTGACTCAAAAAGAACTCGAAGCCT
>NZ_AUAF01000300.1 GCF_000428585.1 Zooshikella ganghwensis DSM 15267 | reverse complement strand
ATTAAAGTCGTTGCTTTTAGCCAAGTAGCTGAACTCATTAAAGGTGCAAATGCGGATAAAATCGTTATAATTGTGTCAGGCAATGACGGCCCCTTCCTTGGGATGGTTTAATTTTTTTGTCAAAAAAATTGTGCCGTCATTGCCACTTAAACTCCAGTTATTCTGCTTGTTTTCTACCAAAAAAATCAAATTCTGTTCATTATTTGAGCACATCTGCTTAAGTTAAATGGCCAAAGTCGAGTCACTAATATAATTATTTTTTATATCAAAAATTTCTGCTGTGTTATCTTCTCCTCGACAAAAGTGACAAATCATTTTGGTAGGAGTATTGGGTCCATAGGATTCTTTTAGGGCGTCAATAACATCAGATAACCTTAATCCCAGGGCATTTTCATTTAAATTGATGATAGTGAATGAGCTATTTGGTTGTAATGTTGATTCGTCAGTATTTTTTTGTCTTGAGATATAGTGAGCAATACGTTCATGACTTTCAATGTTAGAAGAGGAAAGACTATAGTCTTTCATTTTGATTTGTGAAACATCATAGACTTGTGACTCATGTTTGTAACGAACTTTATTTTCTTTTAATCTGTTTAGTAAATCAAATGCATCATCACCTAGCCCACCTGATTGTAAAATAGTGTTTGCTGGAGTAGCAAAGTCCAAGGCCAACCCTTCGGGTTTTATAAACATGATGGCCTCCTTGCCAGAGCCATGCGCTAATAATAAAAATGTATCAGAGACTGCCGGTGTTTTGTGGTAGGCTAGAGCAATTTCTTGACCATTAAGCTTTAAGCTAGAAATATTTATTTTGTAACGAGTTTCAAGGGTATTAATATCTTCAGATGATAAAAAAACATCATTGACTTTGATTCGGTTAACTACATTATTTTTTACTAGGTAGTCCCGCGTTTCTTCAAAACTACCGAATGATAATGGTGCTTCACTATTGGGTATATATAAAGTTACTTGATCTGATGAATTTGCGTCAAACAAAACTGTATATTGTGATTCCTGTCTTTTAGAAACATCATCAATGACTTTAACCTCATCACCTAGAAACCATGAGCTGTTAAAGATAAATTCATTTTTTCGGTAACTGGCTAATAAAGATTTCGCCTCTGTTAATTGAGTAAAAGTTTTAAAATTTCTACCCTCGCCAGGAATATAGAGTTGATATGTACCGTTTGCTTCTGGTGAGGGCCAAATAAGTAATCTGGCCTCATAATCAACTGAGCTGGGTTGTTGATTTAATACCGTGATATCATTACCAAGATTCTGTTCTACCTCTCTTCTTAAAGTACTTAGTTTATCAATTTTTTGTCGGCGTGACTCTTGACGTTGTATATAACCATATATATGTGCTTCTGCATCTTCAAGTGATGAAATTGTATGAGGTGCATCTTGATCAGGTATATAGATTTCTAACTTATTATTTTTTTCGTCCAGATGGATTTCAATATCAGTGATTATTTCTAAATATGGCTTTCGTGTAACCACTTTAACATTGTCACCAAATTTATCTTGAGCTTGCTGAGATATTGACTCAAAAGACAGATAGCTACTATTTCCAACTGATGGAATAGTATGAGCGTCAAGTGAAGTTACATCGAGCTTAAAGTCGAACCAGTAGCCATTAGAAAAGCGAGCATATGCTTTACCTTGGTAAAGAATAACTTCTAGTTGCTTATCATTTTTGGTGATATTAAGCTTTTTAGCGTTGTAAGTAGCTTCTACTTGGGGGGCATTCCAAATTTGATTGAGCTCACTTTGTAAGTTATTTGTAACTTTATTTTGCAAAATTACAGGTATGGGTTGGTTTGAACTTTTTGTTTGAGTGGTACGTTGATGGTCCTTCGCAGAAGATCGGTAAAATAAACTACGCATCACTGATGATTTTCGAGATAATCTATCACCAATACCAGTTGATTCTAGGGTATCTGCCGTAGCTTCAACAATTGCCCCAATACCTTCAAGGATTTCACTTGGATTATCTGCATTGGCAATGGTGACTCCGCCAACGCCAACGCCACTGATAATAACGGAAAAATCTAAAGCTTTGGCAAATTTGCCTGAAGCGCCAACCCCTAAAATAGCTGCTGTTGTTGCGGCAAAGTCGTACCAATACCTTAAGTCTTCAGCAAATTGTTCATTACGTTGTTTGAATTGGCTATCAATATCAGCGCGTTTTGCTTTAAAAAATTGATCTGCTAGGGCTCTACTGTAAGTTTTTTCACCTATGGGTAAAAGCTTCAGCTGTTCTGCTTTTTCGCTGCGCCAGTGTGAAAGATCATAATTAAATTTTTGCTTTAAAAGCCACCAGCCAGATTCATCTAATATCAAGTGATCTTCAAAATTTTGGTTATAGTAGGGATAAACTTCGCCTTTATCCTTAGGACTGGTTCTTCCTCCTTTATGGGTTAGCCAGTTTTTATACCAAATGATTGCTTCTGCTTTGCTGGTAAAGCCACCTCGTAGCCCTTGCTTAGGGCCATGTGCAAAATGCCAGAGATAAACACCAGCTGTTTCATCGACAATCAATGCATGATTTTTTGAGATAATAGTAGGGATATGACCTGTGGTTTTAACCCCATTAAGATTAAATGGGGCATAGCCTTTGGCAGGAAGATGTGGAATAAACGCAGTGACATTTTGATTACCATTAAGCAGTTGGTTGATCGTTGATATTTCGACTGAAGATAA
>NZ_AUAF01000299.1 GCF_000428585.1 Zooshikella ganghwensis DSM 15267 | reverse complement strand
ACTTATAAAATTGGAATAAAAAATAAGAGACTCTCTGCTGGTTGGGATCATGAATATTTAATGAAGCTAATTTGTTCGGTGTAAATTTATATGCGTTTGCCCTGGCGCTTACCGCTACTTATTTTGAATGATGATAATGACATCATTGGTCGGATCAATTTACACAAAATCTGTCGTCAAACAGACAGTGCATATCTTGGTTATCGTGTAGGAAAGAATAATATCAACCGTGGTGTGGCATCTTATGCTGTTAAGCAGATACTCACATTAGCACCACAAAATGGCGTAAAGTATATTATCGCATTAGCTTCAACAGCAAACAAACCCTCCCAAATTGTGTTAATAAAAAATGGGTTCTACAAAAAAAGGCTTATATTCAATAAAGCTTTCGTAAATGGCCAACAAATAGACTGTATTGAATACCAAAAAGAAATCAGCCAATAAAGTCACGGTACGGTCTGTAGCGTATAATTACCCCCGCTATAATTGGATCATTTGAGCTGAGGGCATATTTGTACAGGTTTGCAGTACGCCTAGGTTATCACCAACAACAGCGCATATGAAAACTATGTTTGAATACCATACATTTAAAATAGTAACTTATTTTTACTAATCCTCCATTTTTTTACCCTGCAATAAAGCCAGCTTTGAAGTTGTCAGTGCTTGTAAATCTATACCTTTTTCCTTAAGCAAATGTTCCAATACTGGATACAGTTTATCTTCTAATGTAGTTTGTATTGTATCAACAACAACCTGAGTCCCACGCTCTATCTCAATATTGACATTATCACCGGTACGCTTTTCCTCAAAAGTTGTCATACGGCGGGTTTCAGGAATTAACCAAACCTCGAAATAGCCCTTTTCCTTATCAACTTCTGATACTGTCAAGCTGGCCCCATTAATGGCAATATAGCCTTTGGGGAAAATATATTTACGCCATGACTCAGGCAGGTCAAACCGAATACGACAGTTGCCTTCCATTTCACTAATTTCTACAATAGCTGTTCGAAAATCTACATGACCAGATAAAGGATGACCGCCTATCTCTGCCCCTTCTTTTGCAGCTCGTTCAACATTAACCCGATCGCCCTTTTCATGTTCAGCCAGAGTAGTAATTAATAAGCTTTGTAATATGACATCGAACTTCACCACCGTTTCAGTCAGTATTTCAGTAACCGTTAAACATACACCATCAACTGCAATGCTGGCGCCTATTGTAAGGTTCTTACAAAACCCCTCAGGGAATTCAATTTCAAATGTACGAATACTGTCGTGATCGTGAATACATCTAATTGTCGCCACAGATTGAATGATACCCGTAAACATAAAAGCCTCCTGTGTTAAAGGGTAGTCCCCTCAGAGCTATTGCATACATCATGATATTTCGATGCATGGTATGACAACGCTAAGACAAGGTCACGTACGTCGAATATGTGTTATTATGGTTGCAGCTCAGGCTCTGCTTTCCTCTGATAACGACTTCTAATGTCATTCCCGATAACCTGACTATCTATCAGTGTAAACCGAGCAGCCTCTGTCAGTTTTGTAGTCTGCACCTGATAAAGCATTTGCGAGCCTTTCCCCATAAGCATTGGAGCCTGGTAAACAACCAGCTCATCCAACAAATGATGCTGCAAGAACTGACTCATTAAGGTAGGCCCAGACTCAACCATTACCTCATTATACTCCGTTGTTTTTAAGCATTGCTGCAATACATTTAGATCAACCCCTTCTGTACTCACTGGCAGTGTAATGACTTCTACCCCCATCGAAGACAACTGTTGTTGCCTTTTTTTATCAGCCAGTCCTTCACCAACAATCACTACTATATTTCTACTGTCTAGGGTTGTGAGTAATCTGGCATCTAGTGGCAGAGAAAGGCGGGTATCTAAAATAATCAGGTCTGGCTGACGCACCATAGGTTTAGGTATTTTATCCAAATGATCTAAGCGCACATTTAAGAGGGGGTTATCCTGAATAACCGTTTTTACACCAGTAAGAATGGCACAGCTTTGCGCTCGAAGTGTCATAACATCCTGACGTGCTTTATCACCCGTAATCCATTTACTTTCACCAGACGCGAGAGCCATCCCACCATCAATACTTATCGCAACCTTACCAAACAGCCAAGGTCCCTGTTGTTTCATTCGTTTAATATAACCACGATTAAGCTGTAAAGCCTCTTCTTCCAATATCCCTACATCAACTTGAAATCCTGCTTGCTTAAGTACTGAAAGGCCTCGTCCTGATACCAGCGGATTTGGATCAGTCATTGCCACAACAACACGTTCTAAATTCAGCTTAGCCAATGTCTGGCAACAAGGTGGTGTTCGCCCAAAGTGCGAGCATGGTTCTAATGTCACATAAGCAGTAGCACCCGTTAAACTATCTTTAGTCTGATTAATCGCTGCAACTTCAGCATGTGGCCCTCCTGCGCGCTGATGAAATCCTTCAGCAATGACTTTACCCTGTTTCACAAATACACAACCCACTCTCGGGTTCGGTGAGGTAGACCACAGTCCTTGGCTAGCTAACGCCAAAGCTCGGCTCATAAATACTTCATCGTTCATCGTCAATCCATACTCAGCTTATAACAACTTCAGCCTACGCATTACCCAGTTCTAGCGATTTTCTACCCGGAAAACACGAGTCATAACGCTCCCGCAGAGCGGGAGGCTTGACAGCTATGAGCAGCCCCAAGGGCTGCCAATGTTAAAGTTCAGTGTTTAAAATTAGCTTCCG
>NZ_AUAF01000298.1 GCF_000428585.1 Zooshikella ganghwensis DSM 15267 | reverse complement strand
ATACCACACACTTAAGCTTAAACGGTGGTATTTTACTCAGGTGGGTCAAAATTCGATTGCTGCTAGTGGGTCAGTTTTACATTGCTGCTGACAATAGTCGCAGTGTTGTTTTTCTTTTTGAATTCAGTTTTTGCTTTCTCCGATGATAGGCTTCAAAATATTAAAGTGCTTCTTGAGGAGGAACAATATGAGGAAGCCATTTCCCAGCTTGAGCGGTTACCAAAAGAAGATACAGCGCTTAATTCAAGGGTTTTAAATGCAGTAGGATGGGCCTATTTGAAACTGAATGACTATGTGAAAGCTGAAAAATATCTAAAAGCATCATTTGAGCAAGCAAAGATCCTAGGCAATAAGGAAGCAGCGGTTATTTCATCAAATAACTTGGGAATATTATCATACCTGAAAAATGATCTTGACCAGGCTGAGGGTTATTTTGATATCGGTAAGGAAAGAAAATCTGAAACAGCATTAATTTATCTGGATCTTATTGAAAATAAGAAAAAACAGATTGAATTTCAGGACGCGTTATTAACGGGTATCAAGTCTCGTAGGGATCAAGATTTTAAAGCAGCCATAGCCAGTTATAATAACGCTTTGGTTATCCAGCCGAATGATGTTGCTACACTTGAATTCAAAGGATATGCGTTACTAAGAAATGATCAATATGAACTTGCGATTGAAGCCCTGGAAAGAGCCAAGTCTTTAGATCCAACACGAAAATTAGTGCACTTAAACTTAGTGAAGGCATAATGTTTAATGCAGTCTGATCATGGTGTAAAGCAATCAATTAAAGAATCGTTACTTGAAGAGAAGCAATTTGTTGACTGGTATACGGTAGATTTGGAATTTCGACGAATGTGTCGTCATAGCAAATATCTATCTGAATTAATAAATAGACATGAGCTTAATGGTTAACATAGGGTAACCGCATATGATCATACGTTTAAAAAGATATTTTATATGCCGCATCCGATAAATAAGTACCTTTGCCCAGAGTTTGTATTGCTTAGTTACCAATTACCGCAGGAATGCCTGGCAATTGACCAACGGCTGCCAGAGAGCCTACACAGATAACAAAGGCTATTCCAGGGATTAGGTACTTGTCTTTGGAAGACAGCTCGCTGGCTCGCTCGTGATCACCAATTAGCCCCATGTTATCCAATAGCATGGTCGTTGCCCAACCGAATACGGGGTTAACGAAAGCACAAGCAAAGATACAGATACCTGCACTGAGCGAGTCTTTATGTTTGTGAATCATCTGCATACCCGCTTCCAGTAGAGGAAGGAATACGCCTACGATTAATGCCACACGCAGAACCGGCTCCCACATCGCCAGATCCATTGGATAGCCAATTATTGATGCCAGTACACACAAAATTCCAGTCAGCAATGCGCCACCAGGAATCGGACGCTTTGCGATTGCCGCAGGGATCATATACGTACCCCAGGAAGAAGCCAGGTTACCACCACCGAGAAAGGAGCCTACACCTTGCCGAATTGACGCAGCAACCATGGTGTCATCCACATCCATCAGCACGCCTTTAGCTTCTTTCGGGTAGTTCAGCTCTTGGAAAACACGATGACCCAAGTAGTCAGGTGACCACATTGCAACCGCTAACAGTGCAAAAGGAATGACTGCAATAAAGTGTGCCAGGTTAGGCCAACCTAGTTGCCAGCCAGTGTCTTCACCCCACCAGTAGAATGGGCTGAAGTGTGGCAAACCAGGTTCCGTGGTAAAGGCAAAGTCTGCTCCCATTATATAAGCCACAATACCTGCTAATGCTGAACAGAGGGGGATCGCCAGCCAGCGTTTGCCTATCTTGGCCAGGTAGGCATAAATCAAAACAGTTACACCAATGACTGCGAAGGAGATATGGCCTTGGTTACTGGATGAAGCCCATGCTTCTGTTTTATTAATTTGACCAATCAAGCCGACGGCACCAAGATAGATCAGTAGCCCCCCTCGGACACCAACGCCCGTGAGTGCCATTAACTTTGAGCCTCCTTTGGTGTACGCAAGTATCAAACCGAACAGACACACCATGATTCCCAGTGCCAGTGGGTGTCCTCCAGCAGCAGCAATCAGCGGGATCAGCGGAATCATTGGGCCGTGAGTGCCCGCGAGGTTAGCATTAGGATTGAGAATGGCTGAAAACAGAATCACAAACAGTGCTCCGGCAATCAGCAATTCATAGCGTACATTTTCAGCCACAAATTCAGGAGACAAACCAAACTGGGCCGCAAAAGTGGCTACCATAGCGGTTACCATTACGACTTTGCCGATAGTGGCGGCTAATGCGGGTACCCAGTCTTCAATTTCGATAGAGTAATCACGAAAGGGTAGGTGAACTCCCCAGCGACGAAAACTCATTATTTTCAGGTCATGGTTCAAAAACTCTTCACGGCTTTTGAACTCCTGAGCTTTACGGCGCAGGTCCCGGTAAAAAGTCCTGTTTTTCTTAGACATATATTTACCTAAACTTTTTGCAAGGCTATTGAGCTGTACCCTAAGCTCCACGTTGGCAGCATCTATCCTTTAAAGCGGCAATTGTTTATTCAACGGAAATTTTTGACCGTTGATTTCTAATTCATTACTGGGTATAGGAAAAATAAAAACTATTTTTAAGTATAGAAGGAACTGACTTCTGGTTAATCAATTATTTTTAGAGAGAAGTATATTGATCATCCATTAATGAATGGGGGGGTAGGTATCGCTGTTTGTCAAGATAGTTGTCGCATCAACTAACCTACACTAATGATTTAGCATTTGATTGTTATCAGGGTTAAGCCAAACCCTTTCAATT
>NZ_AUAF01000297.1 GCF_000428585.1 Zooshikella ganghwensis DSM 15267 | reverse complement strand
ATCCCCTGTCCCTTTGAATTTGTTTCGGCAAAACAAAGGTTGGGGTCAGGGGTTGTCATTTCAAACTAATAAAAGTCGAGCATCGCGTTAATCTAGTGTTTTCAAATGAAGTTAAACCACGTATATGGTCAATTCCTAATAGAGAGCAACCTCCTTTTGTATTTCGCTATGGGCCTACCGATACTGAAATAGAACCCAATGCTACATTTGCATTTAAAGCAGGCGTTGATGTTTCAATGCTTGATGATAAAAATGACAAATTAGCTTTTCAGATAATAACTAAAGATCGTAAACCTCTAACACCTGACCATATTACAGTAAGCAGAATCAGCTTTAGATGTAACTGACACTCTGTCATAACACGTTTAGCTTTATCGCTTGATGATCTTTCCTAAAAAAGCTTTGCGGTGGGTATAGGGCTATAGAACTACTTATACCCACATTTTTTTGCAAAGTTTTAAACTATTACAATTTAACACAAATCAAATTATAATAATTTATGTGTCGTATAGTTTTATCACGATAATAATAGATTACAACTTGGGGGATATATAATGATTAAATCAGTAAAGCTTACACCCATGATACTTGCCACACTCTTAACACCCGCTTTAAGCCAAGCAGATACTTATCTGCCTGCCTTTGCTGGTAAAAAAATGGAGTATGTTGATTTATCCTATACTGGCCAACATGCGAGTGCTTCAGTAGAACGAGAAGCTGATGGTTGGTTTTTATATAATGGTTTTCCAGGCTTAGGTAAGGTTTGGCTGCGCCCTGAACAAGATGGCAAACTTTATGTATGGGATGAAGAAAACCAAAAGGCTAAACTTTACGTAGACTTTTCGCAAGACGTTGGCACAACCAACGCTTACAAAGGATCTCTTTGTGCAGCAGGTACTGTAATAAAACAGCATCATAAAAAAATGTCTACGGCAGCTGGTACCTTTACTGATGTCACTGAAGTTAGCTTTTTCACAGGTCCTCATCGCTGCTATGATGCAGGGTTAGGCAGTATTTACTTTGCTAAAAATGCTGGCATCATCAAGTGGACAGATATTACCATTATGGGACCTCGAAGCTTTGAGCTAGTTAACTCACCGATGTGAGCTGTAAAAGCTTAAGCAAAAAAACGTCTTAGCATTCGCACTATAAGACATATGCAGTGTGCTTTCTTCTGCAGAAAGTACACTTTATTTATATGAATTTAACGATAAAGCTAATCGACCAATTCATATAGTTGTGCTCGATTTTCTTCACTTTCCTCTACTAATGCAAAATCCACTTCAAGCATCTCAATACTACGTTTTCGAATCCCAACTTCATGAGCAATAAGCAATTCTAATAGCCGCTCACCATCTATAAGTGTTATAGGGGAAGCACCTGGAAAGAGGGCTGCTTCTGCACAGTTTTTTGCAAACCGCCCAAGGGTAATTAAAGTACCTCGTATTGCTTTATGATAAGGTAATGCACCACGTAATTGGTCTATAAATGGCCGGGTCAGTGTCGTATGAGTCATGCGCTTTACTTGAACCACCTCCCGAACTGTCGTGATGCCTACCTGTACATTAGCCACAACATCGACGCCTAAATCACCAGAGGGTTTGGTTAATTCAACATCCTGATACCCCATCACTTCCAATAGTTCAGCAATTAACCGTTCAAATTGGAGCGGAGTCATCTGACATAACGCTTGGTGCAATGCTTCTTTTTGTTTCTCGTTATAGGCATTTAAGGCAGTAATGACCTCTCGTGTTGGATCATCCTGCAAAGTAGGCAGGCTTTTTGATAACCAGTCACGCCCTTGTTTCACGATATGATAATAGTTACCAACTCGCTCAACTAGCTGTCGCTCCACTAAATTCAATAACCGGCGTCGCAATGCATCTTTTGCTGTACTTTTAGTATTATTTTTAGACACTTGTTGTAAATAGATATGCCAGTCTGTCAGCAGCTCACTGGTCTTTGCTTTTTCTTTAACAGATAATAACTCAAGAATATACAATAACCCTTCAGCTCCATCTAACTCTCTAAGAAGTTCTGGCCGCTTTGCTAAAAAAGCTTGTCCTTTAGCTGTTATTTGATACTTACCATCCAGATCAGGCTTCAGTAGTCCATAATTATTAATAAATAGATAGGCACCATACATATGCCTAGGATTTAAAGGAGGATCACCAAAATGCCAGATTCGCAAAGCAAGTCCTGCAGAATCTCCTGTTAACCGATCCACAATCCAGCTATCAGGATCCCCCCAGTCAACGGTTCGTTGAGGACTACCCACCTGCTCTTTAATCGCATTATTAAGCTGTATGACGCGTTTTTTTTCTACCCCTGAAATAGCTCCCATGAGGGAGCGCACATCATGATAAAGAGGAAATAAAGGTGTGCGAACTTTATACGTCATTTACTCTCGTCACTATTACTCTCACCATTAGGGATATATGCTGTTTTAAAGCGAGTAAATGTTACAATAAAAATCGCTATGAAACATCCATACTGTCGTAAACAGAAACATAGATAACCAGCTTGCAAAGCCTTTAAGGCAGGAAGTGATGAGGAAAAATAAGAATATAACAATGAGTTGGCTAAAAGACGCAGACAACATAATAACCTGCTATTACTACTGGCTATAGCATCATTCACAAACATGGTTGCTTATGTTGCCTGCCTCTTTAGGTTAGATCATAAATGTTTTTCTGTATATTTATTAAACACCCACCTCTACTCTATTATTGAGTATTTCATAAAAAAACATACTAAAGGGCACCTCTAAAAATTCTTACTGATGTATAATACATAGCAGCTGAGTAATAAGAAACGAGTGCTAGCAAAATGGTGCAACCAGGTTTT
>NZ_AUAF01000296.1 GCF_000428585.1 Zooshikella ganghwensis DSM 15267 | reverse complement strand
ATCACACAGTTTGTGTGTATTATTTAATAGGAACCAAGGCAATGCTCCTCTTCAGTTAGCTAAATTAATAGGCTAAAAAGTCGAGCATCGCGTAATTTTTAAATCACCACCGTGCTAAAAACTCTAAGTTCAGCTGCTGGCAATCCGCTTGGCGAAACTGGATGCTTCGTGCTGAGGCCTATGCCGAAGAGAAAAAACTCAGACAACCTCCGTCCCCTGTTAACTCAAACCAATTGGATTGGGATGACACTAGCTGGCGGTTAGATCTAGGTCTTTGAGGGCATGAACATGAAAACACCCAAGGATTTACTCGCTGGTGTACCCCTGGCAGGGACTAGCACTGCAGGGATTGATCAACCCCATGTTGACTCAATTTCCAAACATGCGGCCGAGCTGGTGAATGTAATTTTTCGGGAGCTACAAGGGATTTTCCCAGCCTGGAAACAAGCCTTTTCGGATATGGAAACCCTGAGCAGTGCCAAGCGCAACTGGACCAAAGGCTTTATCGACAATGGCATTGTCAACGTCGCTCAAGTACGCACAGGACTTTCCAAAGCACGACAGATTGCGCGGGATTTTGTACCCAGTGTCGGCACTTTCATTGCCTGGTGTAACCTGAGTCCCGATGATGCCGGTTTACCTCAAGCTCTGGAGGCTTACCACGAAGCCTGCGAAAAAGCCCATGCGCCAAGTCCACAGTCAGTTTATTGGTCGCATCCTGTCGTGTATCAGGCTGCTAAGAGTACAGGTTTTTTTGAGCTTAAATCACGACGAGAGCAAGATATTTTTCCGTTGTTTAAACGCAACTACACTTTAGCCTGTCAACAAGTGTTAGCTGGAGAAAGCTTAACGGACTTGCCAAAAGCACTTACGGACCAATCACCTAAAACATTGGCTGAAAAAAATAAGGATTTTCATGATAGGGTTCAGGAAAAATATTTACAAGAATGTGGATTTAACCAACTGGATAATCCCCAAGCAGCACTAAATTGCATTTATGAATTACTGGGTAGAAAACTAAATTAACGACAGTATGCGCATAAAAGCTACAAGTAAAACTTTAAAAGAAAGCATTGCCCCAAATAAGGGTTAAGAAAGATAAAAGTAATGAGGCAATGCTTGAACAAAACACCTTACAAATCTAGTTAAGATAAATAAATTGTCTGTTCGCAGGAATTGCTTGGGGAATATAAAGTGAAAAACTAAATTAGTAAATCATCTATTACAAATTGATACTTATTTGTTATTACAGTTAGATATTTTATAATTTTGAAAAAGTTACATTGTGCAAATGCAGCTTTATGTAAGAATGTGTAACTAGCTAAAACTGGCGTAAATCTAAATACATATTTAGAAACGTAAATAGTTTTATTTAAAGGTGAGTATAGAGAGGATGGGGAAAGTTAGAAATAAAAAAAACATTGCCTCAAAAAAAAGAGGAAGGGAACCGTGATGAATGAGGCAATGTTTATAAAAATGGATTTTAAGGACAAATCCAAACTCCGGGTACAAATTTAATTAATTTTCATACATATTTAAATAGCTTTTTGTATTTTTTTTGTTACAAGAGGAAAATAACCTGAGATGAGTCAACTGGAAGCTTTATTGGAGCTCTATATCAAGGAATTTGGCTTGACACCACCTCAAAAAGAATTCCGTTTTCATCCCAATAGGCGATGGCGATTCGACTTTGCTTGGCAAGAAAGTAAATTTGCCGTCGAAGTCGAAGGTGGTGCCTGGGTTAATGGACGACATACACGGGGTAAAGGATTTTCCAATGACTTGGAAAAATACCACGAAGCCATGGCGTTAGTTTGGCTGGTGTATCGCTGTGATGGTGAACTGATCAAAAGTGGACGGGCGATCGGTGTCATTCGTCAATTGTTATACGAAAGACAGCAGACTACTTAATGGTGTATATCGGTCATAGGGGGATAGACCATGAGTGTTTTACATGAATTAGCTGAAGTGATCGGTCATGATGCCGCCATCAAATTAGGGCAACACTTGGGTGGTGTGCGTTTATATATTCCACATCAGATGACGGATAGCCATGCGCTTGTAGCACTCTTAGGCTTGGACTTGGCTCAGAAGCTCAGTAATTATTACCAGGGAGAACATATTGAGCTGGAGAGGGAGCCGGTTCAGAAAGCATAGAGTTGTATGGCGCACAAAATTTTTGTGATACGCCTCAATGGATGATAAAATTCCGCGCCAGTTTTATGCGCAAATGACTCGTATTGTAAGGTATTTGCCATAGTTATATTTGTCTAGGGCCTGTTAACACTAATTAACTTGTCTACGATAAGCGCAAAGTGAATAAAAAAACGAAAAACAGCGTCTAGTTTTTCAAATCGTGAAAATATGCGTCTAAAGCCTTTTAGCCTACGAAATAAGCGTTCAACTTCATTCCGTTTTTTGTACATTTCACGATCATATGTCCAGGGTGATATCCGATTCATTCTTGGTGGAACTACGGGCTCCATATTCAAATCAATGACTAACTGCCTGGTTTCGTCCCCCTCATAGGCTTTATCCATTATGACCTGTGCACCTTCCCACCCACAGTTTTCAAGCTTTTTTAGTAGCTTTCTTCCTTCCGGTGCATCACCCGCCTGACCCGGCGATAAGGAAAAAGTGACGGCGGTTTGATCATCCGCTGCTACCATGTGAACTTGAGTTGTCCATCCTCCTCTGGATTTGCCAATGGCTTGTGGACCGTTTTTTTTAATGCACCTGTACCATCCGGGTGTACTTTTACTCGATTCCGAAGTTTTTTTAGATTGACATATTCATTCGTTTACTCATGCCGCTGCTCTGTATTTTAATGAGTTAGTGGGCTCTTGTTTGCCC
>NZ_AUAF01000295.1 GCF_000428585.1 Zooshikella ganghwensis DSM 15267 | reverse complement strand
GGATAGCTTGTTAGCCTACTGAGAGGGTGATGTAATGCCCCCTTTCAGGGGGTTAAAAGCAAAACCACCTTCTAAGAAGGTGGATTATTTACTTTTTATTAGCTGATGCCTGTTGGCTTATTGACAATTTGAGAGATGGCGTTAATCAACATTGGCTGGCAAATATTGTCTGTGATAATCGACAGGCATATCAAGATACATTGAATAAACTGCGAACTTGTTATGAACAGACTAAGGATAAAGTCATATTTCTGCCTTCACACTGCCAGGAAACACTGAATCAATTAAAACAGCGTGGCTGGATTAGCTAATGGAAAAGTTGAATATACTTCGCCATTTAATGATGAGCCGCTACCGTCGTTTTAAAACACGCTCCCAATTAGTTGAATGGCAACAGCACCAAGTAGCGCGACATTTGGATTGGGTTACTCAAAATTCACCATTTTACCAGGCATTTCGGGGCAAACCATTAGCAGAATTCCCACTGATGTCAAAGTCGCTCATGATGGAGCACTTTAATCAACTGAATACACGGCAACTGGATCGAGATCAGTTATTTGCCTGTGCTTTGAAAGCAGAGCAGGAAAGGGATTTTAGTCGTTCAGTCTTAAAGGATATTACGGTTGGTTTATCTTCAGGAACTTCAGGACAACGCGGATTATTTTTAGCTTCGCAAACAGAGCGTCACTGTTGGGCAGGTTATATTCTAGGTCGGTTATTGCCAAGTTTATGGATGCCGCAACGTATTGCGTTATTGCTTCGAGCAAATAGCCCGTTATATCAAACGGTACAACGAGGGCATATTCGTTTTCACTATGTGGATCTTACTCAACCACTCGATCAATGGATGGCGGAGCTGACGACATTTAACCCTACCTTATTGGTAGGCAGTGCTCAGGCGCTTCAATTGTGTGCCCAGGAACATCAAACACTGTCACCCTCATTAGTGGTCTCGGGGGCGGAAGTGTTAACGCCTACTGACCGAGCGTTGTTAGCTGCCAAGTTTAAATGCCCAATTCATGAAATATACCAATGCACTGAAGGTTTTTTGGCATGTACGCAAAGGGATGGTGTTATGCGTTGGAATGAGGATATAGTGCATATTGAGCCACATTGGCTAACACCAGATAAAACACATTTTTCTCCTATTATCACTGATTTTAGACGACGGACGCAGCCGATTATTCGTTATCAGTTAGATGATGTTATTGCGGTTGTTAACGAACAGGGCAGTGAACACAATGCTGCTCAAGAAGAAAAAGGCCAACTAAAGATAGCTCGTTCTTCACCTGTAGTTTTCCAAGCTATAGGGAGTATTGCCGGGCGTACCGGTGATTTACTGAAATGACCGGGTGCGAATCATACACCAGTTTCGGTGTTACCTGATTTAATATACCGAGCTGTAAGCTTGATGAGTGAAGGGCCTCTAGATTATCGAATTACTCAAATCAAAATAAATCGTATCCAGATTGAAAGTGACCTGCAGCATGCAGCTATTGCAATAGCTTTGCAGCAACTTTTCAAGCAATTACATGTGGATGTAAGACAGGTACATTTTGAATATCAGCCACGTCCACAGTGGCATCCTTTAACTAAACAGCGACGTGTGGTCAATCTGTGGTCATCTTAGTGACAGGTGCACGAGCCCCCGTAGCCATTGAGTGGGCGCGATTACTAATGCGGGCAGGTCATCAGGTTTGTTTGGCAGATAGTATGGTTTGGCCTTTGGGGCGTTTTATAAAGGGTATACAAGGTTATGTTCGATTACCTTCACCTCGCTTTAATTTACAGCAATATAAGCAGGCGTTAATTAAACTGTTAAGGGATAATTGCATTGAATGTATTATCCCTACATGTGAAGAAATATTTTATTTGGCGACGATCAAAGAAGACGTTGAAGCGCAACTGGGCGAGCAAAAAGTAGAATGGTATTTACCAGATTATGACCTGTTGTTTAAATTACATAATAAATTTACTAGTTTATCCTTATTGTCAGGGTTAGGTCAGGTACAGATACCTTCTACAGATTATTGTCAGCACCCTGATGATATTGTTGATGATAAAGCATCTATTTTAAAGCCTGTGTATTCGAGATTTGGTCGTCAGGTTATTCGTCGTCCTTACCAAGGTGTGCTTACATCTGATCAGATTACCCCTGCGATACCATGGGTCCAACAGCAAAAAATAGTAGGGCAGGCGATATGCAATTATGCGCTTTTTCAGCATGGACAACTAATTGCTCATCAGGCTTATTTGCCAAAATATTGTGTTAATCAGTCGGCAGCGAGTTATTTTGAGCCTTATTGTGATAATCGCTTAGATGAGTTTATTCGACAATTTGGTGAGCGAACACAGTATCACGGACAGGTTGCTTTTGATTATATTGAAGAAAATAATACGCTCTATGTCATTGAGTGTAACCCAAGAGCAACCAGTGGGCTACATCTATTAGCTTCTGGTTTAACAGTCAACGTCAATGGTCATTTTTACTATAAACCATCTGAAACCAGATCATACCGGCTTGGTAACATCATATTTTATGGCTTTTTATTTAAGGAACCGTTTAAAAAGTTATTATTTGATTACCGATGTGCTGATGATGTTTTTGCCGATAGTGTTTATCCATTATTCGTTGGTGGACAGTGCCTAACTTTGGCTGAATTATGTTTTCGTTGTGTACGTTATCGACGGCCAATGACGGATATCAGTACTTTGGACATTGAGTGGGATATACCATTAGACAAAGAAGGGCACCTCTAAAAATTCATATTGATGTATAATACATAGCAGCTGAGTAATAAGAAACGAGTGCTAGCAAAATGGTGCAACCAGGTTTTTTTGATCTGAAAGATCGTTATAACA
>NZ_AUAF01000294.1 GCF_000428585.1 Zooshikella ganghwensis DSM 15267 | reverse complement strand
AAAAGCAGCGATTGATTTTTTTAGCAAAATCGATCAGCACGCCTATGCGTTAAAGTCACTACTCGGTGGTGGTTTCGAGAATATTTGCACCTAAAGCTCAAACGCTTTAGGTATAGATAATAAGATTAGTTTTCACTAATTTGGCGCGTCATCTTGAAGCAAACCCATACAGCTAGGTTTGCAAGTGGAAGATAATACTTGAGGGCACTAATATCAGCACCTTTTGAAAGAAAGTGCTTTGCCTAATAAATTTTACAGCATGGAGCGCTCAAACAAATAAGTGTAAAACTTACTTGCTAGCTCTTTATGTGTTGCTGTCGTTGGATGAATTTTATCCCAAAACAAATAGCCATCACAACTTTCTGGTGCATCACCTGCAGGCTCAATTCGCTGGGGGCCAGATTTTTTAGTCTGTACCTGTGGTAAAGCATCCTGAAGCATCGGGTTATTTGTGAATGCTGGGTTTTGAAACAGTAGTGCTAGCTCTTCGGCTGACATTTGATCCATTGGTTTCAAGGATAAATAGTCTGAATGATAATCGTCAATATAAGACATTGTGTTTTTACCTTTAATAAAAGGTCTCCACACATATCCTTTTGTATAACAGGCTTGTGTTGTATTTGTTAATGCATATTGTTCAGGGTTGCTCATCATATGATCTAATAATGACTCAATATCAAATACTTTAACCTTTTCATTGTCATATTTTTTTATGAGTTGAAGTAAGCGGGTATTATGCTCTCTTGTAATCTTGGCAAGTTCACTTAACTTTCCAGGAAGTTTTTTGTGAGCATGTGGTGTAGTATCTAATCGAGGTAGGTTAAATGCTATGACCTGGCTAACATTACTATTTATGGCGTGATTGAGTAAGTTATCTATAGCGGATAAAACTGTATCGACGCTTTCTTGTTTCTGATTTAAGTAGTCATTACCACCTGCCCAAACTATGACCAAATCACCAGCCCTAAAGTAATCTTTGCTAAGAAATTGTGAGAGCTCATTACTGAGTGTATTTATGAAAAGTGTTACAGGACTATCTGTAATGTCATATGTGGCTGCTGTTGCTCCCCCTTCTGCCTCATTGATAATGGATATTGGGATATTATCTTGCATTAATTGACTTTTCAGGTAGTCAACCCAGACTGGTCCATCAGAAAAACGACCATCATAATAGGGTGGGCTAGAAGGTATCCATTTTAAGGATTTTTGATACATTTTCCCGGTATCACTTAAACTGTCACCAAAAACAACAATACGGCTAATTGTTGGTTGTGCTGCAAAAGCAGAGTTCAGAAGTGTAGCTGCGGTAATAATAAGCAGGAAGTGTATTAGTTTTTTCATATGGTTAAATTTATGTAGTTATTGTTAGTTATGAAAATAGGTTAGTTTCTAAGGTACGCTTCTAATTGCGTTTAAAATATAGCTGGGTAAAAAAGACTCCGTAAGTTATTACCTCCTTTGTAATTGACTAGTAAATGTCTTGTTCTTCCATGACTAAGATGTGGGTTTTTGATATACCCCTCATGACAAATTACATTAAATGAGAACTATTAACAAATTATTGATTATTTATGTAAGTGTCTTATAGCGTTATTCTAAGTATTAGAGAATATGCCTGCATAGGATTAAGGGGTGTAACCCTTGTTTAAGATAAATGTTGATATTTTTTACAAGTAAAAAAACTACATATTGATTAAAAAATATTCAGAAACATGGTATTTCGTTAATAAAGAAAGCTTTTTGTGACCAATATGGCAAAAATGAACCACTTATATTAGTTTTTATTTGGGTACTGATTTTACAGTTTTAATACATCTAACAGCTAATTATTCAACCCTTAGGCAGTTTGGGTGGCTATTATCTAAATAAGGTAATTAATAAGAGAAAAATTTTTGCTTTAATACCAATGGCTTGTATGCATATCTAAGATTATTCCTTTTAGTTAACTCTTTTTTTAGCCAATGTTCCTGAATGTGGCATTTAGATTGCTTATCAGAAATCGCAATGAGAAATATGCTGGTTATTTGGTTAACTAATAAACAGTAGATTAAGTCGTTTTAAGCAGTAAACAAGGAATAATCATGAAAAGAATCGTGAGTGCGGTTGCTTTAGCCGTATGCTGCATTGGAAGTGCACATGCAGGCTTACTTTTTGTTGAAGGTGGGGTGACAACGCGTCTACCAGGTAGTCATAATCCTAATACTGGTGAAACCAGACCTGGAATGTCCGTTATTCAAGGGGCTAATTTAAAAGCAACTGCAGCAGTGAAACTGACTTACACGTACCTAGGCTATGAAGCCTCGTGGCGTAATTTATTTGGCTCTATTGGTGGGCAGTTTGTAAATAAGTCTACAGCAAAAGGTACGCAAATTACTGAAGTATTGTCTGATGCTGGGTGGTTGAATTTCAATTTCAGAACACCGAAGGGAACAGTTAAAAATGGTTCCAATAACAGCGCAGGTTCATTTAAACCATCTTTCTTTGTTGCCTATGCAGGGCAGAATAGCTACTACATAGGTTTGAATGATGATGGTGGCAGTATTGATCGTGACTATGATGACATGATTCTGAAGGTAACAGCTGTTGCCTATAATACGCCCAAACCGCCAAAGCCTCCTAAACCACCCAAGCCACCTAAACCTGTACCAGCGCCTGCACCTATAGTGCTTTTAGGACTAGGATTACTAGGCCTTACCCTTAGGAAAAAGAAGTAATTCCTGAGGCGCTGTATATACCGCAGAGATGATGTTGCATAAAAAACCCGCTTAACGGCGGGTTTTTTTGTTATACTCGATTCCGGAGTTTTTAATGCTTGACTAGCTGGGTAAGATGGTTCTGAGAAGACTGGACTACAGCCAGGGCTCCTTTTCTTCGCCTTG
>NZ_AUAF01000293.1 GCF_000428585.1 Zooshikella ganghwensis DSM 15267 | reverse complement strand
GGTGTCAAATAATAAACAATCGTATTTACCTTCTATAATTTAAGATCTTTCCTAAAAATATTGAAATTTTGGTAACATTTTTAGAGGTACCCATAGGTCGAAAAATATATAAACACTCAACTTTATACAAAGCTTACCTGACACTCTCCCACCAACATTAATTCTCCAAGATAAAAAAATAATATTCCTAAAATATTTTTAACACTAAGCCCACATCAGTTCCAGTGTATTTATCAAACAGCATAAATGCTGTTGTAAGACAAAATACAAACATTAGAAAAACATCATAAACACTTTTTATAACTATGAATAATTTTCGTTAGTAATATACGACATATTGACTCACAAAAAAAATCCTGCTTATAATCGAACGCGGGAGTTATCTGGGGATTATTCCAGCAAAGATAAAATATAGTACAAAGTGGGATATTCGTACTTATTTAACACTACCTTATTAAGGTAGCAAAGCCGATAATATAAGGTGTTTTTATAAGTTGAATAACAACCATTATTTATATTAGAAAAATAACCAAAGCAAAATACACAACATATAAAGTGTAAAATCAGTTAGGAAATTTCATGAAACTTAATCAAGTTAAGGGTGTAACCTTATCAGCCCTTTTTTTGTCTATTTGTAGTGCAAACACGTTTGCAGACAATCCTACGCAACTGCCGCAGCCAGAACCAATGACCAATATAAAAGGTGTCATTATTGAAGAACCGGTACAGCTTAAACAAAAAACACAAAAGCGCCGTAGTAAACGAAGTGTTCCCCTTCGTGCACCTGTAGTAGAAGCTAATGACTGGTATAATTTAAGCCCTGAAGAAGACAATATCGAAGGCTCTAGCGTCAACAAAGTATATAACCAGCTTTCACTCACCAATAAATATAAGCCTGTTATTGTTGCGGTTATTGATAGTGGCGTTGACATCAAGCATGAAGATTTACAAGGAAAAATTTGGGAAAACTCTCGAGAAATACCCAACAATGGCATCGATGATGATGGTAATGGCTACGTTGATGATATTCATGGTTGGAACTTTATCGGTGGTAAAGACGGTCGTCATGTAAATTACGATACCTTAGAAATCACCCGTGAATATGCAAAATATCAAGCGCTTTTGGCTTCTGGTGCCTATATTCCTGCCAAGAAAAAAGCTTACTATGAAGAGCTTAGTAAAACATTCCAAGATGAAGTAAAAGAAACAACAGAAACCCGTGACCGATATGTCAACTATCAAGCCCAAATTAAGGAAAATAAAGCATTACTTTCTACCTATAATTATAATGACTTTTCCAAAGAAGGCTTATCAAGCATCAACAGTGATATTGAAGAAGTGGTCGTCGCTAGAGATTTTCTGTTAAAAATATTAGACCTATTCGGTAAGTACGAAAAAGTCGATAGTCGAGCTGAATATTACGCTAACAAATTGGCTTATAACTATAATACAGAGTTTGATCCTCGTACTGATATTGTCAAAGATGACCCAAACAATTTTTGGGAAACGGGTTATGGTAATAATGACGTAACAGGACCAGACTCTGATCATGGCACCCATGTATCTGGTATCATTGCGGCGGACCGGCATAATGATATTGGTATAAAAGGCATAGCAGAAAATGTCAAAATCATGGTATTACGTGCTGTGCCTAATGGCGATGAACGTGATAAAGATATTGCTAATGCAGTGCGTTATGCTGTAGATAACGGCGCTAGTATTATTAATATGAGCTTTGGTAAAAGCTATTCACCCAACAAAGCTAAACTTGATTTGGCCTTTGAATATGCCTCAAATGCCGGAGTTCTGTTAGTACATGCCGCGGGCAATGACAGCAACAACAATGACGAAAAACCTCGCTACCCTAACCGTAATTTCAAAAGCTTTCCAGGCTATAAAATCAGTAACTGGTTAGATGTTGGTGCTTCGTCTGCTAATAAAGGTGAAGACTTGCCCGCCAGCTTTACCAACTTCGGCAAACGAACCGTTGACATTTTTGCGCCTGGCGTAAAAATCCTGTCAACCATTCCTGGCAACCAATACGCCAAATATAGTGGTACCAGTATGGCAACCCCTGTAGTGTCTGGTATTGCTGCATTAACACTCTCCCAGTACCCTTACTTGGATGGTTACTACCTGAAGTATATGCTACTCAACACAGGAAGAGAGTATCCTGGCCTTGAAGTTAAACAACCTGACACCCCTGAAACAAAAGTTGAGTTTAGTGAGTTATCCAAAACAGGGAGCGTTGCCGATGCTTACACTTTGTTGAGGAACTTTAAGCAAGACCAATAGAGAGTACTAGGTAATTTATTTAGCAATAAACGCGCTAAATAACCCGCCCATCAATCGCTATAGTAGCTACAAGCTATCTATAGCGATTGCCCCGTTAATAAAACATCACTCAAGTTTCTCAATACTCTTCTAATATAACTACAGCGAAAGTTTTTAATGGGAGTAGAAGACCATCCTTGGTCTCCATTGCCCACGCCGCTCATTGCACTTACGTCACAAGCCAATTCAAGCATTGCAAATCCACTTTTTGCTCCATCTCTATCATTGTTAAAAAAACAATGGTGATGTATTAACGTAGCTCATTGACTAGGATCTGTTAACACTCTTTTAGTTTATGCATGGTTTTAAAAAAGCCTTCTATACCCTTCACGAGTGATTTCTAGGTTTTGTTATCTTCATTCCTCACCCCAATCACCTATTAATATAGGCTCATGGGACTTCGTCACTCGATGGCCGCACCTAAAAACCATTCGTATTGGATATAGGTTTTTACATTTTTAGTAGTATAAGACTAAAGTAGTATATACACCCTTTTTTAAACATCTGATAATTCTCGACTTTGGCCATCAAGCAGCCATCGCGAGTTGATTAATTAAAGTGTCAGCGTCATTGGGTGTTAATTTAATAAAGTCATCACTTATACT
>NZ_AUAF01000292.1 GCF_000428585.1 Zooshikella ganghwensis DSM 15267 | reverse complement strand
ACAGAGCTAGGTTTAGCCCCTGTCCCAAGTCTTCAGGAGTTGGAAGGTAACCCTGAGTTTGAGGTTGAGAGCCTCACTAAAGAGCAGTTTGAAGACATTTGGATAACCGCTATAAATCAATAAGCTTGTTATTTATTTAGGCTCCATGACAGTAAATTCTATTTCTGATGGAGCTAATTTTTTGACTAACAATAGCTTAACCTGTTGCCATGGAAGGCCTCCAAGCCCTACACCTAGAGCGGGAAGGGTTACAGTATTAATACTATAATCGTTCAATTTTCTCAATAAGTCCGTTAATCCATCATCGATATAGCTCAACTTGGACTTTTCTCTCCAATGATTTTTGGTGGGAAAATTAATAATAAATATTTTTTTTCCTAAGGTAGAGCTTTCATAAAACAACGTTATTCCTGGAGATAAATTACCTTGTTGGCATTCTATTTTATAGTGTTCGAAGTTATCGGGAAATCGCTTTTTAAACTCTAAAGCAAGCCCTTTACCCATGATTCCCATACAATTTACTGGATTTACTATTGCATCAGACTCAGCAGTAAAAATATCGCCCCTCTGAAAACTTATCATAAAAAAATTAAGCCTTTATCTGATAATGACTAAGCTTGCTTAGGTTTAATGTTGTGTAAACTGTACCACCTAGTTTTTCTGTTGTTAATCTAGAGTTGTATATAAAACGTCACTAATCATTGCACATGCTAGTGCCCTTAGTGCTCCAACCCTCACCCCAGAATACCAAACCCCCTCGAAAAAACTTCCGATAACCCTTGTTATCGGAAATTTTTAAGGTTAACAAATTGGGCCTGAGAGAGGAGTTTTCTATCTTAATGTTCCATTTTCTCGGTAAATATTGACAAGTACCGAGAAAATGGAACATCATAAGGTATGAGAACGAACACACATTATCATCAGGTTCTTAAGCTAGTGGGCTCTCGAGGGCTGATTAGGAGCCGAGATTTAGACGCTATTAGCGTGCCAAGAGTAGTCCTCACTCGAATGGTTCAACAAGGTCTGCTCATCAGAGTTGGACGTGGTCTCTATTCTGCCCCCAACCGTCCAGTTTCGGAGCACACCAGCTTGGTCGAGGTATCCCGAAAGTACCCTCAGGCATTGGTGTGTCTGTTATCCGCACTCCAATTTCATAGCCTAACTACGCAGGCACCTTTTGAAGTTTGGCTAGCTATACCAAATAAGGCATACGCTCCTACCATGGAATATCCACCGCTTCGAATCGTGAGATTCTCTACCAAATCGATGTCTGAAGGGGTTGAAGACCACCTGTTAGAAGGGGTAACAGTGCATGTAACTTGTATCGCTAAGACAGTGGCTGACTGTTTTAAATTCCGCAATAAAATAGGTCTAGATGTGGCTCTTGAGGCACTAAATGAGTCTTGGCAAAGCAAGAGAGTAAAAATGGATGAGCTATGGCATTACGCCAGTATTTGCCGTGTTACCAATGTTATTCGCCCTTACCTTGAGAGCTTGGCTTCATGAGCAAAAAAAATATGGCCGCATCCGTACGCGCTCGTCTCCTAAATCACGCCCAAGAGACTAAACAAAATTTCAATCTGGTACTTACCCGTTATGCACTTGAAAGGCTCTTATACCGAATCAGTGTATCGCCACACTCCAACGCTTTTTTATTGAAAGGAGCGCTACTTTTTGATCTTTGGTTTGATATTCCACACAGGCCAACAAGAGATGCTGACTTTCTTGGTTTTGGCTCAGCAGAGTTGCCTCATCTACAGGGAGTTTTCAAGGAAATTTGTACCCTTGAAATAGATGATGGAATCCTCTTTCAAGGGGATACAGTTAATGCAACTGAAATTCGCAAAGATTCAAACTATGCTGGAGTACGTATTACATTGCTGAGCATTCTTGATGGTGCTCGATGCCCAGTCCAGATCGATATTGGTTTTGGTGATGCAGTGACTCCTTCTCCGGAGTCTGTCAATTACCCAGTGATACTTCCTGAGTTTGAGGCTCCAAAGCTGCTAGTTTATCCAAAATACACTGTTATTGCAGAGAAGTTTCACGCCCTTGCATCTTTAGGTATTGCAAATAGCCGAATGAAAGACTATTTCGATTTATGGATACTTTCTCAACACTCTAAATTTGAAGGAGAAACGCTTAAACATGCAATACAAGCCACTTTCGAGAGGCGAAAAACTCCGTTGCCAGATCAAATACCATTTGGTCTCACAGAGGCTTTCACACAAGATACTCAAAAACAAAATCAGTGGAAGGCATTTATTAGAAAAAATAATTTAGAGGCAACATCTTTACCAGACATAGCCCTTGCTTTAATTGACTTTTTAATACCTCCCGTAAGGTCTTCAATCAAAGATACACCATTTATGCTTGAGTGGAGCCAAGGCGGCCCATGGCATAGCAAATCCTTGGATAATTAATTTGAAAAAGTTAAACCGACGAAGAATTAGTCGGTTTAACAAATAACTTAACTGTCGCTTACTGGTTTGCTGAACATGAATCGGGGGCTAGTCTCAAAAGGCCAGAGCTTTTCAGATTGATAGATGTTGCTCTCCCTGGTGATATCTTACTAGTAGAACAAGTAGATAGTATCAGCCATTTGAATAGCCGGGATTGGCAGCAGCTCAAGCAGACTATCACGAATAAAGGTATCAAAGTGGTATCTTTGGATCTTCTCGCCAGTCATCAATACATGACTAATGCAGACAAGTTTATAGAGCGCATGTTATCAGCGCTTAACAGTATGATGCTTGTGCCATCTCGCCTTCAGCCTACGTCTCATATGATGTTTTTGTTCATCAGCTCGCAACGTTGTTAGCGGCTTCCTCCAGACCACGCCTTACGGATTGGCCCTTGCCATTCACTCGTAGTCATAACGCTCCCGCAGAGCGGGAGGCTTGACAGCTATGAGCAGCCCCAAGGGCTGCCAATGTTAAAGTTCAGTGTTTAAAATTAGCTTCCG
>NZ_AUAF01000291.1 GCF_000428585.1 Zooshikella ganghwensis DSM 15267 | reverse complement strand
TATTACTGACTTAATTTACCCAAATAGACGTGCATAATACATCTTTGGTTGTATTATATGCTACCCCCTAGGAATCCATATAGAGCCAAACGAAAAAAAGCATTATGCTTTATTGAAAAATGTAATTCAGAAAATTTTGAGGATTTTTTTAGTAAAAAACTTCACCCACAATACGGTGAGTTGACCCAGTCTATCAACGAATCTATGACAATTCTGGGAGACCTGCTTGAACAGTTAAAAAACTATGCTGCAGACGATATCAAACTTATTAAAGAAGTCCAACAAACAAATAATTCTCTATTGACTAAACTCTGGCACTTATTTAGCTTTAAGAGTATTAGAGCCAATAGCGCATTAAAACGTATTGGCCAACAAACAGGTCAACCATCAGGTCAAGTACTCAACACCTATCAACAGCTGCAAACCCAACAGCTTGAGCTTAGAAAGCTAATCACTAATGCTGAAATAGAGGCTAATCAATTACACCGCAAAAAACAGCTTTTAGATGACTATCGTTATTTTACAAAGAATTTCCGAGAAGCTGTCACTCAAGTGGTTCGCAAAGATATTGAGACTAATCTGCAAATCACTCCTGTTGATCAACTACAGTCAACATTGCCGGTTAACTGTAAGTTATATGTCAGTCAACTTCATGCTTTAGCCCAAAAATTAAAATATCTAAATAACTTAGTAGCTGGCCTTAAAGCTGAAATAGATGATCGTCAAAAGCGTGTAACCAAAATAAGTTCTGTTCAACGTAAATGGCGTCGTACGCGAAAACTTTATTTATCAGGAGATAAATCAAACTGGCTGGTTAATGTTCCAAAAATGAAAATGCAATCCACGCATAAGTATACCAGTAAGTGTCACAGCGTAAGATACAGCTTAGTTGAATACAACGACTATCAGAGTTATGGCGACCACTATTATTCAGCCATTGCTGCAGGTATAGCAACCGCTGCCGTAAGCTGTTTAATGCTTGCTGCATTGCCCGCCATCGCTGTCGCTTCTGTCCTCTCTGATGTCGAAGCAGAAACCTTTAGCGCTCACTTGGATGAGATGAGTACACTTGACGTGCCCGAAGACAGCATTGATATAGATGAATTCGAAGCAAGTGAAGAAGAAGCCAGTTAAGCGTTGATCACAATGATGTATACTAAACCCTAATACTTTATAATTAGGGTTTATTAAACCAGAACAACTATTCTGTTGCCATAAATACAACTACAATCAATAAAATATCAACGGTTATATGCAATACAAACGTTCCGCTGTAACGATAAAGAATAGTTTCTGTACTGTAGTGTTTTACAAGCCGCTGATACCTGCACGTCTCCTGCAATACTTTTAATTCTTCCCTGGCAACAGATAAACACTCTAACGCTGACTTCTGGGAACTTAAATTAGCGACAAAAAATAATACTAATCCAAAGCTCAACAAAATAGCAGTTATAACTGACAACTTCCCATATTGGCTAAATACCCAACCTGCATTTGCAAAAATAACAACCGTATAAAAATTCCAATAGCTATTGATTCGTGATTCAATGGTTTCGATAAGCGTAATAATATCCATAGCAATAAAAAAACTGACTCAATAAATTTTTATTTCAAAGAAAAAAACAGCCACTATTATTTAGCGATAAATTTAACATCAATTCACAACTCAAATAATTATTGAACATCTATTAATCACGGGTAATTTTATACTGTCAGTAAAGTAACGTCTGTATAAAAGAGTAGACACAACTTAAGCCTCAGGGTAGCTGAAACCTCTACGGAAGATAGCTCAGTTATGTAAAAAAAAGCGGTTGACCTGTCTATAGGTGTAGGGTTAATACTACTTCCTTGTTGATTGCGGGGAATTGTAATGTTGACGGTGACCCAAATAGCCAAAAAGTTCAGTATTTCACGTGCCACAGTACTCTACTACGAACGTATGGGGCTTTTACAACCATGCACTCGCTCAGAAAACGGCTATCGGTGGTATGGTGACAATGCTGTTAAACAGCTTGAAACCATCATCGCTTACCGGTCCTATGGGGTTCCTGTAGCTCAAATACACACTTTACTAAAGCGTGGTGATAACAAAACTCAAGAGGAAATCCTTCAGGATCAGTTCAACCATCTTGAAGTTGAAATCAAAAAACTTCGCAAGCAACAAAAAGCGATTGTTGCCTTATTACAACAACCTAAATTATTGGAGGAAAATATGGTCACTAAACAGCGTTGGGTAGAAATCATGCAGGCAGCAGGCTTCAATGAGCAAGACATGCAAAACTGGCATCGACAGTTTGAAAAAATGGAGCCAGAGGAACATCAAAAGTTTCTTGAATCACTTGGCATTGATCCTGAAGAAATCAAACGAATCAGGCGTTTGTAAAACGGTTACATCACACTGTCCTCACTGCTATAAAGAAGAACTCAATATTCTCCAGCACTTTAAGGCTAATTCGTGTACAATACGCCACCTCACATAATCATAGGAGCACCCATGGCACGAAATAAAGAGCAAGACGGTCTGAGCAGTGAGGCACGCCAACGGCTGATTGACGAACAAGTTGCAGCTTTTCTCAAGTCAGGTGGCAAGGTAACTGAAGTTCCTCAAGGTGTAAGTGGTCAAGAGCCGGTGAAAGGCCGCCAGCACATTGTGCTAGGAAAGAAGGAAAACAAAGAGAGCTAGTACAACTACCCCACCGACTTTTCGCTTCTGACTTTTCTGTTTGTAGTGATGTCCCAACAAGAGCAGTCAGAAGTACCCTTTATCTCACTAACAACCTTAACACCTGCAAACATCTGCAGTTTTCACTCCCCCTACTTGCTAATACCTATCATTTCCATATAAGATCAAAATACTCAGTAAAAAAACAATAATTAACGCGATGCTCGACTTTTTAGCCTATTAATTGAGCCAACTGAAGTGGAGCGTTGCCTTCGTTTCTATTGAGTAACACACATAAACTGTGT
>NZ_AUAF01000290.1 GCF_000428585.1 Zooshikella ganghwensis DSM 15267 | reverse complement strand
TGTCAAATAATAAACAATCGTATTTACCTTCTATAATTTAAGATCTTTCCTAAAAATATTGAAATTTTGGTAACATTTTTAGAGGTACCCATAAGATCCTGGGGCTTCTTCGCTTGACCGCCGCCCCTAAAAGTCCTTCATTTTGGGTATAGAAACAACATTCACGAATTACTTTAGGATTTGCTGGAATCACTTTTGACCATAGATAATACAGGAGTTTCTAATTACCACCCCAGTTACTTATTCTAATACATCTACTTTGACTGGAAAGGTAAAGTAGCAATCGCGTGTTGATGAACACTTGCTTGTGCTCTTGGAGAGAAAAACTTTAGCTTGGGTATTATAATAACTTTGAAGATGCTAATAATTTAAATTTGCCTGTACGTTGGTTTTGTTTTGGTCGGCCTAAAATCTTACAAAAACAAATAAAGTGACAGGTGTCACTTGATAGTTGTGATGCTGTGTGTAAAATGCGCACAATTTAGCATCATATACTAAAGGTAAATAATGGAGACCCGTTTCTTTGAGGGCATTCTAGTCATGCTTGCTTTTTATTGTCTTATCGCGTTGATAGCCCTTGATACTTATTTGTTCTCGACATATTCATTCATTATATGTATACCACTGTTGTCTTTGATATTCATTTCTCGGATGTTTTTAAAGGGGCATCGAAGTAAGCTAATTTCAAAGTGCGAATGTACCTGTAAGCAGTATAGTTCTCTCTGCCAATAACCTTTCTAGTAAGAAAATACAGGTACGATCGTTTGTATGATTATATATTTTTTTTAAGTTATGGTAGAAATGAAATTGCTGCCGAGCTATTTAGATGTCCCATTTAATATCCATAATATTAATTAAAATATATTATAGTTAATATTTTTGTGCGCATGTGATGCGCATGCTAATAAAAACCTTACGTGTATGTTTCAATGTTTTATACTGAATAATATCTGTATTAGATTTAAAAATATTATTTACTAAAAGTCTTTTGGTGGAGAACTAGTTTCATAATAATATTTTTATGTTGGATTTTTTTAAAAATAAATTTCATTTCCAACGATGCAATTTGTATTACAATTTAATGAAATAGTATTAAATTTTACTCGAGGCTGTTCAAAAAGAGTGCTTACTTGAAAAATAGTTAAGTACTTATAGTGATATTATGATCCCATACAAAAGACATTCGCGTTATACTAGTGTCATATATTGTATGAAGATTGAGCTATCCATGAATACAGAACAAGCATTATATACACGTAGTGAATCTAAATGTGAACTTTGTGGTATATCTGAAGATCTAGCTATTTACGAGGTTCCGCCTAACTCCACATGTAGCCCTGAGGACACCATACTAGCCTGCAATACATGTAGGATGCAGTTGGAAAACCCTGAAACAGTAAATGTTCATCATTGGCACTGCCTTAATGAAAGTATGTGGAGCCAAGTACCAGCAGTTCAGGTAGTGGCATGGCGAATGTTGACTCGTTTGAGGAGTGAAGGTTGGCCACAAGACTTATTAGATATGTTGTATCTGGATGATGAAACCCTCGAATGGGCAAAACAAACAAGTGAGGGGACACCCTCTGATGATGGAGTGAAACATATAGATGGTAATGGGGCAGTACTAGAAGCTGGGGATAACGTAACCTTAGTCAAGGACTTAAATGTTAAAGGTGCAAGCTTTACTGCAAAGCGTGGAACAGTTGTACGAGGAATTTCGTTGGTTGCTGATAACCCCGAGCATATTGAGGGTCGTGTGAATGGACAGCAAATTGTGATTCTTACAAAGTTTGTTAAAAAATCCAATCCAAAATAAAACTATAGTGAGAGCCATCCCCAAAATGAGATGGCTTTTGATGTTATTTAGAAATTAAGGTTTTCGATCGGTTCGAGTCCTGGTCTTCCTTTATTGATTTAAAAACTGTTGATAGCAATCAGGTCATTCGCTCCACAATAACTGTTGCGACAAAAAATATAAGCATCTGTTACTTTAATTGTATTATCTCTAACAGAGATTTTAATAATGTATGGATGTTTATTATGTTTGTTTGTAATTAAAAAGTTGAAGTGGTTGTCATTGGATATAAAAATATTTATTAGAATGATGAAATTATAACAAATGAAGTATATCTGATACAAAACTGCTTAATTATATTATGAAAAAAGTAGCGACAACTTGCGACAAAACAATACTTTAAATACGGTGTATATTTACTTATAGTGATTACTAAGACAGACATAAGTGATGTTAAACGTATAACTACTTTGTAAGTCAACGTTGTTGTCTTTAAGTATTACAAGTGCTTCTTTACTGACACTGGGTCCTAATACATAGAGCATACTAGTGTGCAAAGTAATTGGTAAAGTTATTAATAGTACGTTGGTATCGATTTATTGAGTATTCTCAATTTCCTTGCTCGTAATTGTGGCCTATCTCCGTCTTTTGGTTTCCCCTGCAGATGGAGATAGATTTTTTTTCAGGTTAACTCAATATCTTGTGACCGCTGACCCAAGTTCTATTAATCATGGGATGCTCCTCATGGGTTGGACCCCAATCACTATCAGGGTGATAGGCAATGACGTCCATACTGTGCTCGTGAGTCTGAAAGTGATGAACTGAATTTGCAGCAATCATGAATACCATGCCTTCCTCAAGCTCAATGGTATCTCCCTTGGTACAGCATAAACCATTACCTCTTGCAATAATTCCTGCCCGTATGCTTGGGTGAGTATGCGGCGTTTGTTTTGTGTGAGAAGGAAAATGTAGAAGGTTTAAACAAGGGTCTCCTTTTAATGGTGGACAACAAAGTAATGAGTCAGTACAACCATCGATATAACGGAGTCGTCCAGTTTTTTCTATAGGGCCTCCCTATGTACAGGACAAAAAGCTGAATAAATAAGAAAGGCTCTATATGGATTCCTAGGGGGTTATATC
>NZ_AUAF01000289.1 GCF_000428585.1 Zooshikella ganghwensis DSM 15267 | reverse complement strand
AGTGTTTGAGTTTGTAGACGGCCACGCCTATGTAGTGAATTATGAGGATTATCATTGATGGCTATTGAACAGCATAACCCTATGCATCCAGGGGTATTCATCAAGCGGGTGTATATAACACCTTTTAATATTGGTTCTAATGAGCTTGCGAGGAAGCTACACGTGAGTTCTGGCACTGTTAGCCGCTTGCTTAACGGTCAGTCTGATGTCTCACCTGAAATGGCTCTGAAGCTTTCTAAGGTGCTAGGTCGTTCTCCTGAAAGCTGGTTGTTGATGCAGGATAATTACGATCTGTGGCAAGCAAAACAAAAAATAGACCTAACAGGCTATGAGGCGATTTCATTTGCAATGTGATGATCAGAGCACTAACCAGGGTTTGAAGCTATTTGAAAAGGTTTTAAACCCGTTACAAAGGCTGAAAGGCTCTGTTATCAGCTTTGATGAGCCTACTGTGCCTGTGGCAGAAGCAAGCTGGGAACAGACAGAAATGGGTAAAATATGCAGAAATACCGCTGTAGCCTCAAACCAAGTCAAAAAGCAAAAAATTTAGTTGTTCAAGTTTTTTATGCGCTGCACAAAGAAGAGGATAAACTAGAGGATGCAGCGCTCATCGAAATTATTAAAGCGAGAGAAAACCAGCCGTCAATACCTGTAGATATAGACGATTTGTAGATTTTTTATTAATTTTTATTGTAATGTCCCATAGCTTTATACGTAGTTTTTCCGTTTTTAAATGTCTTTAAAAAGAAGGAAATAAAAGACTTATCTTTAAAATTAAAGGGCAGTTCTTCTTTAAGAGATTCAACAAAGTGGTCAAGTTTTTCAGGTGTTTCAATGGGTACAACAAACTCAGGTTGAATAAAAACTTGATCTGAAAGCGTAACACTAAACTTGCCATGATAGCCTTCATTATAAAAATGGTCGAAAATATCTGAGTATTTAGCAATTAAACAATCGTTAAACACTTTCCAGTGAAAGTTGAAGTACATTCTCACTGATATGGTATTATCGTGCTTCTTTTTGTGTTTTAAGTGATCCAGTGCAATGGAAACCAAGTCATCACTGTAATCCGTATTTATTTCCCAGTGATGAGAATGTTCATAGCTTGATGCAGGGTCACCAAATTGATTAACCAGCCGCGTAAATAGTGTTTGGTCAAATACATCATCGGTTGACCTTTGTTCTATATCCACCGTTCGGGTTAATTTATAAACAGTGAATTTATCTAAAAAACTTTTTGTTTCTGTCCACGCTTTAATTGGCTTGCGGCTGCGTGCACCGTGACCAAACGCAGCGCCTTTAGATCGGCAATATCTATAGAATTCAGGTTCTTGGTGTGACACTCTTTTTGTTCCTAATTATCTGAAAAAGAGATTTTTGATGGCTTAAAGAAAGCGGTTGGCGCTTAAATATCAGACACCTGTGGTTAGAGTTTTAATATATAATGCTTTTTATTAAATAAAAATATGCGTTTGTTGATTAAAAGCACTTATTTTTTCGAGGCAGTCAGTAAGGAAGTAAATGATGCGTGATGATTATAAAGTTGAATGTGGTGTTCATGGAACCAGCCCTGCTACCTTCATCTGCCATCATCTCAGCCATCATAGAGAAAATCAGGGATTTCATATGGGGTATGATCCAGAAGATCCTGATGTCCTTTACCCTGATGCCTGGTGTGATCAATGCAACGAAGTTTTAGAACAAGAAGGTGAGTGGAATGATACCTCAGAAGCGTTTGCCAAGATCAAAGTGGTATGCGCCAACTGTTACTGTAGTATCAGAGCAAAAAACTGGCTGCAAGATGAGGAAGCCTTAAGCCACTTGATTGGCGACAGCTTTGACTACCTCCAAGCTATGCAAGACACATTCATGAAAGCGTATAACATCGGAGACTGTGAGCGTTGGGATTGGGATCAGGAAATGGGAACTCTAATCTTCTCTCATGAAGGAAAGCCCACAGTAGAATGTGATGTTCATTTTGTCGGTACACTATCAACATTATCTAAAACATGGATGTGGGCATGGGCTAATCAATCCCTTTCAGACAAGGTTAAAGAACAATCTCGCTTAGTCCGTAGGATAGGTGATGAGCGCCAATTTCTACCGTTGGCGTGTCCTAAGTGGTCTGCAGATGAGACGGATGGCTGGGAAATGACGGCTATTATGGCAAAGGCTGTAGGCGCTATTGGGGCATATAGGACTCCAGACGAAAATGGATTTGTTTATATGGTGGTAAGCAAGGCTCGCTGGGTAAGCCAGGAAGCAGAGCAAATAAACTTAGAAATACCCCTCTAATCCCCTCAATGCGATTCGACTTCTTTACCGTGTCTCTACACCAAAAAAAGGCGTAGAGACACGGTTTTTCTGGCTGACATCGACTGCGTTTTCTCCCCATATTCTGTGGACTGGATGCACTTCAGATGCAGCGGAATGCAGTGCAAGATAAAGCAATGGTACTACTGACTTGATAAGTCATTGTCTCCATTAGCAAAAAAGGGGTACCACGGATGTGGCTGATAGTACTATGAGTGCGCTTAGACTTTGATTTTCAAGGAAAAAATACAGGACTAACGACTCATACCGTAACCACTGCCTCGGGATGGAGTGCGACGTGGACGGTTCTTATTGTGGTTTTGCTCTGTTTTGTGGGTTTTGGCTTGCTCTTGCTTGCGTTCTTTTTCGAGCACTTTTGCAAATGTCGTGTTTTTATCGATGTTTTCGTTTGACGCATCTTTAGCATAGTAACCGCGACGCATCTTCTCCTGAGCTTTATTTAAATCACGCCAGCCTCCACGTAGGCGTTGTTCAGCGATCTGGTTATATTCAGACTTCAGTTGACGCAAACGATGCTGAGAAGGACTGAGATAGCCTTCACGGATATAAGCCTCTTGTATTGCTTTGATCGTTTGCTGGTTCCGTGGGCTGTCAGCAGCAGCTTTCAAAGTATTGAGATAGTTTTGCTGACCGAGCTTCAAATCTTCGTACAGCTTGAATTTG
>NZ_AUAF01000288.1 GCF_000428585.1 Zooshikella ganghwensis DSM 15267 | reverse complement strand
AATATCCATTGTATCTTTGATGGCTTGTTCAACGACAGGAAGATCAGGCCAGTCAGGATGGCCGGCAATCCGTTGACCCTGACTGTCTAAAAGTAAAGAAGTAGGACCACCCGTTGGGATAGGGAATACGGGTTGTCCAATTCGATGGGCACCCGCCAGGTAAGAGCGGTTTGCGGGTGCCGAGCTACCAAATGCGCGCATTTTGGCGAAGTTCAGTAATGGAATTTGAGACCATGCAAAGGTTGTTGGTCGTGTCTGTCGGCTTAACCAGTCAGCGCTTAACAGTGCTGTATTGGATGGAACATCAATATTGGCCTCTGTCATGATACCGACGGTGACAATAATATTTTCTGGATTATCAATTCCTGCTTTTTTGAAATGATCAATGAGAATCTGATCAACTCGACCATTTAAATTGGGTAAACTTAATGTACTGGGAGCATGTTTAAAGCTCGAAATTGTTTGCGATGTTGCATGTGTTTTAATTTCTGATACAAAATTATTATTTGAACTGTTAGAAGCACTGCTAGTGTTTAACGTGACTACAGAGATTGATAACACTAATAACGTTAACTTCATATTTTAAATCTCAAATTTAATAGTACTAAAGTTTGTATAACTGTATGAAACCACAAAGTTGATATACTCTTTACAAATCATTTTTATGAGCACTATCCGTTGCGAGATTTGAATGGAAAAGAGAAATTGTACTAATGTTCTGTCAATGCATTAGTAAGCAATGTTACTTAATACCCCTCAACTTTTAAAAAAATATAGCTGTTAGCACTAGCCTTAAAAGGTCAGACTACCCGCACTATAAGTACGTCATACTGGGTATATATTTACGAAATTATGGGTTTACACCCAAAGCGAAGTGATTTTTTGGCTTGGTTGCCAAGAAACTGATACGTGTGAATATGATTACCATCGTTCGCATCAATCAACAACACTTACAGTAAGCCCAAAAAATTGATTGTGAAAATCATTACCAGTATACAGATGTATTATCCTACAAAGTAAAGCAAAAAAATTGATGTTAAATCAATAGTTGGAAATTAAAAAATAACCTTTATGTGATGTTGATCTTGTGTGATTGGATTTGGCTGAACCATGGTCTTATAGTTGTTTTTTTAATGTTCTTGAACGTTTTAGCTTTCTTGGAATAGTGAAATAAAGGTTTGCTTGATTTCTAAAGGATAATATTCATTGAGGAAGCTTAAGATTATTTAAATTTATAATTTTGTTGCTTGTAATGGTCGCTTTGGTGCAACAGGTTGTGGTGTGGGAGAGTTAAGAAATTAATTTGGTATGATAGAAAAAATATTATTGAGACGTATTTTTATTAAGCTTGCCATGAGTTTAATAATTAAAAAGACAAAGGTGCTACTTTTTTACGATTTGTTAACGTTACTTTACAATAAATTGTACTTGATGTATTGAATGTGATTAATTTTATTAAAATATTTTAAAAAAATATCGTTTTATATTTTGGTGTAAAAAATATTGATGTATATCATGCCATAATAAACAATATGTATAATTCACAGTTAACTTTTGCGGGATATTGTTGTATTGTTCGACGTGGAGTAAAGGATAATATTTGCTAATTATCTGTTGAGTGATTTTGTATCTGTTTGCATTTTTATTCAATGTTTTACAGGGAGGTATAATGAATAAACTAATTGTTTATGTGATTATATATTGTTGCTGTTTTGGCTCATCTTTTTCTTATGGTAAAGTCGAAAGTGAAATTGTTGTCTGTAGGGTAAGTGAAAATTTGAATGGAAGTAATAATATTCATATTCAGGGTCACTGTAAAAATAATTATGGGTTGAGTGGCAATTTATATAAAAGGTTCTCGTTTGATTGTTATGAAAAAATATCGGTAAAAATCGACTTTGATGACTTGGTTGAACTTGTAGGTAAAGAGTGTACTTTGCTGGTGGTTAACAACTAAAGGGTTAAGAATTACATATAATATAAATATAATTCACTATCTCCGATATTTATTTTCTAGTTTAAATGTTGGAGTAGTTTAACTTTAAAGCGAATGCCTTTCTTTTTAAGAGATTAAGAGGGGTGTTTGCTTTTATGTTTTTTGGTTTTAGGTGATTATTTTTTTTGATAAATATTTGCTTTTTTTATTGTTTGTTTTATGTATAATTGTATGTGGTTGAGTGATGTCAACTATTTCCTTTCATTCGCATTACCCTATATTTGACTGCCCATTTTTTGTTTTGATAGGGTAATGCTCTTTTTATGACAGCAGTATAGCTCACACATTCATATTAGATTAATAGTATTTAAATGCTGATTGTTATTTTCCGTATAGGCTTAATTAAAAAGCTTAAGTGTTTATTTAGTATGTGTTTTTTCTGAATGTTTGTGAAATATTTGTCTTTGTGTGTAAGAGAAACAATGAACTTAAAACCAATATTTTTAGCAGTATCACTTACATCATTAAGTGCTAACTTTTTTTATTGTAATAGTTTACAAGCGAATGTAACTAATAATTCAGCTACAACGTTTGACTCGGTATACCCAAAATATAAGTCAAGTCAGTCAATAGACTCTATACTTCCGGATATAGATAGTAAGATTAACCAGATTCTCATTGATCATTTCAACAAAGCAGGAATTGATAATCCAGAAAATATTATTGTCACCGTCGGCCTCATGACAGAAGCTAATATTGATGTTCCATCTAATACAGCACTGTTAAGCGCTGACTGGTTAAGCCGACAGACACGACCAACAACCTTTGCATGGTCTCAAACTCCATTACTGAACTTCGCCAAAATGCGCGCATTTGGTAGCTCGGCACCCGCAAACCGCTCTTACCTGGCGGGTGCCCATCGAATTGGACAGCCGGTATTCCCTATCCCAACGGGTGGTCCTACTTCTGTACTTTTAGACAGTCAGGGTCAACGGATTGCCGGCCATCCTGACTGGCCTGATCTTCCTGTCGTTGAACAAGCCATCAAAGATACAATGGATATT
>NZ_AUAF01000287.1 GCF_000428585.1 Zooshikella ganghwensis DSM 15267 | reverse complement strand
AGTTTGTGTACAATATAAAGTGCCGAGGAAAAAGCTTACTTAATGATCTAATAGAGCTATTGATATAACCCCCTAGGAATCCATATAGAGCCTTAGAAATAATTTTTGGTGGGTATATCATACATCGAAGTACAATCGTTGCATATTTAAAAAAATAGCTTTTGTAAAGATAACAATCACATGTGATGCTTCTTATCTCATGCGTAAAAGATTTTTAAATTTGTAACAAACGTCAAAATATTTTCCATCAAGAGTTTTAACCTTATCTTATTAAGTAGATTTTTTGAAAAAAGAGTCTTCATTTCAGGCTTCTAATGATTTGGCTTTTTTTTTGCGTTCTTCAGTGTGTTTATTAGTTCAGGGACTATGATTTTTTGTTGCAACTGGATTACAACTTAAATACGTTGGAGATTGATAATGAATAAAATATTTAGAGTAATGCTTTTAACTTTATGTGCAATAATCACGTCGCAAAGCCAAGCGGGTTTAATCTATGGTGTTCAACAAAATAACCCAAATCTAGTACTGATTGACACGATGACAGGTCTTATTAGTAATGTAGGCTTATTACCAGCAGGTGCCAATGTTCTTGATCCCGTACAAGGCTTAACGGGTATGGCAAATGGTACATTACTTTATACTGATGGTAATGCTTTACCTGGTGTACATATGCTTAATTCGAGTAATGCAGGGTTAATAATGAGCTATGCTCTTCCTGGTGTAGCGGATCGTGGAGGGTTAAGTTTTGACACACCCAGTAATTCGTTATTTTCAGTCAATAATGGCGGACCTATTGCTCAACAAACAGGTTTGGGTGGAGCAGTGAATTTAGGGTTTATACCGGTAATTGGACCAAACTTTCCTGGTGGTATGGGAGGGGATGACTTCGGCAGACATTTTGCTCAAGGACGAAATACCATAGTGGGTGGTAACTTTATAAATGAGTTTAACTCTGTAACGGGTGCTGTATTAAATACACTTCCACTGCCAAATAATGTTGATATATCAGGTATGGCTTATGATGGCACATTTTTGTATGTATCAGAACTTTCTACAAACTTTCTATATACTTTAGATCCAAATACAGGAGCTGTATTTAATGTTGTACCCTATGCAGGCGGTCCTTTAACAGCATTAGCAGCAGTGGTTCCTGAGCCTTCATCTTTAGCATTATTTTGTTTGGTAGGATTGTGTTTGGTTAGTGTACGTAAAAAACTAAAGAGCGTCACTGAAAATGCACTTTTTTCGTGATAGCTGTGTCAGCGCTGTATTCTTGCCCCAGCCAGTATATATTAAATATCTAGGGTTGCTATCGCTAAGCCTACAGTAGTTGCTTAGCCCTCACTTATTCCTTATACACTACGGTTCTTCGTGCAGTGTTTCTTTTCTCTTGCAAAAAGTTCGAGTGGCCATGTTCTTTACCAGACGATCTGTTTTGTACCCATGAATATTCACTGTGTTTAATATAACGAAACTAGAGTGTGAATAAATAGTCTGATAACGTAGTAGAAATTAATTCTTACATAGATAGGGCATTTTTTTATATGCAAGCTCATGCACCAATTGACTCAGAAGGGCGAGATTTGCAAGTTGGGGACTGGGTTAGAGTGATTGCTGCACCTCTTTCAATTCGTGGGATGCCTGAAGAGTCACTTGAAGCATTTTCCAAAGCGGTTGGGCATACGTTCCAGATAGAGGAGTTTGATGAGATAGGCTGTTTACACCTTGATATGTACCCCACAATTAGTAGCGACTCTATTTATATTGAGCCCTATTGTGTGAGTCGATTTAGGCGTTACAAGAAGTTGAGTAATGCCTTTCTAAAAAAACAGGCTGTATTAAATTTTGCTCAAGAACCAGTCTTTGAAATGAGGTTTGAGATTATTGCTCATCATAATGTAGATTTGGAGTCGCTGGGCCTTTATATTATCAGTGAAGGCACGGCAGAAGATACGATGGGAGGCTTTGCTTGTTGGTCAAAGGAACGCAAGATATTAGGTTCTGTAAAAATTGATGCTGAAGATCCAAATGCGATATCAATACTTAAAAGAATAAAAGAAATGTTGGAAAACTGTAGTGAAATTGAAGAAGTTACTGTATCAGACACACAGTTAATTGGTAAACCTTGATTAGTGGTTTAATATTCCTTTCCTATATGTTCTGTGTTCCTCATAGCTCAATCTTTTCTTCATGAAATAGTGATATACTTGAAGTATTTTTTAATAATTGGAGAAGAACGTGACTGATATTGTCATCAAGCGAGGTTGGGATATTGGTCAATCAACAAGAATTGCAACGCTTTATGATGAGGCGTTTGGCTTTAAATTTTCTGGCGCCATTGCAAATAAAGAAGCCCGTGTTCGTATTTTGTCAAAAAGCTTTATTCCCGATTTTTCCTATGTAGCGTTTGTTGACCACGAAATTGTAGGATTGGCTGGTTTTCAGGCACACTATGGTTCGTTTACTGGTGGGATGAGTTTAAGTGTTTTAATCGATGAGCTTGGTGTTGCAAGCGGTATTTGGGCTGCAACTGTACTCAGTTTATTTGAGCGAAAACCAAAAGCACAAGAACTTATCATGGATGGTATTGTGGTAGACAGTAAGTTTAGAGGAAAAGGTATTGGGTCTATGCTTCTGGATAGTATTGTTTCTCATGCAGGTAAAAATGGATATGATTCTGTGAGACTAGATGTAATAGATAGTAATCCTAGAGCCAAGAGTTTGTATGAAACTAAAGGTTTTGTGGCTACCCATAAAGAACACTTTCCTTATCTAGAGTGGCTAATAGGTTTTACAGGCTCAACAACGATGGTAAAAGAAGTAGGGTACCTCTAAAAATGTTACCAAAATTTCAATATTTTTAGGCAAGATCTTAAATTATAGAAGGTAAATACGATTGTTTATTATTTGACACCAAAATTCACGTTTTATGGGCTCTACAGTGCTAATTACTATCCCACAAAAAGAGATAGTTCATACTTTTTTCAAATTGCAGGCGCACTTTTCCTACTTAATGTCAC
>NZ_AUAF01000286.1 GCF_000428585.1 Zooshikella ganghwensis DSM 15267 | reverse complement strand
TAGGGCTTGATTACTTACACAGGGTACTAGTAGAAGGAAGTGTTAACCTGGCAGTATTTCGGCACTCCCTGAAAGTTTTGTCCTGTACATAGCTAATTCCTTCTGACTAACAGCTTTCCACCACCCTTTCACATCAAAGTTCGGACAGGTTTTATGGGGATCTAAGTCGCAATGCCCACAAACCTCAGTATTCGGATATTTCGCTTTCCACTCTTGTAATACCCGTTTCAAGCTTTGCATCTGTGCATCCGTAAATTGATCACGACCAATTAAGCACACGCCCAAGCTGGTTGAGTTGAAGCCTTTTACATGGGCACCTTCCCAGTAATCAGGACGCCCCTGCTCAATAACCCCATTACGTCGTATTACGCAGTGATAACCAATCCCAGCCCATTTCCGTTGAATGTGCCATTGATGAATATCTTCAGCGGTTACATCTCTATCGTTTGGTGTGTCCGCACAATGGACAACCAATTGAGTAATCTTCATGGTGAATTCCTTTCTTACAGGCATAAAAAAAGCCCACAGGAGTGAGCTTTAAGAATTTGATTTGAAGTACAGAGAATTGATTAAAAAAGAGTCAAAAACAAGAAACCCCGCCATTTAGGCAGGGTTATCCAACTCTAGAAATAAGGGTATATAATTAGTAATCAAGTGTCAATTTGTTGGGGATGGCGATTTGTGACTTATTGGTTTTTTGACATTCACATCCCCCAATAAAAATATGAAATTGCTACTCATTAACTGGCGTATAATAGCGTCCTTCAGCTTTTGCCTCAGCAATTCGACGATCCATATCAAAAAACTTTTCACGACGTTTGTAACGTTGCCGCCATTTTTTTTCGAGTTCAACCAGCTCAGCAGAAGGCTTAGCCCATTGTTCTTCTGGTAACGGTTTAGACCACTCATCAGCTTCCGGTGAAAATTCAACACTATATAACCGCTCTTTTAAAGCTGCATATTTAAATGCCCAAAAACGCCCTAAAAACCAGTCTGCTAGCACTTGTTTAATCCAATCTCCCCACTCAGCCTGGCGGCGCAGTTTTTTACGTTTCTTATAGTGCAAGGTAGCATCTCGCTGAGTCATATCCACATCAGGGATATGATCAGGGCCTAACTCCATAAATGAACGAATACACTCCCATTGCATAATTCCAGCTAACTCAGTACCACATGGCATGCGCCAAACGCCTAAAAACCCATGTGGATCATCAGGTGCAGGTGGACCCATACCAAATAGCGAACTCCGATACGCGATGCTATCCCCTATTGTACTTGCACTACTCACCCAAGCTTTAAACGATTCCCAAGGCACAAGATGTAGCTGTTTTTTATCATCAACCCAGGCCACTTCTCGACGTTGTCGATTAAAACGGGTCTGCATATTTTCTTTGCCATGTTTAATATGTGCAATAATTACATAAGATGAACACATACAAAAAGCTAATACCCAACCAAATAAAATGACAGGCATTAAATTCCAATTAATAAAGCCACTTTGAGGCTCAATAAGTAACACACAAAATAAATAAATACCCCAAAGTACTAAAGTAGCGATGGAAAACCCTCCATACAATACCTCAAAAGCCTCCTTCGCATTACCACTTCCAATATCGATATAAACATCATTTTTTCTTGTTAATACTTTTAAAGGGTCTGCAGCCTTATAACCCGTCCATATTGGAAGTGGTGACATTATCAGTGAGGTTACTCCATCACTCTGTTCAACATCAGAAAACTTATACATTTTGTTCACCATCTACCGCATAATTTAACCAGGCATCATTGACTGAAAACAGCTTCATACTCTGTTCTCCTGGTAATGTATCGTTATCTTCAAGGGCTGGTACCATACCAGGCTTATCATCATCCTCATATTGAAACTTGTCTAACTTAACGGTATACCGAACATAGTTTTTATCTTGTTGTACCGCTTTATAAGCCATGTCAGGCCTGGAAATTAACTTAAAACTTAAGCTGGTTGCATTTCTTAATGCTTCTCTCGAAACAAATATTTTGAGCTGCAACATATTACTTTTAAATTCTGCAGAGGCCGTATTCAACATATAAAAAGTAATATCTTGTTCTTGATAGTAATTGGTTGCAGCAACACCAATCTGTAGTGGGGATTCCCACGGCTGTGAAGGTACGGATTGTTCAGGTACTACAAAACTGCTGCGCTTGATTCCTGGAATTGATATCGTTAAATCCACCATATTATGAGTTAAAGTTGACTCAGGATGTTGATCGTATTTTTTATTTTTTACATAACTATCAACATAATATTGAGCTTCAATACGTGGACGCATAATAGCATCCGCTAACTGCTGCTGCTCTTCTTGGTGACTCCAGCCTTGCGTATTTCTACCCCAATAACAACGCTCAACCCATACCATAATAGGAGGCGATTTATAAATTTCATAAATGGCTTCGCCGATCAATATCAACACGCCCCCCATCAACAACCAAGGTAGCGCACTGGAAATAGGTCCAGCAAAGCGAGCAAGTGCTGCACCATAGTTCATACCATGCAAACGAGCATATTCGAGCGCTTTAAAAGCGTAATACCCCTGCCGGACATCACCAACCAGTACAAACGTGTTTCCCAGTATGGAGGTGGCATTACCGGCTGCAGCCACATAGTCATCATCCTCTAGTGCTTCTTTAACTTCTTTAATTTTTTTTATGTTATCAATCGCTGCGCCTATTCCATCAACAACGCTCATACCTAAAGTTGATAAAATAACAACCTTGCCAAGCTTATTCACTAAAAAAGGATTTCCGCTCTCAATCCCTCCTTCAATACTATGTCGCCAAAGCTCTACACCTACTGATGCAGTAGCTGTAAAAGCCCCAATCATATCGGCTCCAATCTCACTCCAGTCTAATCCAGATCGTTGAGCCTTATGGGCTGAATCTTCCAACGTCGAAAACGCATTCAAAATATTGGTAATCGCTAAAAACGTGGGTAACATGATGCTTTTAGTACCATTCCAAGCACTTCCCCAGGAATGTCCCTGTCCATGATTACCCAGCA
>NZ_AUAF01000285.1 GCF_000428585.1 Zooshikella ganghwensis DSM 15267 | reverse complement strand
ATACTGCCATCAGATTTGGTGACTTTTAGTAGTTTATCGTCATCACTCCATGCCAAGGTGGTAGGTTTACCATTGGGCTGAACAGCCGAAACCAGTCGCTTTTTATCGTCAAAGTTGAGTGTTAAACGGTTACTCTGCTGATCCTGAACAACAAGCTGTTGATCACTCCAGGTGAAGGTTTGGGACGTGCCTTGAGGTTTTTCGATACGCAGGATACGACCTTGGTCATCATAATACTCATGTTGACCATAGTAGTTCACGAGCCAAGCAGCACCATGGGCTGAGGTTGAAGACAGTTGAATAGCTCCTGCTGCTAGCGGAGTCCAGCCATCACCTGATTTTGTGAATACCAGGCTTTGGCCGTCAGGACGTTGATTATTACGCTCAAAGAAAAAACCATTTTCTACATGCAACTCATAAAAATAGCTATGACTCCATTTACCTGTACTGCTGTTATAAGAAAGAATTAAAGGTGAAATATCGTTAAACACCGACTCTACATGAAATTTATTTCCCGTGGCTATTCTTACAGGATTACCTGCAGCAGGTGTTGTATCTGGCGAATGGCAATTACCATTACCTGCTTCTTGCTGAGCATGTTGAGTCGGAATATTGCAGATGTAATTGCCTAATGAAGATTTTATATACCCTAGAGCACACTCATTTTTAGGGATACATCCTCGATCTCTATCAATCGCCTGACCATCTTTGGGACAATTATAAATTGGGAGAAACCAAAGGTAATGAGAGGCTGTATTATATTTATCTGCTTGATATCCTCTCACAAATGGCGAAAACTTTGAGCAATTTTCACCTTTACCAAATATTACATTTGCCAGCTTATTACACTCTGTTTTAGCCCGTTCATATCCTTCAAAATAGTGAAGATGAGAACAGTAGCCACCTCCTGAATGGCAGTATGTGCTGCCCCATGCAAAAGTAGTAAATAATGAAATAGCCAAAAAACATATTGAACGTTGATATAAACGCATTGGTGAAACCCTAAAAATATTTAGTTATCTTTTTTTATTAACCGACCGTGTTCGTCATAGTGATATTCCACTCTCTCACCGCGAGTAATTTTGGCAGTTGGTAAACGCAAGGTGTCGTGCCACTCGGTCACAACCTCATACTGACTGGGTGTACCTACGGCCACGGTGCGCTTAGTCTCCAGACCTCGGTCATTGTACTCAAACGCTGTCACCATCCCTTTCCAGTCGGTCTTGGATTTCAGCAAACCGTTATTGTAATAGGTATATTCTTTATTGGCCGCCGCGCAGTGTTCAGTTTGTTGGCCCTCGACTTTCACGACTTTATGCGAGCCATTAAATACCTTGAAGTGATAGGTCGTTTTTTTACCCAGCGGATTGGTGACCGTAGTGCTGTTATTAGCGTGGTATTCCAGCGAAGTTTTTTCGGAACCGCCTGCGTGTTCACTGCTAATTGCACGGCCTTTATCGTCATATGTCCAAGTGGCAAAGCGTTTACCATTACCATCCGTGATACCCGTTAAATGGTAGGGAAACTGTCCATTTTCGTAGTGATATTGTCTTGATTTACTAGCACTATTTGTAACGTTAGTTAGATGTCCTTCAGGACCATATGTATAGGATACTGTTTGACTATTGTTTAGTCTTGCCTGAACTAATTGATTTTGCGCGTTATATATCAGCGTCAGCTCATTGCCTTGCAAGTCTTTCAGAGTCTGAGTTTTATCATTCCAGCTGACATGAATAACAGAGCCATCAAGTATCTTTATTTGAGTAAGCGTTCCATGTTTATCATAAAGCTCTTCTTGTTGGTTTGAAGTGATAATCCACTCTTGCTGAGGATTTCTTTTAATAGAAATATTTTCATCGGTTTCTGTTTCCCAGCGCCCACCAACCTTGCGAGCAAGAAAGCTTTTTCCTGATGGTCTAATGAGAGTATAAATATTGCGATTGAGTGATGGACTAATTTTATAGTCAAATGAGTGCGTCCATAGTCCTGTTTCACTGTTATAAAATCGGCTAAAGGCGATAGGCTCATCAAGATCCAGTTCTTGTTGATATTTGTTGCCTGTCGATATTCGGATAGGATTTCCTGTTGAAGGACTTGTACAATCTGCAGGGCCTAGCTGTTTACTTAATGATAGTTTTTGTCTAAAGCAAAAGTACTTTGAGCTTACTTTCTTTGGTCCATAAGGATAGTTGTTATTTGGGCAGTTATAACCAATTATGTCTTTTCCCCAATACCCATGTGATTTACGCGAAGGGCTAAGAATATAAGCAATTACTGAGACCTGAACTTCAGACTGACCAAGCTTCTCAGTTTCACATCTATATTTATCAGCAACTTTAGTACTCCCAGTATAGTTAGCCCTTAGTTTTGTAATACTCTGCTGACAAAATGATTTAGCCTTCTGTGTTGTAAAATCTTTTTTATCCATTTTAGTAGATAAAAATGGCTCATAGGATCGACTTTTTATGTAATACTTTAATTTAGTTTTGACATACCAAGTATTAGAGCCTTGTCTTATAGGCCAAGAAGCTTTTTCACAACCTATTAGTTGATAATTATAGATGCCTTGACGTGGTAATATTTCTTCTTCAATGATCTTACAAGTTTTTTGGAATGCCTGCTCTTCTGTCTGTCTTACCACGTTAAGTTTTGAAAAATCAGCGTTCCAGCTAATGCCTTCTATAGTACTTTCAGCTGGTTCATGCTCTACATTCATTCGGGCTTGAACATAATTTAAACTCACGAAACCTATAACAATGATCAGTAAAGATTGCTTTAGTATTGGAAAAAACTGATTTGACGTTATAGCAAACAACGGATACGGCCTTTAACTACATTTGTATTAGATCAGTCGATTATAATGTGATCTACAACTTGCACAACAGGTGAAATACTTCATTTTATTGATTTGATGTAGTTTGTTGTGCAAATAGACGACAATTTAGGTCTATAGTGCTTACAATTTGAACAGAACAAGAGAAAGGATTATGACTGAAGTACAGTTGAAATTTCTTGATTGAGCCTATGCTCATAAAAAAATAGCCGATAACCCTGCGAATCGGCTATTTTCAGGCTGGATTATTTTCACTCAGGGAAGGATGGATCAAAATTCATTATCCTAACGGAT
>NZ_AUAF01000284.1 GCF_000428585.1 Zooshikella ganghwensis DSM 15267 | reverse complement strand
CACAGTTTGTGTGTATTATTTAATAGGAACCAAGGCAATGCTCCTCTTCAGTTAGCTAAATTAATAGGCTAAAAAGTCGAGCATCGCGTTATATTTTCATATTTTCTTTACTGTGGGTGTACTCTTTTAAGGGTATACCCCTTGAGAGATTGCATTTTGCCATTGATGTTTTTTTGATTGATCATATCAAGCAAGTTTTCATTAAAAAGCAATCAATACTTTATGTTTTGTTAGCTGATGTTAGGTTGTAGTTAAAGGTATATACTATACCTGTTAATCAATAGCTGTCTTATGCTATATGACAACCTTGTAACAGGTAACACTAGCTTATAGAAAAGATTGAAAATATGTTATACAGCACTTTAATCCCTTGCCTTTTGGCTTAATAAGGAGAGTTGATGGGTAAGTTGTGTCAGGAGTATGCAATAAAGACTGTATGTTATGAATTATAAAGCCTTAGGCAATTTTTCATAAAAACGACATAGTTTAAATAATGAAATAAAACAATCATAATGTCGTCACGGTTATTAAAGGCAATGGAGTGCAAGGGATGGAGCTTGACTATACAAAGATCATTTTACTGGAAGTGGTGGGGGTTGCAGTATGCATGACCTGCTTTGTATTGTATCGCTATTATAAACTATCATCTCATCTTAAAAAGCTCAATTCGGGTGAGGGGAATGATAAGCAACTACTCACTCAACTCGAAAAACATTTAAGTAAATTAGATCATTACGCAGAACTTCCAGAAGAAAAGGAGGTGTCGTCATTTTTAACTGAAGATATTACAAAAGTACATATTTATACTGTTCGCCGAAATGTTATATTAATTGAATTGAGGGCGCTTGAACAAGCAGAGAACTACCCTGACTATGAAAGATTAGCCGGCGAAGGCTACGCTAATTTAATGCAAGAACTTCAAAATGAATGTAAGAAGCTTTTAGCTACTAAGCAAAAAAGCTATGAAGATATAATTGATGAAAGGCTAAAGGAGGTAGAGAATCAGGAATACCGATTTGGTACGATCCCTCTAAGTGCGATTGCTATTGGCCATATGACTAATCAAAGTGCTTATACATTGCTAAAGGCAATTCTAAAACTTGAAAGAGAGTCATTTAGAAAAAGTGATAATACTAGTGAGCAATTTAACGAGTTAATTACTGGTTTAAACCGACTTTTCTCATACATTACTGAGCGATATATAAAACATACAGGAAAAATTGAAGGTACTTTGTCAGAAGAGTACAATAAAATTGTTGTTGAGCAGCATAAACGTGAGATTGCTTTCTATAAAAAAAGAGTTGATTATCTGGAGCGACTGAAAGATTCCTATAAAGCGTATATTCATCAAATGCAAGTTGGGGTAGATCAAGAACAATCTCATAAGATTATACTTAATATGACAAGCTTGATTGATGAAGCTCAAGAGCAAATTAAGCTATTAGAAGAAGAAATTTACAAAGATCATAATTTTATTACTATCTTGAAAAATAAAGTTGTTGCCTTAGAAAGTACATCGTTTAATAGTATGCGTGATGCTGTAAAAGATGATGTGGCAATAAGACGAATGGTTGAAAAAAACAAGCAGGAAACTGAGCAATTATTATCTATGGTTAATCAGCTGGAACTGGAAAATAAAAATCTGTTGATTGATCTTAGTAAAAAGGATGAGAAAATAAAGCGTTTATCAGACAAAACCGATGAAGAAAAAATAAGGCAATCGTATAATAGTGTACTTAACAGGCTAAAGAAAATATCTCACGATTATCGACACTTAGAAAAGCAGTATCTTGATTTAAAAAGTCAACAGTCTCATGTTGGCTAGCCCTTCCCACTTATGTGAATAATATACCCAATACGAATGGTTTTTATACCCCAAGGGCACAAGGGTGCGGCCATCGAGTGACGAAGCCCCATGAGCTTATATTAATAGGTGATTGGGGTGAGGAGTGAAGATAGCAAAACCTAGAAATAATTCGTGAAGGGTATAGTATTATTTTTCATGACGTTAGGATTTGTGCATTACATGTTTAAAAATTGATGTAAGTTAACGTTAGTTGAAAAATGATTACTGTACCTATTGCCTTATCCCAATACGATGTGTTTTATTCCAGCAAAGATATTTAAGTATTAATAGAATGTGTTGGGCTGTATAATGAAACCCGTGCTTTTACTATATTATTCCCGTGATGGTCAAACTAAAAAAATCATGCAGTTTATTGCTCAGCATATGTCGTGTCAGCTATCAACATGTGTCGTAGCACTGACTGCTAACGGTGAGTCAATCAATATAGAAAAGTATTCTGCTGTACTCATAGCGGGTGGAGTAAGACATGGTGCGCACCCAAAAGCCTTAACACGGTGGATTAAAGTGCATAGTCAGCAGTTAGATGCCAAGCAAACAGGGCTTATTTCAGTTAATCTCACAGCCAGAAAAGTTAATCGGGACCAGATAGACTCGAACCCTTATCTGAAAAAGTGGCTTCTAGAGTTGAACTTTCGTCCTGATATGGTGGGTGTTTTTGCAGGAGCACTACAGTATTCTAAATATGCTCTGACTGATAAATTACTCGTTAAACTCATTATGAAGATGACAAATGGTCCTACAGATACAAGTAAGGACTATGAGTTTACAGACTGGTCACAGGTAACAGACTTTTCTAATAAATTTTCTGACTTGATTTTGTCATCGGCATAATTATGCAAAAGCTGCCGCTTCCTTGCGACAGCTTTCTCGATGTGCTTTATCCAGGGGCTGTTAACACTATTTGAGTCAGCACTGCTCTAGCCTTTGTATTAATCAAAATACTCTTGATACACAACCATTTTACTGCTGTCTTCGGTTATCCACTTCTTAATAGCTTTTTTCTTTTCTTGCTCGGAGCTTAAGTAAAAAGCGGCGTCAAGTGTTTTATAGGTTTTGACCTTTTTATTATTTTGGAACCACTTAGCAGCTTCTTGTGTTTTGCTTTTATCTTTATAGGCTGTCCAGGGTGCATTTTCAAAGTCGTATAGTTTTTTGGGTAGTGATAACACATAAGAGCCTTCAACATCATCATTATCCAAGCCACTGTTACCACTGGATGTTATTTTTGCATTAAATCCCTATGTACAGGACAAAACTTTCAGGGAGTGCCGAAATACTGCCAGGTTAACACTTCCTTCTACTAGTACCCTGTGTAAGTAATCAAGCCCTAG
>NZ_AUAF01000283.1 GCF_000428585.1 Zooshikella ganghwensis DSM 15267 | reverse complement strand
GCCTGACTGGTCTTGGATACCTGTTAAGCGGCCAATGCCTTTATTGCCGTTAGCGGTTTCATCATAGATATAGGATATGTTGAGTTCTGGTGCATTAGGATATTGTTGGCTAATTAGCCGGTTGAGGGCGTCATAGCTATATCGTGTTTCAATACCTAGAGCATTTATTTTCTGAATTAAATTGCTTGCGGCATCATAAGCGTAAGAGGTTTTACCTGTATCAGGGCTATTACGCTCAATAACTCGGTGTCGCCTATCATACTTAAAAGTTGTTGTAGCCCCGTTAGGTGCAATAATCTTAACGACATCACCAAACTTGTCGTAGACTTTTTCGCTGGTCTGCTCTAAGGCATCCTTTCGTTTTACTAGACGGTTTAGTACATCAAACTGGCGTGTAGTTTTGTGCTCTCGTGCATTGTTAATGCCTGTGAGGTTGCTATTAGGATCATAGCTAAACTGTGTTGTATGCCCATCAGCATCAATTGATTTTAATAGGCGGCTCATTTCATCAAATACACGCTGATGTTGAGCTACAATCTGACCTGAGCTGGATTTTACTTCCGTTTTAATACGGTTCCCTGCATTGTCATAATCATATTCAATGCGCTCACCTCGGTCATTTTCGATAGCCATTAGATAGCGTGCGTCGCTATATTCCATCTTGAGCTTACTACCATCGGGCTGCTCAATTTGTATGGCTTGACCTACCTTATCGTAGGTTATTTTATGGGTTTGTTTACCTTTAGTTGAATGTATAGTGTATTCAGTGACACGATTGCCTAAGTCGTACTTCAGAGTGGTTTTTACACCATTTTCATCAATGACCGTTTGAGGTAAACGCAAAGGGGTAAAGTCAGTAAAGGTCTTAGTATGACCTAACGCATTAATGAGTTTATGAAGTATAAATTTTTCTTGATATTCATAGCGCGTAATATCTTCTACATCAGTACGAGGACCATCAATCTGACTGATTTTACCTTCATCAGTGTATTGATAGCTGGTGGAGCTTTCCTCCACATTCACCACTTCATCACCGTATGCGGGTGATAAGAGTGCCAACCCAATCAGGCTAGCTAACAAGGTTTTTGTTAGTTGCATAATCTTTTTTTAAATACTTTTCTTACTACTATGCGCAATGCTCGTAATGCCTTACGCTCCCTGGAAAAAATAATTAATTTAAAAAAATTAATTCAATTCTATTTCTTTTCGCTGGATCAAATTGCTGTGATCGTCGTATTTAAATTCCACTCTTTTTCCTTGAGCTTCTTGGGCTGTGGGAACTTCCAACGTATCATGCCACTCAGTCTTAATGGTGTATTCACTGGGGGTTCCAACCGCGATAGTGCGCAGCGTTTCAAGGCCACGGTTGTTGTATTCAAATGCTGTAGTAACACCTTTCCAATCTGTTTTACTTTTCAGTAAACCATTGTCGTAATAGGTATACTCTTGGTTTGCTGCTAAGCAGTTTGCAGTAGCTTGCCCTTCAACACGAACAACTTTTTTTACACCATAAAAATTTTCAAAAAAATAAGTTGTTTTTTTACCTAAAGGATTCGTTACAGTGGTAGCGTTTTCTGAGTAACTAAAGGTTGTTTTATCGATGCCTTCAGCATGTTCGCTGGATATGCCTCGGCCTTGATCATCATAGCGCCAAGTAGCATACCGCTGTCCATTAGCATCAGTTAGCCCTGTTAAATGAAAGGGAAATTTCTCGTTTTCATAATGATATTGACGAATGAAAACATCTCCACGCTTTACTTTAGCTAACCGGTGTTTTTCGTCATATAAATATTCATAGACTGGACCATCGTTTAGTACTGCTTTTACAACACTAACACCATGCTCAACAGTGTATACAAGCTTATTTTTTCTTAGATCCTGAATAAGGATGTCATCACCCTTATAAGAAAGGCTATAACGCTCCCCACTAGCATAAACAATTGATAGTAACCGTCCTTTTTCATCGTATTTTTCAACTGATTGACCTGGGCGGGTTACTATCCATTTCGCGGGCTTATTTTCTTCATTAATTGCTTGTAAGGTGGTTTGCACATCTTCATCAGATGCCCAGCGGCTGTTATCCCCTTTAGTAAAGCGCTCTGTTTTTCCGTCACTTCGTTCTATTAACAACGTATTTTCATCAATAATGATGAGGTTTTGCCTAAAGGAAAATAGCCAATAACCTAAGTTACTGTTGTATGTTCTGATGACAGAAATTTGCCCATTAATATCATTTTCTACCTGATATTTATTCCCATTTGCAGTATTGATAGGGTTACCTGAAGGGCATTGAGCTTGGCCTGACTCTTTTGGTGTTACACGCTGTTGAGAGCAGTCATAGTGACCTTTTTGATAGCCATCTTTACACGTCTGCTTTGAGCTATAAATATTGACTGAACCTGTCCAAACGCCAAGAGTTCCATAATTGCAGCCACCATATCGACCTTGCGCTGAAACAGCTACAGATGTTGCATTATTGGGGATAGGAAAAATACCTGTGGACTGTCCTGGACCAAGAAAACCAGAACTTCCCAACACCGCACTTCCTGCACTGACTGTTGCTTTAATATCACTACAGTGACCAGAGCTAGCAGTAAAGCTAACTTTGTACTCATGTGCACTAGATAAATTAATTGGTACTACAAGACTATTATTACAAACTTGACCTCCACCAGAGCAAGTCACCGCTTGGGCTTGGGGGAAAAGAGAGCAGCATAAAATGGGTAAAACAAGTTTATTCAACTTAAGATGTATTTTCATTAATGACTTCGCTGTACTTCCATTTAACACAAAATAAAAACACACATTTTAATCAGGTATGCATCACAAGTCACTGATGAAATGCTTCACCTTATTGATTTGACTTGGTTTGTTGTGAAAATAGACGACAACTTAGGTCTGTAGTACTTATTTTTTAGGCAAGATAGCGATGAAAGTACTGATATGCTTCTTGAATGTGTATACAAAAATCAAAAAAATAGCCGATAACCCTACGAATCGGCTATTTTTTGTACACCTCAGATACAGCCCAACATTCATGGGCTTTTACCAACCATCCACAAAGCTATCCACTGATGTTGTGGATAGGCGGCTTTGCTCTATCATAAGTCTGTAGACAATTTGATACATGGCTTATGAGAGCACTTTTGATAGTCCTTCCCTGCCCCTCTCAAAATGTATACTTTTTGATAAACGACTGGTCCGTTTTACATTGGTACACATATAGTGGTCCATTATACATAGTATCTT
>NZ_AUAF01000282.1 GCF_000428585.1 Zooshikella ganghwensis DSM 15267 | reverse complement strand
TCGCACTTGAATGTGAGCAGTTACTCATTATAATGCCCAAAATTTGCTCAATTATACTGATACTGTCGTCACAAGAAGTACATAATGAATCGTTTACACATCACGCTTGCCTGCCTGACTCTATCTATTTTTCAGGTGTTTATTCCCTCATTTGCCGTCGCTGATCCACCCAATGAAGTGGGTACGGTTGCTGGTGCTTTTTCCGTCGGCACCGATGGTGCGGCTAATTACCGTATTCCCTTGCAATTACCACTTGGCGTTAATGGTTTAAAGCCTGATTTAGCCCTGGAATATGATAGCCAGAAAAAGGGTGGCTTAGTGGGTACAGGCTGGCGTTTAACGGGTTTTCCTGCGATTGCGCGTTGTCCTACCACGTTGGAGCAAGATGGTTTTATTGACGGCGTTGATTTTGATAATAATGATAAATTTTGTCTCAATGGCCAGCGTTTAGTCGCTATTAATGGTGATTATGGTAAGAATGGGACTGAATATCGTACTGAACACGACAGTTATAAAAAAATTATTTCCTATGGTGCGGTAGGTTCTGCGCCCGCGTATTTTAAAGTCTGGTATAAAAATGGCGAAATGGCCGAGTTTGGTCATACCGATGATGCCCAGGTAGAGGCACAGGGTAAATCTGACATTGTGCATTGGGCCATTAATAAAATTGAAGATCGTTTTGGTAATACGATTAATTTTCAGTACGCTGAAAATAATGATATTGGTGAGCATTATCCGACTTCAGTTAGTTATGCGAATGTCATCGTTAATTTTATTTATACTGATAATAATTACACCACCACACGCTTTTTACAGGGCAGTCGTTTTACCCGTACGCGTCATTTAACCAAAATTGAAATGACGGCGGCCAATAAAAAACAATTTTATACATTACGCTACAGCCGCAGTACCAATGATCGTCGCCACTGGATGAAAGGTATTCGCTTCTGTCACAGTGAACAAACATGTTTACCCGAAACGACATTTGCTTGGGACCATGCTGAGACCACCGTTTCTAACTATAAAAATGTACCGCTCGAAACGCCTGGTATTGAAAATGATCAATCCGCGTATTCATGGTTAGTCGGTGATGTCAATGGTGATGGTAAAGCGGATTTAATTGCTCAGCGACTGACAGCAAGTGGCAATGTGGTCAATGTGCGCATGGCTGATAACTCAGGATTAACACGGCCACATCTGTGGTATCAGGATAGTCAAAACTGGGCGAATCATCATCGATTAGCTCAAGACATGAATGGTGATGGGCTAACGGATCTGGTGTCCTATCAATTATCCAGCTCAGGTAATTTTGTGTATGTCCAGTTATCGACAGGTAATGGCTTTGCAGCGCCTAAAAAATGGACCCATATAACCACTAACTGGGATGGCTATAAAGCATTACTAGCGGACGTCAATGGGGATGGTCGCAGTGATATCGTTTATTACGCGCTCACGTCCGGCTTAATGGATATTGAAGTACAGCTGTCAGAAGGCGATCACTTTGCCCCTGCACAAAAGTGGGTGGTAAATACCCAGAATTGGAATGAACATCAGTTGTTTGCCGCAGATGTTAACGGTGATGGTTTGCAGGACTTGGTTGTTAGCTACATAGGTAAAGCAGGCAACCAGTTATACGTCATTAAATCCGATAACCCGACAAAAGTTGTTGAACACTGGCAGCAAAGTACTGAAGGCTGGAATGAAAGCACCCATCACATTGCAGATATGAATGGTGATGGGAATGATGATGTGGTGTCCAGTTATTTGGGCCGCTCTGGCAATCTGGTGTATGTGTCACTTTCAACGGGGACCGGCTTTTTGCCAATGCAAAAGTGGTTCGATTTGCGCAATGACTGGACAGACCATACACGCCGTATTGCTGATCTGAATGGTGATGGGCGACAAGACCTGGTAGCGGATTACTTTGGTGATAATGGACACCATACCTATATTCAGTTATCACAAGGTGATGGCTTAAGAGAATTGACGAAGTGGAATACGCTGTACACCAATTGGCAACAGTGGTTTCGCTTACTGGGTGATTTGAATGGTGACGGTCAAGTTGATTTAGCCGCTGGTCGTCTCAGTAGTCAAGGTCACTTCACCCACTACCAGTACGTGACGGGTTCTGTCGCACGCCAAATCACCCAAATTACGGATGGGTTAGGTCATACTACCCAAATAAATTATACCCCCCTCACCCACAATACAACGTTCACCAAGAGCACAGGCAGCCAATACCCGGTAAAAGATGTACAACCTGCCGTGTACGTGGTCAGTGAAGTTAAACAAGCCAATGGTATCGGCGGTGAGCTCACTACTCAGTATCACTATAAAGGCTTAAAACGACACCTGCGGGGTTTAGGGGCCTTAGGTTTTGCTGAAATTACCAGCACCCAAGTTGAGACAGGCATTAAAACGACAGACCAGTATTTACAGGATGTCGCCAACCGTAAAATCGGTTTACTGAGTCGCTCGCAAACCTGGTCAGCGACAGGTGTTTTATTAAAAGACACCCAACAAACCTGGCAGGTGAATACGCTGGATGATGGGGACATTAAGCGTTTTCAAACCTACTTAGTGTCACGCGAGACCCAGCAAAAATCCCTGCAGGATGAATGGCTATCCACATTAACCGAAACCTTCAGCTATGACGACTGGGGTAATACCACCGAAGCCAAACAAGTCATTAAGGATGCGTTAGGTCAGCAGACAAGCACAACAACGAATACCTACCAAAATGATGAAAGTAACTGGCTCATCGGCTTAGCCACACAAACGCAAGCCACAAATGTGAGTGTATCCGGTGACAGCCAAACCCGCACCACACAATTTAGTTATGATGCCACGACCGGTGCCTTAACCCAGCGTATTCAGGAACCGGGTCAAGGCGATTATGTCCTGACCACGGATTTTAAATACGACCGCTTTGGTAATTTAATTGAAGAGCAAACCCAAGGTGCCAAAGTTGCTGTACGCAAACAGACGTATACCTATGATGCCCAAGGCCGGTTTTTAACCTCAACCACCAATGCCCTGGGTCATAAAGCACAACAAACCAGTGATGCCTTCTGGGGGGTACCGCTCACCACCACCGATGCCAATGGCTTGGTGACGCAATACGGTTACGATGCCTTTGGTCGTCTGACCAGCCAAACGGCGCCGGATAATACCCAAACCACCCTTACCCGTGGTTGGTGTAATGCAGAGACAGAATGTCCCGCAGGCGCCGTGTATTGGGTAAAAACCCAAGCCCA
>NZ_AUAF01000281.1 GCF_000428585.1 Zooshikella ganghwensis DSM 15267 | reverse complement strand
TCGCACTTGAATGTGAGCAGTTACTCATTATAATGCCCAAAATTTGCTCAATTATACTGATACTGTCGTCACAAGAAGTACATAATGAATCGTTTACACATCACGCTTGCCTGCCTGATTCTATCTATTTTTCAGGTTTTTCTTTCCCCTGTTGCGCTAGCCAATACGACAAAAGCCGTCGGTACCCTGCCTGGTGCTTTTTCCGTCGGTACCGATGGTGCGGCTAATTACCATATTCCCGTCGCATTACCACCAGGGATTAATGGTTTAACACCGAATTTAGCGCTGGAATATGACAGCCAAAAAAATAATGGTTTAGTCGGGGTTGGCTGGCGTTTAGCGGGTTTTCCAGTGATTTCTCGCTGTCCCACCACCCTCGAAAAAGACGGCTTTATTGATGGCGTTGATTTTGATGATAACGATAAATTTTGTCTAAATGGCCAACGTTTAGTGGCGATTAAAGGCACTTATGGCGCGAATGGCACTGAATATCGCACGGAATATGATAATTATAAAAAAATAATTTCCTATGGCGCGGTTGGGAATGGACCGGCTTATTTTAAAGTCATCCATAAAAACGGTGAGATCGCGACATTTGCGTCAAATCACGATGCGCGTCTTATTCTCAAAGATCATAGCGACGTCTTACGCTGGTCATTAACGGCGATTGAAGATCGTTTTCGCAGTATGATTAATTACCGTTATACCACCCATGCTGACACGGGCGAGCAAGTCCCTGCACAAATTAATTATGCGAATACCACGATTAAATTCCATTATGAAGCGCGTGAAGATCAACAACAGACGTATTTAGATGGCGCGCCTTTATCGGTGACACAGCGTTTAAACACCATTGAAATTATTCATGGGGAAAAAAGCCAGCGTTATATATTAAATTATGAAACCACCCCGGTGACCCATAAAAGTTTATTGAGCTCACTTCAGCTGTGTAGCACGCAGTGTCAACCTGTGACTCAATTGCGTTGGCAATTTAACGAAACGGCACTGAATGATAAGACCACAAAACGATTAAACGACCTCGGCACCAATCATGGCTGGCATGTGGGTCAACATCCCCGTTATTTACGCGATGTGAATGGCGATGGGCTGACCGATATCGTGGCCTTTGGCAGTGGTGGTGCCTTTACTTTCTTAAGTTCGGGCACGGGGTTTGATACCGAGCCGAGCACGGTGAGTGAGTTTGGTACCCGACAAGGCTGGAGTACGGCTAAACACCCACGCCATTTAGCGGATGTCAATGGGGATGGCAAAGCCGATATTGTTGGCTTTGCCGATGCTGGTGTTTATGTTTCACTCAGTACGGGATCAGGCATGGCGCCTGCCACACGCTGGTTGGCAGATTTAGGCTATGGCAGCGGCTGGCATACGGATCTTCATCCCCGTATTGTGCAAGATATTAACGGTGATGGCCGTGCGGATATCTTAGCCTTTGGCAGTGGTGGTGCCTTTGTCTCATACAGTACCGGCACTGGCTTTACCCCAGTGACCACGGCAGTGGCAGCATTTGGCACACGACAAGGCTGGAGTACCGCTAAACACCTTCGTGAACTCGCCGATGTCAATGGCGATGGCTTAGCGGATATTGTCGGTTTTGCTGGTGATGGCGTGTATGTCGCCTTCAACTCGCATGAGGGGTTTTTACCGGCTCAACGTTTGTTGGCGGATTTAGGTTACAGCAGTGGTTGGCATACCGACCTGCATCCGCGTTTTATGCGTGATGTGAACGGAGATGGTCGTGCTGACATCGTCGCCTTTGGCAGTGGTGGTGTCTTTGTCTCGTACAGCACCGGCACCGGCTTTACCCCCATCACCGCCGTTTTGGATGAGTTTGGTACGCGACAAGGCTGGCAAGTCCATAAGAACCCACGCTTTTTAGGGGACGTCAATAATGATGGTTTAGACGACATTATTGGCCTAGCCAATAATGGGGTGTATGTGTCGTTTAATACCGGCTCAGGGTTTTCTCCTGCCCGCAAAATTCTAGATAATTTTGCTTACAGTCAAGGCTGGACAGCGGATAAAAACCCACGCGCCGTGTATGACTTTGATGGGAATGGTACCACGGACTTTTTTGGCTTTGCCGGTGATGGCCTGTACACCAGTCTTTCACCCTTTACCCCGCCCCGATTGGTGGGCATTAGCAACGGCTTTGACCATGAAGTGAAACTGTCGTATGCACCACTGACGGATAAATCAATCTTCACCAAGAGTGAAGGCAGCCAATACCCTATTAAAGATATTCAACCCTCCACCTTTGTCGTGTCAACGGTACAAACCAGCAATGGTATCGGCGGGTTCTCCACGACGCGCTATAAATACGGTGAATTGAAATACCACCAGCAAGGCTTGGGCTTTCTGGGCTTTAGAACGGTGACGTCGACTCAAGAAGACACCGGTATTCGGACTCACTCTGTCTATGCCCAGCATGTTGATACCCATGTCATTGGTGCCTTAAAAAACCAAAAAACCTATGCTAAAGACGGTGTTGTCCTCAAAGACCTTCAGCAAAGCTGGCTGACCCATACCTTAAACGATGGTGATATTCCTCGTTATCAAACCATCATGACACGCGCCTTTACAGAACAACGCTCATTACAGGACGTTCAGTTATCACAAACCACTCAGCATCTGGCCTATGATGCCTATGGCAATGTCACGGAAAGTAAAACCGTCACAACCGATACCTACGGCCAACAGCAAAGCACCACCGTTAACACCTATCTCAACGATGAAGACCATTGGCTCATCGGCTTACCGACACAAACGCAAACCACCAACGTGGGTGTGGCTGGAGACAGCCAAACCCGCACCACGCAGTTTAGTTATGATGCCACGACAGGTGCTTTAACCCAGCGCATTCAAGAGCCTAGTCAAGGCGATTATGTCCTGACCACGGAGTTTAAATACGACAGTTTTGGTAACTTAATTGAAGAGCAAACCCAAGGTGCCAAGGTCACTGCACGCAAACAGACGTATACCTATGATGCGGATGGCCGGTTTTTAATCTCAACCACCAATGCACTCGGGCATACGTCTGCCCAAACCCTGCATCCCTACTGGGGTAGCCCGGTTATCTCGATGGATGCCAATGGCTTAGTCACTACCTATGAATACGATGACTTTGGTCGCCTCATCAGCCAGAAAGCACCGGATAATACCCAAACCACCCTTACCCGTGGTTGGTGTAATGCAGAGACAGAATGTCCCGCAGGCGCCGTGTATTGGGTAAAAACCCAAGCCCA
>NZ_AUAF01000280.1 GCF_000428585.1 Zooshikella ganghwensis DSM 15267 | reverse complement strand
AGAAAACAAAAAGACGAGTTTAAGACAAACGGTCTCAAGCGTTTTCATGCGCTTAATAATAATCCCGCGGAGCTTAAGCGAATCGATGATTTAGTGGCATATGATCTACATAGACAGACTCAAACACACGTTGACCGCTTGAGTCATCAGAAAAAAATCGATGACATTACCGCGCATTACATGCGGCTGGCTGAGCATACAGACAAACTCGTCACACTGGAAAACAAAGAAGCTGAGCGCTACAACAATGATCTAAAGACACAGCTAAAATCATTAGCCAACGAAATCAATGAGCTTGAAAAAACCACCCGCGAGCCGGTATTCACACTACCACGCAAGTCCAATTCTGAAGCGCTTTCAGCGCTCGAAGCTGCGCGGCATTTGGATGATTTCAAATGGTATGAAAAAAACGTATTTTATCCGAAGTACAATGAAAAATTAAACGAATGGAAAGCGTTTGAAAAAGCGAATCCCGAACGCGCAGAAAAGATTAAAAATGGCTCGATGAAGACCAAATTTAAGCTATACGAAGATTTGAAAATCGGACAACAAAACTATCTACTCAGACTAAAAAGTGAGGCAAAGAGTCCACGCAACCAGCAAGCGATCCAAGAAATACAAGACAGGTACATCCGTGAAGGTTCTCTTAGTACTTCTCAGCAACGGTTGCAGCAACTGAAATCTGAATACAATCAGATCGCAGAACAACGCTTACGTGGTGGTTGGCACGATTTAAGTGAGTCCCAAGCGAAGATGCGGCGCGGTTACGCTCCGCAAGATGCCGCCAATACACACATCGAAAACAACACAACATTTGCAAAAGTGCTTGAAAAAGAGCGTAAACAAGCGAAAAGCCACAGCGCCGAGCAAAACCACAACAGAAGCCGTTCACGTCGAAGTAGATCTCGATAAAGCGATTACGGCATGAGTCGATAGTCCTGTATTTTTCTCTTGAAAATCAATGTCTCAGCGCACTCATAGTACTATCAGCCACATTCGTGGTACCCCTTTTTTGGTAATGGTGATAACGACTTATCAGGTCAGTAGTACCATTGCTTTATCTTGCACTGCATTCCGCTGCACCTAAAGTGTATCCAATTCTTAGAGGATGAGGGGAAAACGCTGTCACTACCTGCCTGAAAAACCGAGGCTCTACGTCTTATTTAGATGTAAAAACTCGGTAAAGAGGTTTAAGGGCGGATGGAAATAAGACTGATTGAAGCTTGTTGCTACAGGGAAGTTACTAAACCTATGTGCTCATTCCTGGCTGTCCCAGCCATCCGTCTCATCCACCGACGACTTAGGACACGCCAGTGGTAGAAATTGACGTTCATTGCCTTACCAATGGCCTCAAGAATACTCAGCATTTTTAAAAAATGAATTAAACGTATTATAGTGACCGCTTTTGTGAAGGTAGGCTATCGTTTTACCCTCTATCAGCCAGCCCTTGTGTAAAAATATCTACAGCCTGAGTAAAAGTTATCCATGAACAAGCGTAAGCAACAAAAAGACATCGATAAAGCTATTGCAAATCTTATTAAATATTCTGATAGCGGTGTATGGGAAGCAAGACAAGCGCAGTTTTTCGATGAAGTATTGAGTGGTGTAGCGGAGTCCCTTGAGGTTCCTGCTGACAAATTTTACGAAACACTAGAAGATCATGGTTACATGGAAACAGGCTTTGTCTACCTCTTCGAGCTTTTTGCCTCGACACTCTGGGACAATGAAGAAGACAGCATGATTAGTAGCTATATCAAGCGCCGAGGCTGGCGGGAAACACCTTACGCTAAGCGTTACCTCAGTGCTTTGGATGACAGCGAAGTCCAGTTATGGGAAATTGTAGATGTCAATGCAGGGTACTGGGTTAATGTTCGTCCTGTGGGTTCAACCAGCAAAACAATGCGTATTGATGAGCGATTGGGGTCTCAAAGTCTAGAAGAACGAGACTGTATCGCCGCACGGGTGATCTCATTGGATGACAAGTATCGTTTTGGTGGAGGAATCCTACTTTTTTCCAAAGAGCAGGCACAGGAAATTCCAACGCTACTGAGTCAAGCTCAGGAACATGTCATAAAATCGTTAAAACAACTTAGCTTAGAAAAACAGGATTGCCAGTGGTCTGATGAAGACATTTTGGCAATTGCTGAAGATCAAATTCAAGAGAAACTCCCTGAGCTACTTTTTGTTTTTTGGGCTAGTCAAACCTATGTAGCATTAACTATGGCTTGACCCTATATTTACAGCAATAAAATAAATGAAATCATTCTTTCCATACGATGATTGATTAACCAAGTACTGAAAAAACGGAAAGGAATGACTACAGGTCATCTATATCTACAGGTATAGATGGCTGGTTTTCTCTCGCTTTAATAATTTCGATGAGTTCTGCATCCTCTAGTTTATCTTCTTCTTTTTCCAGCGCATAAAAAACCTGAGCAACGAGTTTTTTTGCTTTTTGACTTGATTTGAGGGTGTAGTGGTATTTATGCATATTTTACCCGTTTCTGTCTGCTCCCAACTCGCTTCTGCCACTGGTGCTGTAGGCTCATCAAAACTGTGAACAGAGCCTTTCAGCCTTTGTAATGGGTCAGAAGCGCCTTTAAATGGCTTCAAACCCTGGTTAGGGTTTTGATCATCACACCGCAAATGAAATCACCTCATAACCTGTTAGGTCTATTTTTTTGCCCTGCTTACCACAGATCGTAGTGATCCTGCATTAATAACCAGATTTCAGGAGAACGACCTAGCACCCTAAAAAGCTTCAGAGCCATTTCTGGTGATATATCAGACTGGCCGTTAAGCTACCGGCCAATTGCCACTCGCCCACAGTACTGCTTTACAATGCATAACACTAAACAGCCTGAAAGCCACTGCCAATCATTTTCCTGTGCTTTGAGTAAAACTCTACTTGAAAAAGAAGTCAGACCAGAACAGCACTCCTCCTCACCACACTGTGGTTTGCGCGTCTTAATGATTTTGTGAAATCTCAAAGTGAACGCAATCACCGCCCTACCCCCTACCAATAATGGGCTTTAGATAAAAACAGGTGATTACACGCCGTGAAAAAAAGCACAAGAAAATGAAAAAAAGTGCAGTTTTTTGAAAAGTACTGCAGCTCAAGTGCCACTGAGCCAGTCATCACGGGGAATATTAGTCAGTGGCAGTTTCTAAACTTCAAAATAACCCCGTGCCTTTTTACTGGCTTCTAACT
>NZ_AUAF01000279.1 GCF_000428585.1 Zooshikella ganghwensis DSM 15267 | reverse complement strand
TTGGAACCACTGATTTGGACTTACACCGCCCAACAGCACGGCAAGAGCAGTATTGAAGACTTTGGTTATGGCAAAGGTTACGGTGAAGCCCTCACCTACTGGCGACAATGTTTAGCCTGGCTCGATGCCCTGCGTAATGAAAAAAACATGGCCATTATTTTAATTGCCCATACCCAGGTCAAACGCTTTGATTCACCGGAAACCGAACCCTACGACCGTTACCAAATTAAATTACATGACCGGGCCAGTGCCTTAATTCAAGAGTCGGTCGATTGCGTGTTATTCACCAATTTTAAAACCGTTGTTAAAAAGACCGATGTCGGTTTTGGTAACGAAGTGACACGCGGTATTACCACCGGCCAACGTGTTTTATATACCCAGGAAACACCCGCCTTTTTAGCTAAAAACCGTTATGGCCTGCCCCCGGAAATCCCTCTGCAATGGGATGCATTTTCACAGGCCTTACCTCATCATCAATCTGGAGTTTAATCATGGCAAATTTAGGTTTTTCAACCCAAGCATACGATCCCAATATTAATTTATTTACGCCTATTCCTGCCGGTGATTATTTAGCGATGATCGACAAAGCCGACGTTAAAATGAATAAAGCCGGCACGGGCCATTATATTGCGTTTTCGTACATTATTTTGGAAGGCCAATACGCCGAACGTCGGGTATTTGATAATCAAAATATCAGTCATCCGAATCAGCAGGCAGAGAATATTGGTCGTCGCGCTATTTCAGCTATAGGCCAAGCGTTGGGTAATCCGAACGTTCAGGACTCGGATCAATTATTAAATCAACCGCTGGTGATTAAAGTCACCATTCGCAATAACAAACAATCCAACGAACCGGAAAATGTGATACGGGGTTGGTTATCGAAAGAGAACTATCAGCATGCAGCTTCTACTGCACCTCAACAAACATCCAATATAGTGCATCAGACACCGCCTACTCTGCAACCGAGTCAGTTTGTATCAGGGAATAACCAAACACAACCAACAACTACGCAGCACGTTGCTACACCTCAACAGCAACCGCCCATCACTACCCAACAGGCGCCTTCAAATCCACCTGCAGGGAATTTTGAACAACCCGTATGGAATCAGAGCCATGCAACTGCCTGAATCCCAACACAGCACCATTAATGCGATTTATCAGCACTATGAGCTGCAACAGACTGGCCATGGTTGGCGCGCCCATTTAGGGGCGTCAATCATTGGTAAAAGCTGTGAGCGTGCGCTGTGGTATGACTTTCATTGGTGCTCGATAAAAAGTCATAAAGGACAAATGCTGCGTTTATTTGAAACTGGCCATTTAGCGGAAGATCGTTTTGCCGCGAATTTACGAGCGGCGGGTGTGAAAGTCTGGACCGTGGACCCTAATACTGGCAAACAATTTCGGGTATCGGCTTGCCAGGATCACTTTGGCGGTTCAATGGATGGTGTGGGCCATGGCTTTTTAGAAGCACCGAGCCAGTGGCATATCATCGAAATGAAAACCCACAGCGAAAAGAGTTTTAAAGGGTTAGAAAAAGACGGCGTACAAAAAAGTAAACCGCAGCATTTTACCCAGATGCAAGTGTATATGCACCTGCAACAAATTGATCGGGCTTATTATATTGCGGTGAATAAAAATACCGACGCACTGTATGGCGAACGGGTTAAATACGACAAATCCTATGCTGAAAACACGTTAGCTAAAGCCGCCCGCATTATTGCCAGTGATCAGCCACTGGACAAATTAAATGACGATCCCAGTTGGTGGGAATGCAAACTCTGCGATCATCATGCCATTTGTCATGGTGAACAAGTCCCAGCGGTTAATTGCCGAACCTGTTTACATGCATCAGCGGTTGATCATGGCCAATGGCATTGTGCGCGGTTTAATTTACTCATACCTGAAAATAATCAACGCGTCGGCTGTCAGGCCCATTTATTTATTCCCGATTTAATTCAGAGCTTTGCGGACGTGATGGACAGTGGTGAATACTGGATTCGCTATTGCCTTAAAAAAACGGGTGAATGTTTTGTTAGTGGCGAAGATCCAAGGCAGTTTAAGAGCACAGAAATTCGAGCCGTAGAAGACAAAAGTCTGTTAGCCGATAAAACAGTGAACATGATACGTGAAGCATTTAATGCTGAGTTAATGGAGGATAACAAATGAAGCCTGTTATGTTGTCCCTCTTTGATTTTACGGGGGAGATGGTAAAGCCCTGGTTAGAAGCAGGATATGAATGTTGGATTATAGATGTTCAGCATAAACCAGGAATTAATCGCAAAAATAATCTTGTTAAAGTAGGTGCCGATATAAGGTTTGGTTGGCTGCCACCTGCTGAAATTATAGATCAGATTAAATTTATAGCCGCATTTCCACCTTGTGACCATTTAGCTGTTTCTGGTGCTCGATGGTTTAAAGGTAAAGGGTTGCGTAGTTTGGGTTTATCCATTGATTTGTTCGCAACGGCTACAGAGATATGTGAATGGTCTGGTGCTCCATATTTAATTGAAAACCCCGTTAGCACTATTTCTACCTACTGGCGTAAACCTGATTATACGTTCCATCCATGGCAGTACTGTGGCTATGAACCTAATGATGAATACACTAAAAAAACATGTTTATGGACGGGTGGAGGATTTGTTATGCCTGAGCCTTATCATCCCAATAAGGTGAATCCAGATGACAGAATTCATAAGTGTTCACCATCAGCTGACAGAAAAAATATAAGAAGTATAACCCCTTTTGGGTTTGCAAAAGCTGTTTATTTAGCTAACTCAAAAATGTTTAAAGGTTTAATTAACGCCCGAAGCAGGCTCAGTCATTGAACAAATAGCTTTAGTTAAACGATAAAAGAACCTCTAAATAAAAATTAATTAAATTCATCAAAAGGAGTCTGTCATGGATTCAACGATTAACTCATTAAGTCAAAAAGAACCACCTTGTGTTGCTTGGCAAGTTGAAGAAGAGGATGGTCAAGAAAAGGTGATATTTCATGTCAGTAAAGAAGGTGCATTAAACCTTGCCTGTGTCCGTTTTAAGTTCGATCCCCAATACACTGATCCACCAAAGCGAGTCTCTGCATTTGATCACTATGCTGAGCTGGGTTATGTCCCCGCCGCTGAGTTAATGATGAGAGGTTGGTGGTTACACTGTGTTAACTGCGATCAACCTCTCTATATTCATCGCCTAAAAAAGTCAAAACTTCGCGAACTGGAATTTGATCGGGATAACGTGTGGTGTAGCCAGCGTTGTAGACGTAAATACGAAAGCCATATCAATCACTTTCAAGGATGAAACAA
>NZ_AUAF01000278.1 GCF_000428585.1 Zooshikella ganghwensis DSM 15267 | reverse complement strand
AAGTATAAGTGATGACTTTATTAAATTAACACCCAATGACGCTGACACTTTAATTAATCAACTCGCGATGGCTGCTTGATGGCCAAAGTCGAGTTCATCGTACCCGCTATTTTTAACTCATCAAATGCGATGTCGTTTTGAGAAAGCTTTGCTTCAGGTGATTTATAAATTTGGTTTGTCACTCTAAGTAAACTCACAGACTATTCATGAACTCAAAAGCCCGAGCATCAACTTCAGAGATTACTTGGGATCTGCTATATTCTGTATTAAGTTTATCGCAGGAAATAACTTCACTGTATACCATCACAAATAAACGGCTTTTATTAGGTGGGAGTACCTTGCGATGCATTTTCTGAATAAAACAGCTGTTTTCTGAAGACCGTGCTAATTTGCCAACCTTGAAATACGTTTTATAGTTAAAGCCCCTGAATTGCATATTACCAGAGTTAAAAAGCTCTTTATCTTTAAGTTCATCAATAAACATTGTTTGAGCCCCTGCCTCAACGAACGCAACATAAAAGGCTCCATCAACATAACCATTTGCACTCTTTTTTAGGAAAAGATAGGAATTCTCATTATCATAAGATCCACTAAAACCATTATCATACTCATTAAACTTCTTACCAGAGGTTGAATTCACCAGCTCATAAGGCTGTGGTATGTTGAGGCGTATTGCGGGTGAGGCATTAGAAACTAGGATATTATCCTTAACAGTACGCTTAACGTTTACACCACAACCAGCAAGCACTACCGATAAAACAATAACTAACAATGTATTTTTCATAACAAACCTAATTTAGATACTGCTCAGACTTTATTTTGAGGCCAGCATAATATCACCTGATCAATATTCAGCCAACACATCCAAGCATCAATACTGAACTAGTCTAATCACTTCAACTGTAAGGAGAAGTACTTATAAACTCATTCTTCTAACCAGTTCATTTGCCTGCTTATCAACACTAGTCAACAAGCTATCATCATCCACTCTTCCATTATGAATTTGGTTACAGGGTATAGCTATAATGTAACTAATTGAAAATAAATGTTTTTTCTCTGTATTTAGGAATGTCCAAAACCTTTTAGATAGGCTACATTGAGCTAAAACATCTTTATCTAGTGGTGATCTATGGACCTCAAAAAAAGTGGTATAACTGGTATCATTAATCGTTATAGCACTTCGATTAAAGTAGCTATTTCCCCAGTTTTTAATATCATACGTTAATGTTTTACTAGCATCGCTAAAATCTATTGTTAAAGTACTATCAGTAACCCCTTTAGCATTACGTTTCTTAAAGTAAAACCAATCACGATGCTCATATGCACTACCACTAACGTTAGAAAACTGAACGAGCTTTTTCCCGGAAAAAGAGTCAATAAACTCATATTCATAAGGTACGGCTAGCCGAATTTTTGGGTGGTTTTCAGAAACAACAACGTTATCATAGCCGATATATCGCTTTACAGGTGCAGCACATCCTGAAAAAAATACTGATAAGACAACCAGCAAAAATACCTTTCTCATGAATAAAACCATCCATTTATCAAAAAAATTAAAGCGACATATATTTAACTCAAAAACCCTTACTTAAACTCAATAATAATTTATATGCACTTTTATCAATTTCATTAATCAATCCCTTATCAACCACTCTATTATTTTCTACTTTATTGCATGGCACTATCGCCGTGTAGCTAATTACAAACATATGATTAGTTTGAGGAGGAAACGTAGATACAAAAAACTTATCTACCCTACACTGAGCAACGCTAAACTTTGCCTCGTGATCACTCATTTTGGATGCCATAAAGTAAGTTGTATAACGAATACCATTAATTACGCTATAACTAAAATTAAACTTTCTTGCATCATTAGTATCATCAGAGTAATGTACGCTAGAATCACCATCATAAAATCTAATATCAAGTGTAGTTTCAACAAGTCGTTTACTATTTCTTTTATAAAAGTAATACCATGACTCTCTTTCAGATGAACTTTTGCTTGTATCACTATTTCTCTTACCTGAATAGGAATCAACCAACTCATATTCAGTAGGTATATTCAAACTAATTTTTGGAAAACCTTCTGAGACTAAAGTATGCCCTTGTAATGATCTCTTGACAGGTACAGCACACCCAGAAAAAAAACTAGTAATAACAATTAGTAATAAAGCCTTCTTCATAAATAACCTTACGTAGCTACTGCACAGATACTCGTGAATCGCGGCATAATAGCAGCTTGCATAGCGGCATCCAATAAGAAGAAAAGCTTATACTGAGCTAGCTCAATAGGAGAATTGAATTTTTAGATCGTAAGATAGAACACTAACTATCACGTCTTAGAAAATATATCGCATTTTCAATAGCTTGCTTTTCAGATAACCGAGGATTCTTACTTTTTTCGTGATTTAATAATCGTTCTGCACGCTCAACATCACCACGACAAAGCCCTACAAGTTCACTCATCACAGAGTCTACTGCATACCCAGTACCCTTGCGGTTGAAAAGTTTTTTATACAGAAAAAAGGATGCCACAAATAAAAGAACGGCAATAATTACTAAGTGCAAACTAATACCTTAACCTATATCATTTCTAGAATTCGAAAGATCAGATTTTATGAGCTTCACATACAAAAAATCAATAGAGTAAAACTACTTAACATACTTATAAGCTTACCCTATTGGTCTCTTTAGTTTAACAGATAAAGTTATTACTATTTTTTATAAATTATTCTGTAAATCAATCACTTTTGTACTTGCAGCCAAGTCATGTAAACAACGTTTTTCACGACTGAATATAAAAAGTCCATCAATCAGCCATAACACTCCCAGAAATGCATCACCAATCCAAAATAAAACATGACGCAAAAATAATAAGGAGAACAAATCTAGTTTCTCATTATCGTTATAGCTTACGATTGCTATTTTTAACAACTTCTTGCCAATGGTTTGACCATTTTTGATAAGAAGCCAAATATTTAATACCAAAAATAATAAACCTACAACACCACTATATACTAATAAAGCAGTATCATAATCTTTCCAATAATATTCTTGAGGGTCAAAAAACCAAAAACCCAGCAATATTGGAGCAATCAACGTTACTCTATCAATGATAGTAGCCCAAAAGCGTTTTGATATAGACGCAAGCTTATATGTATCTAAAACGTTTTCTCGTAACTCTGCATCAGGTGCGTGGTAAATTTCACTATTACTCATACTCGATTCCGAAGTTTTTTTAGATTGACATATTCATTCGTTTACTCATGCCGCTGCTCTGTATTTTAATGAGTTAGTGGGCTCTTGTTTGCC
>NZ_AUAF01000277.1 GCF_000428585.1 Zooshikella ganghwensis DSM 15267 | reverse complement strand
CAGCGTACTAAACAGACAGAGAACTGAGTAAGAAGACATTAGCGGTATGGCTTGTACGTTATTTACTGCAGCACACGATTGCAGAGGGGGTACATAATTTTCCATGAACTAAAATTAGCCTTGGCACCTGTACGCTTGTCATTCCAGGTCATTTTTCCTGCTTTGCCCGTCACCACTAAGTTTGATTTAACACATCTCACTTCATCGATAGAGGGTTCATGATGCCCACGTTGGGCTACGACACCAAGGCACTTATATCCAGAGGGAGGTTTAGGGAGCCAGAAGGATCCATTCCACTTTGCCCCAGAACCAGAGTCTTTCCATATCCTAGTGTAACCGACTGGTCTTACTAAAGAGCCTGGCACTAACTCTTTAACTACGATAACGGACTCGGTTGGGGCACTGTATCCAGATTTAGCATAGTCTCCAAGTCGATAGTAGCCTGAGGGAAGTTTAGGTCGATAATAACTACCATTGTGTTTACCACCAGATTTCTTATCCCACCATACTAAGTCGAACTGATTAACATACTTGACTTCCAGGGAATTCTCTGTCGTGTTAGCAGCTATACTACTTGCTCCAGCTGCTAATACAATAAGTGTTGCTATTTTTATTATTGTATCCATTAATTAACTACTCCAAAATATTTGTTGGCAAAAAAATCAAAATAACAACCCATTTTTTTTGTGCAATAATTAATCATCCGAAAGTTGATGGGTTAGACTATTGTAGTGTATTCGTGAAATTATAGGAAAAGATACTTTCTTAAGATATACCCATAATGAATCATTTTTAGGTGTCAAAATAAAGTGGTATATACTCACAGCGAAGGGTTATTTAGGCGAGGCCAGCGAGCGATGAAGCCCCCGGAGTTTAGATAAACTAAATGACTGGGGTGACAGTTAAATGCAACTGAAGTATTATTACTAATCTTTTATAAGGTTTATCTAATTTAGTTCTTTGAAAGGCGCGGAGTTAGTAAATGATAATAGATTAACCTATGCACTTACTTTGCCGCTGAGAAGGATTTTGTGCTGTAAAAAAATATCACTAATGACTTTATGAAAATTAAAGTATAAAAGTAATGCTTTTCTTTCTCGATCTCATTTAATGAAATTTTAATGTGCATTAAAAAAATAATTTAACTTTGTACTTAATCTTTTTTTTAGGTATTGTTTTTTGGTCAAAGCTGATACGTCCAATAGAAGCTTTTTGATACTAAAGTAGTGAGATTTTTAATAATTAAAATAAAGGTAAGCTAATGTATAAGTATCGTATTTATATGAATAAACTTTTATATATAATACTACTATTTCCTGCAAATATGTTACAAGCTGAGACATTTTCTGACCCAATGCTTAGTGTTATCCAGCGTGAAAAAGGAGATTGGGTCTTTATTGATAGAGATGGCCGTGAAGTATACTGGCGAGGATTCAATGTATCAGGATCGACTAAACATATTGAGAAAGGTTTTAAACCATTTCGAACGGCTGATGACGCTGAAATAGCGTTACAGCAATTAAAATCCAAAACCGGTGCAAACATTATCCGTTTTTTAATTGCGTGGGAAGGCGTTCACCCTGCAGTTGATCGTATAGATTATGGTTACCTTGCTGAGGTAGTTTCACAAATTAAGATTGCTATTGATAAGGGTTTTTTTGTTTTAGTTGACTATCATCAGGATCTATACTCACGTCATTTATTTAATGCAGACTCCTGGCATACCGGAAATGGTGCACCAGCATGGATTGTTCCTGATGATGAGTATCCTCAGGAGTATTGTGGGATAGTTTGTGTAAGCTGGAGTCAGCATAACTTAACCAATGAGGCTGTACGATTAGCATTTCGACGTTTTTGGGAAAATGCTGAAGTTAATACTACAAAAGGGGTACGACATGTTCAAGATGAGTATGTTTGGCAGATTAAGCATGTTCTTCAGTTCCTTAAGGATAATCTATCGGTAGAAGAGTTTAGCTATATAGTTGGTTTAGACCCTTTCAATGAGCCTGTAGATGGTGGAATGAATGGTTTATCCGCTGAAGAGTGGGATAACTTGCGTCTGTGGCCTTTTTATCAAAGGGTAAGAGCAGCTATGAATGAGACTGGCTGGGAAGCTCGTTGGGTATTTGCTGAGCCTTTGGTATTTTGGAATACAAATGCTGGGCTTATAGCACCTGCAACTGGAGGACATCACTTATGGCAGTCACCAGGTCAAGGCTTTGTTTTTAACAGCCACTTTTATGATGCTGCAAGAATGAGCTGGAATTTAGCTAATGTTAAAAATAAAACATATGTAAAATCATTCCAAGAGATCACTGAGGAAGCAAAATTTTTAAAGATGCCAGCTTTTGTGAGTGAGTTTGGTATGTGGCTCCATGGTCAGGGTAGTAAAGACACTAACCGTATGCTGCAAGGGATATATCAAGGATTATCAACACAAGTTACGAAGGATGGGGTTCGGCAGTCATTTTATAGTCCCTTTATATCATCTACTCAATGGCATTGGGATTATTATTATGGCAATCATAAAGAACTACAGAACTATAATTCTAATAAATTGATGCAAAGCAAAGATGCCTGGAATGATGAGGACTTCTCGGTAGTGGCAAATTGGGGTACAACATACAATGTATCCCAAAAGATAGTAGAGCGAGCATACCCACGAAGAATTCCTGGAGAGTTGCAACACTTTTATTTTGCTGAAGGGGGAGAACCTGACGCAAAAGGTAAACTATCACACTGGGCTTCATTAAAATTAAATGGTCAAAACTGGCTAGAAAATAAACCATTTGTATGGCTCACATGGAAAGGAAAACCGCTATCAGCAGGTTTAGAGCTGTATTTACCAGGTTGGTTTATAGAGAAGCCATTGGTTGTTATAACAGAAGAGTCTATAGATATCTGGAATAACGAATTTAATCAGACAAGTGATATCACCATCATCAAAGAAGGTCATGGCGCACGTGTATCTCGAGCACCTTCTAATGAAGATCGAACGCAATTTGTATTGCTCACAGCAGCAGAAAATATTCCAAATACAAAAAGAGAGTTATTACAATATCAGTTAGATGAAAGTATTGGACAACATATTAGTCCAGTAAGTTTAAAGTAGAGTGATAGGGGTATTATAAATACCCCATTTATTTAATGTTCGCTAGACGTATTGTCGCCATTTCTATTTAAGTATTAGGGTTGTTGTCGTTATATAGCACCTTATTATAAATTAGGGTACCTTTAAAATGTTACCAAAATTTCAATATTTTTAGGAAAGATCTTAAATTATAGAAGGTAAATACGATTGTTTATTATTTGACACCAAAATTCACGTTTT
>NZ_AUAF01000276.1 GCF_000428585.1 Zooshikella ganghwensis DSM 15267 | reverse complement strand
CAAAGGAGAGTGGGTTTGTAGAGCTACCCGTTAAAGGAGAGCATACAGAAGCTCTTCTACAACTGCCTCCTATTCATAAAGACCCATTCGATAGACTGCTAGTTGCTCAAGCTATTACTGAACCCATGAAGTTGATGACAGCTGATAATAAACTAGATGACTATAGCGAGCTGATTTGGAAAATATAATCTAGTTGACTTATTTTACCTGTCAACAAAAAAATAGCCGATACGCAGGGTTATCGGCTATTTTTTGACATCCCTGGGTATGGCGATACCTGGCTTGGAATGCGTTTATCAGTAGACCACGGTAGAAGTTTTAAGAAAAATATTTATTACCATAATAAACGGAATCCAAATTCACTTTTAATGCCTCTATGGCTCTCTCCATCCAAATCTTCTTCCCACGTTACACTGAAATTAAATTCACTACTAGCATTAAGTTTGCCAATGAATCCTACTCCAGCTCCAAACCAATCATCACTGGAGTTTAATGAGGTTTTTACATCATCTAGTGTGACATCAAAGTGATCACCCCACTCCTTATAATAATTTAGATCGATGTAGGGTTTTATATATTTAGTATTTTCTGCATCATAGTTGACTAGTTTTTCTAGCCGTCCACCAGCTCTAAGTAATATTCTATTTTGATTTTTAATATCAACTTCTGAAAACTTGGTTCCATTTCTTTTATCATCAAATTTATCAAAATGCATTTGTTGATATGCTAGCTGAAGTTGAGGCTCAAAACTAATACTTTTATCTTCAAGCATCTGGAGTGGTAAGCCGAATTCAATTGATGAGGCAAAACCATAACCATCAGTATTTCCTTTAACACCGTTCACTGACTCAGTATCTACATCATATTTAGATAGTTGTATGATTCCATCAAGATACCAGCTATCTTCACCCAATAAAGTTGCATATAACCCAACCGAGTGGCTAGTCATATCTACTTCACCCAATTTTTGTTTATCTATATCATCTACATTCTCATCAATGATAGCACTACCAATGAAAACGCCTGCTCTTACAGACTGAACTCCTTCAAACCTGTTACTTCTATAAAAATCTAGCCCTCCTTGAAGCCCTGACCAATCAGCATCAAAGTTATTATCATTATCAAAATTGAATTTATAGTCATTTCGATACACTCTAACCCAGCCAAACTGGGGGGAAAGTGCATTAGTATCACCACTGATAGGTCGATTACTTTCCCTTTCATGATACCGGCCTATATTATCCCACATATAGCGGCTCATCACGGCAGGAATTGATTTGTAAATGCCTGCCTCACGCCGTAATCTTGTCGAGCGCAGATACCAGTTTTGGTTAGTTCCTGTTAAATCTTGGAAGAATAAGCTGTATTCATAAGCGCCAGCACTAATACTATCATTAAGTAGTTGAAAGCTATTAGTGGAACTTACCCCATCAACTTGAATGACTAAAATACCATCTCCTGTTGTTTCAGCACCTATACCACCGGCATTGTTAATGACTAAAGTTGTATTCCCTGTCGCATTACCATTAATAATTAATTGGTCTGACGATGAATTATCACTCCCTAATACGGTGTCTAAAACAACTCTTCCAGAGCCACTATAATTTCCGCCAACTGTAAAGGTATCATTAGCCTCTGTGTCTGCTAAGGTTAGTACTCCGTTATTGGTTACATTTCCTGCTACAACAAAGACTCCAGGACTATTTCCAATGGCGGATACGGTTGCTGTAGAGTTTATAGAAAACTGCTCTGTTGTAATGGTTCTTGAAGCACCTAAATTAACCGAAGCATTATTTGAAAAGTTTATCGTTTCCCAGTTATCTGCTTGAGGGAGGATACCATTCCACCCATCAAATGTTAGAATATCAACATCTCCATCAGCTGATAGTGCATCGTCTCCCCCATTTAGTGTTGTGATATTTTCAAAGGAAGCATTGTTAAATACAGTCATAATATCAGAGCCTAAGCCCAAATCTACGGAGCCATTTCTTATTGTTCCATTATTTATAAATGAGTCATTTCCTTCCCCTAAAACTATGTGACCCTGTATTTGCCCTTCATTAACTAGGTTTTCAGCAGCCTCTTCACCAAAGATAGCAACTGAGTCTCCATCAATAGATATTAATCCTGTTGATGAATTTATAATAGTCCGCAAACCAGTTAATATTGGATTGCTCCAGATAGCATAACGGGCTGCTTCAAAACCCGGATTAGCTGTATAGTCAGAAACAGATATAACTCCACTGTTAATTAACATGGAGTTTTCTCCTGTAAACATTATTCCTGAACCTTCATCATTAATAATAGTGATATTCCCATTATTATTAAACTCAGCATCATCTCCTACTAGAGCAATACCATCATAAGTATTAACTATGGATAAACTATTATTATATACACCGCTAATTATTCCTTCGTTATAAAAATAACCTCTATCGCTATAAAAGGTAATTATCGCTGTATTATCACCTGTTGAGTGGTTTATTAATCCATTATTTATTAATCGAATATCACTACCAACAGCATCTATACTTTCCTGTGCAATATCCCCGGTCATGCTTATCGTACCGTTATTTGTAATAATTGCATTGTCAGAATTTGTAATGCTAAAAACATTGGTAGGACCAATCGAGTTACTAAGAGTGCCATTGTTATTAACAACTACATTATTACTTATATTTATTTTTACTGTTTCTGGTAAAGTATTCGTCGTTATGTCTGCTCCACTATCGATATTTAAGGTTACATTATTTGCAGAATTGATATTTATTGGAATTGAGCTAGACCCTGTACAAGTAACTGTAGTTCCTGCACTAGGGCTCGTACTTGAGCAGGCTGCAAAAACGACAGTACTGCTCAAATAAGGAATAGTGAGTAATATTGGAAAGCATATGCTGCACTTCATTTATCCCCCCTAATTATTGATTATTCATCTAAGTAATGCTCTATGTAGTGTTAATATTTTTGATGAATGAAAAGAAATAAATGGACTCTCAATCTTATTATTTAATAAAATGATTGCTCATAACTATTTACTAATGGCGTGTAACTGGTTTCATGTTATGCCGAATTTATACAATAAAAAAGGCATAACATGCAGTATTAAATATGCTATTCTTGAGCCTTTATTTAGTTTAAAAATGGTATATTTAATTATTTTTTTATAGTAGTAGATAGCTTTAGTTTTGTATCCAATGTGAAAAACTTTTCATTATTGGTTGCCTGTCTAAGGGAATCATAACCCTCAATTGATGTTTACAGTTGCTAGTGCCCTTAGTGCTCCTACCCCACTCCAGATTACTCAACCCCCTCGAAAAAACTTCCGGTAACTTCTGTTATCGGCTATTTTTGGGTG
>NZ_AUAF01000275.1 GCF_000428585.1 Zooshikella ganghwensis DSM 15267 | reverse complement strand
AAAAACCTGGTTGCACCATTTTGCTAGCACTCGTTTCTTATTACTCAGCTGCTATGTATTATACATCAATAAGAATTTTTAGAGGTGCCCTTATATTAATAAGTGACTGGGGTGAAGAGCGAGGACAACAAACCCTAAAGATAATTCGTGAAGGGTATATTAATGAAAAGCATTCTCAGGAGATATTATTAAATGATTAAACAAAATTATTTATTTACTCCCCATCAAAAAGTAAACCGAAAGGATAATAAGCCTAGCTATCAATTGATGCAACCTAAGCGCTTGCAAATTAAGCGTTTAGGTTGGATTGGCAGATAAAAAAACTGCATAAATACTTCATTCGCAACATCCCTGTTGCTAAAAATTTCTCCCAGGAGCACGCTATGCATGCTTTGTAACTCCAATAGGATAAGTGCTTTGAACAGTATGCATAGCAATAGGCATAAATAGATCTATAATTACATAGATTGAGAAGGACTCAGCGTCAAACTCACATTCCCTACAGTATCACTATTGTCATGCGTTTGAACTTCAACAATTTCTAATGTCAATTTACTATTACTTGATAAACTACGTTTAGCACGACGTGAAGTGGAACTACCATTTTGACGTTCAATTTCTGCAATTTCTTCGGCTGTTAGTGGTTCGTCTGGACCAGCATCAATATTATATTGGCTACCATCCACTGTCATGAATTTACCGCTTAATGTGGAGCCATAACGCTTTTTCGTTACTTGTCCTAAGACCCAACTTACAGAGTTTTTACCATATTTATTCATCATCCAAGGCCAGTCCCATGGACCATATCCTTTAATATCATGGTGCAGGTACTGATCAAGAATATCCTCAGGACCGCTCAGATTTCGTCTATTACCAAATGTGTAGTCAAATTGTGGACGGTTATCTGGATGGTTTGCCTTAGCATTTCCACTCCAGCGCAAAAAATTTGAAAACTGGATATTATAATTCATATACATTTTTGATGTATAAGGAATATCAGCTTTTTGTTCGAATAATGTTAGATATATTGTTCGCTTCGACTTTGGTGGAAGTGAAGCCCTGTATTGAGCGACTTGTGTGGTTGTTTGTTCTTTCCCATTTGTTTCATTCCAACCTTGAGTAGCACTAAATTCAGCATTGATTTTTACATTTGCACCTAATATAGGTAGCCCTGCTTTAAACTCTTTTTCAATACCGATTTTTTCTGTAAAAGAATAATTATCTTGTTTTGACCAACTCGTTTTCTGATCATATTTCAGATCTGCAACAGCGGTATCTGTAGTACTTCCAAAGTTTCTAATAACGGCCACATAAGTTCTTAAAGGTTGCCGATCATATACTTGAGGTGCTCCCAGCACCAATGTACTTGGCAAAGTAATGAACTTAATATCTGAAATATTCATTTTCAATCGGCGATCAGCCCAATACCCACTGGCATAGGGATCATTTCTATTATAACGCGCATTGATCGAGTAACTGTTTGAACTATTATATTCTACTTCCATGTCTTCACCGACATACTGTGATGCAGTCCCCCCACACCAACCATAACCTAAATAATCGGCTAAGTAGGCTAATGGCTTATGGAATTCAGAATCATTTAAAATAGACCATTTCAAGCTTTCACTATCTTGCATAGCATAAAGTTTATCTTGATAAGAAGGAATATCATCTTTTACTGTTCCATATACAGCAGAAGATGCTATTGCCGTACTCACTAAAAACACTAATGGAACAGATTTAGTTTTATATGGAGTCTGCATTATTACGTCCTTATCTTTACTCAATGGTTAATTATTGATTATTGGACGACTTCATTATGCTTTTTATTGTTTTTAAATTTAAATACAGATTAAGGAAAACCTGTTTTTCCACTTTAGAAACGATCACATTATTTAAATTTCATTTATTTATTTTCACAAAACATTACCATTCATATTCATAATGAGTAACTTTTAGAGGAGCTACGAAGTACAAGTTCTGAATGATTATCAACAATAAAATTAATGAGTTTCTTTGCTTGAGGTGAAACAAATTCTCTATTTGGATAGATGATATTTAACGCTTTCGAGGTCAACTTTAAATTAGGTAGTAACTGTACTAACTCTCTTCTCAGTAAAGCTTCTTTTGCTTGATAATAAGGTATTATTGTCATTGCTTTCTTTGTTTGAACTGCCTTCAAAACATTGTGAGAACTGCTGATTTGCATAGCCACCTGACTCTCGTTTAGCTTTATGTCTAGGAAACGCTCCAAACAGTTTCGTCGGCAGTTATTATGCAGTATTACTGGTATCTTTTTTATATACTCTTTATCAGTCAAGCGATTGATATCGACACAGTCAATAGGGGCTACTAAAACAACAGATAAATTTCCTAAACACCTTGCTACTACATCTTGTTCTGGTATATCACCTATTCTCAGAACAACATCATAGCCATTCTTGAAAATAGATTCTTTCTGGTCGCTCATATGAATATCCAGCATAATGTCTGGATACATTGTGCAAAACGTCAAAAGGAGAGGAAAAAGAACTATATCACCGTATATTCTTGGAATACATAAACGTACCATACCTTTGGACTGGTTCTCAGCAGCAACATTAAGCAACTTCTGATAGCTATTCAAAAGCTCTGATGCTTGCCTATAAACCTCAGCACCACGATCAGATAACGAAACACTGTTCCCTTTTCTTACCAATAACTGACAACCAAGCATAGATTCTAAATTATGAACCCATTTACTCACTGTGCCATTCGCGACCTCTAACTCATCTGCTGCTAAAGAAAAACTACTAGCTTCTACAACATGAATAAAGGCTTGCAACTGCTTTAGTGTATCCATATTAAGGATGCCCGATATAAAGTGGGCCTGTGATTAGTCATATAATGACGAATCTATACCTTTTACGAGTCATTTTTAGGGTCGTATTGGGTACATGATATAGTTGTTAAGCAATCATTAAAACCAAACTCTTTAGTGTCCACAATACACTTTAAAATATTTTTTTCAAGTTAGCTGTTTATTACCGTAATTAACGAGCTTTTCTGTATAAAATTTGTTAACAATTAGTCATAGACTTATATATTTAACGACACTAGCTTTTAATATTTCTCTATATACCCTTCACGAATGATTTCTAGGTTTTGTCATCTTCACTCCTCACTCCCAATCACCTATTAATATAGGCTCATGGGGCTTTGTCATTCGATGGCCGCACCTAAAAAGCATTCGTATTCGGTATACATACATAAAATAATGAATTGTATATATAACTAAATTAACGCGATGCTCGACTTTTTAGCCTATTAATT
>NZ_AUAF01000274.1 GCF_000428585.1 Zooshikella ganghwensis DSM 15267 | reverse complement strand
CAGTCACTTATTAATATAACCGCCCAGCAGCGCTGTTATATCAATTAAAGTGGCTACCGCAAGTTTCACAGCAGTAAACTTGCCCAGGGGCTTCACTGCTTGACGGTCGTGCCCTTGGGGTATAAAAACCCTTCGTTTTGGGTATATGTTAAAGCAATTATATTTTTCACCCAAGAATGCTGTGACATACCTCACAAAACATAACTAACAAACCACGTTCACTAATAGTAAGAATCATTAATTTCATAAACAGGCTATTAATAGACTGGAAAAACCATTTAAAACCCATTCAAAAACATTAAAATTCAATACTGTTCACAACAAAATATACAACCTATTTATATGATATACTTACCAACCTAAACGTGAAATTTTTCTTATAACTCTTTAGTATTATAAATAAATTAAAAAGCGTGGCTTAATTTAATTACAAAAAAAAAACAAATCAGGACAAGCCAGCTATGAAGAAATTTAATAAATTCATGTTATGCTGTGCACTCGGTAGTTTAGCCTCTACCTGTTTTAGCTATAATAATAGCTATAATCAGCATAATTACTCTCCATCCGCGACCTTAATACTGCAAAATACAACTTTAAACAACCAAGTTAAATACATTAATTTCTCTTCAACCACTGAAGAAAAAATAGATTATAAAAATTTTAAAATAATAGAGAATGATATATTAGAAAATAACACTATTTATTGGATTGATTTCACTCAGAGCATCAGTCAAAATGGAGAACACCTGAATCATAAAAAAGTAAAAAAACTCTTTGGTATAGTTTACCAAGAGGATATGCTTTTGATTAGTAGCTATAAAGGAAAACTCCTCTATACACCTTTTAACTCAGCAAACAGTACACTTTTTTCCCAGTTAACCAATCAACTATTAAATAACTCACACGCCTCAAGAAAACGTGTTGCGAGAGATGTAACAACAAACCCATCCAAAGAATCTACGGTCTCAGACGATAAAAAAGCCCCCCCAAATGTATCGTTTTATATCAATGTATTCAGACCTATTGCTGATGAAGAATGCACGTTTAAACGATCCCACCTGTGGGATAGAGGAAACGAAGTTTTTTGTGATAATGCGAATATTTCACTCGTCTATCGTATAACCTGGCAACGTTCGCTAAAATACGGTGCTTCAGGTTTAGACACACCGGATGCCAAAATCGTAAGGATATCACTTGATGAGCAGTCTGCAGGGGTTGGTATTCATCTAAATGATAAACTTGACCATAGGAAGAATAAAGCAGGTTATGTCACTTTAGACGCCTTTATGAATGATTGGAGCACCGATGTCTACGCACAATATTATAATTTCACCGTAAAAGCACACGATGATAAAGCTGTCATACTAAAAACATTCCCAACCACCAACCTAAATGCAAACTTTACCCAACGTCATATTTCCAGCTTTGAAATTGGTGTAACCGGTGGCTCAGAGTGGAAAGCTGGGCATAACCCTCAAGCTAAACTAGAAGCTTCGTATAAATACTCTCAAAGTCGTTGGCTTTCTTTCAACACGCAAGACTACGCGGTGAAGAAATCGAACCCAAGTAATAATGAAGTCAGCTTTAAATGGGAGCGTGAACAATATGCAACACCAAAGTCATTATTTAGTAAATGGACAAATGCACTTTGGGATGTTTCATATCCAATTGACAAAACTAGAATCCGATCTATAGGCTATTCTAGTTTTACCCCAAATTTCGATATTATTTATAAAGCATCACCTTCAGCTACAGGTTCTACAACCATTGATGTGACATCGTCAGTATTAATGCGAGCGGTTTATGCTTCTGCATATAAACATTATTATGTCGTTGGCTCTCATGCCTCGTATAAACCCGTCCACGTTGAAAATAAAGAAATAAGTATTACTAAAAGCTTTGATGTGGATTGGGAACACCCTGTTTTTCTAGGAGGCTATCCTGTTAATTTACAACTAGCAGGCTTTAATAATACATGTATCGCACTGGATACAGCAGGCTTTGTGCAAACAGAACAATGTGACTTAGATAGCACAGCCCAATCATTCATTTTTGACTCACTAGGGCGCTATGTTAGTACATCAAATACGTCACTTTGTTTAGATGGTCATAGCTTACACCGACTCACTACATGTGACTCACGTTTGAGCCAACGGTGGACATGGAAAGATAAGCAGCTTGTGAATAACGCAAATGACAAAGTACTATCACATAATATATCCACTAAAGAACTTTACTTAGGAAGTAATTCTTCATCATCAAGCAATAGCAAAACAATCACTGCATTTACTAATGTATTTTCTTTAAAGCGGCAAAACCAAACTTCACAGCCTACACTCAGTACCTATTGTAATGAGTCATTCTCTCGCAATACCAGTAGCTCATACGAGTTAGTGCCATGTGAACCAGTAAAAAATCTTTCTTCAACGGGCTATCAATCATTTTTTGTTCAAGTACCCTATGACTATAAAGGAAACCAGCTTGAAGTAAGCTTACATGGTGGCAGTGGAAACGCCGACTTGTATATCAACAATGGATCTTGGCCTTGGCATGATCACCCAACAGATTATAAATCAACAAATGCGGGTAATCATGAGCAAATCATTATTCCAAATCCAGAAAAAGGCGCGACCTATTATATTGAGGTTCATGCAAACACAAGCTACGAGGGAGTATTGATAGAAGCCAGACTATAATCTCATCCTCAGCCTAAAGTATTAAAACCTCAACTGACTTATACTATCTTAAGTATTTATTAGTTGAGGTTTTAGCTTTAGTATGCATTTCCATATAGCTTCACGAATACTGTTTTAATATACCCAATACGAATTTTTTTTAGTTCGGCCATCGAGTGACGAAGCCTCATGAGCCTATATCAATAGGTGATTGGGGTGAGGTGTGAAGATAACAAAACCTAGAAATCATTCGTATTGAGTATATTTAAGCTAAAATCAATTATAGAAACATGAATACACTAAGTTAACAACTATTCATTCTATAATTGGGCAGTCAGTATGAACAAAATCTTCTTGCTATTCATAGGAATATTATTATCCGGTAATTTATTAGCGGATAAAAAGATAAATATTTGCACGGACAATAACTTTTGGTATCCCTTCACCTTAGTAAAAGAAGATGTTCCCGCAGGTATACATGTTGACATAATAGGCAAAGCACTTAATAACCTGGGATACCAACCCAACTTTAAAGCACTTCCCTGGAAACGCTGCCTTGATCAGGCAAAACAAGGTGAGTTTGATGCAGTTGCTACAGCATCATATACCCAAAGCGTTTGAGTTTTAGGTGCAAATATTCTCGAAACCACCACCGAGTAGTGACTTTAACGCATAGGCGTGCTGATCGATTTTGCTA
>NZ_AUAF01000273.1 GCF_000428585.1 Zooshikella ganghwensis DSM 15267 | reverse complement strand
GAGAAATAGTGAGGCAATGATTCACATTGCTATGCTGCATATTTTAGTCAAAAGAGTTGCTTAAATTTTGATTTTTAAGACACCTTCTAAGCACACACGCCTCGTATAAACCCGACAGGTTCTCCAAGAACGTAGGAGCTGCACTGCAGATAGCATCCTCTGCTGCTAACGGATATCGGCAAGCAGGAGGCACATTCGGTAACTCAGGTACAACCTAAAGGAGCCTATGCCAAGACAGAAAACACAACCAATAGAAACCTATAGACGACAAGTTAACGCCCGTTACACTCCCTCCTTTAGTCATGCAGCACCCACAACAGGCTTTATAGACCCAAGAAGTAATGACTTGGTCCGTGGTCTAGCAGCCTTTGCAACTACCAGTGCAGGCATTGTGAGAGAGCGAAGAGAAGCTACCTTTGAAGCTGAGGCATTAGCCGCTAAGGAGAACCTAAGTGCCTTTAAGCGTGAGCTAGGGGCTTACCTGGAAAACACACCAGATAGGGGGTTAGGGGACCCAGCATCATATCAAGAAGACATTAACGAGATGCGTGCGAAGTACTTTGACTCGCTGAGTAATAGCAAGTTGAAGAACATGGTTAACACGGAAGTTGATGTTTACCTTAAAGGTCAATTTGGGGCACTCCAGGAGTACGCTGAGGGTCAACAACGGGAAAAGCTAGGTAAGTCTACATTGCTGTCTGCCTTTGAAGAGGTTCAGCAGCAGATGAGGAAAGGGGGTTTATCCAGGAAGGAGGCGCTTAGTAAGTTACAGACAACAGGGAAGTACTTACTGGAATCTGAAGCTATCGCTATGAACCCCGACAGTTTAGGTAAGTACCTTGTTGAGCTTCAAAGCATGAATGGTGAGGAGCAAGATAGTTTAATTGCAGAAGCTTTTGAGGACTCAGAGTTAATCTCTGTTCCCATTCGTGCTGACTTAAAGCGCCTAAAACAACATGCAGAGGCATTGAAGCCTGCTCAGCGTGAACTTGCTCGTTTGGATTTAATGGGGAACATTGAAGGCTTAATTGATAAAGGGAAACTCACAAAGGACTGGTTTAAGCCTTATATTGCACAAGGCATCTTCTCTGCAAGTGATGCTACACATTACTTAGATGCACAGAAGAAAAGACAAGCACAAGCTCAGACTAATTTAAATTATGTGGCCTCATTTGGGCATAAAGATTTAAAGTATTTACCTGCAAAAGACCAGCAAACTGCACTTCAATATAACCACTCTCTCTTTTTAAAAGAGTATGGACCCGAAAAAGGACAGCAGAAATTTGATGCCTTATTACGAGCAAATGGTGTGGTCTATAAAACCTATCAATCTGTTTTAGGTGCAGGTTTAACAGCAGTTGGGTCTGTCGCTAAAAGTGAAGATGAAGTACCCCGAAATACCACAGAGGGTTATGCACTTTATAAACGATTAAAAGCACTTGGTATGGCTGATGCGCATCTAACTGATAAAGAAGCGATGGCCTACAGTGCCATTGAGACACACATGGAGTTAATGGGGAGCAGCTTTACAGAAGCCTATAATACTTATGCACAATTTAAAAATAATCCTTACGCTCAAACTGTGCGTTTATCTCCACGAGAAAGGATTAATCTTGGGGAAGAAATAAAGGATGAGCTTTCAGCTACAAAGGAATGGGGCTGGTTTAAGGATAATCCTCAAGCATTTCAAGATATTGTTCCTGGTTACTTAGCTCGATTACGTGATTTACAGGCTATGGGTATTCCACAGGACAAAGCCAAGGAAGTAGTCTTAGACAGAGTAAAAAATACCTACGCTGTTATTAATGGCTCCCTATTTAATAAACGTTTCTTTGGCCCTGACTTCAACCCAGAAGATATTGAAAACAGAGTTAATGTGCTTATTGAGGATATTAAAAAACATAACCCAGATATTCCCAAGGATAAAAAGTTAACCTTGCAGCAAATGGAGGGTGGCCGTTACTTGGTCATTGATGAAGTTGGGGTCCCCTTTAGTGATAAAAATGATAAGAGCTATTTATTCACGCACCACCAGTTAATGGGAAAAGGTGCAAACACAGCTACAGCATTATTAGAAGAAAAAGGCAGACAAGAACTAGAGCAAAAAATGAGGAGAAACCAAGCTCTTGAACGAATTAAAGGAATCCCTCTCTCAGGACATTAATGAGCTAGGACAGGCAAGAGATACAGATATAACGCTGTTATCACCAGTCTCAGATAAGCAATATCAGTTGTATGGTGAGCTGCTAGAAAAAGAAGCAGATGAACTTGAAAATAAAACAAGTTATCAACAGGTAGCCACAGCAGCTATTAGTCAAAACTGGATTGAAGCTCAGGTATTAAAACAGATTGAACGTGAAGATGTGCTCCCAAGTACAGACTGGAAAGTAACACCTGAGGAATATTCACAGTTAATCGAGGGTATTCCTCAAGACTTCCATGATGAATTTAATGATGCACGGAGTCTTGAGCATGCTTTCCAGATTAAAGGGGAAATTCAGGACGCACTGAAAAACAGAGAAGAGCTAATGGCTCATGGTCCTGTCATAGGCATAGGGGCAAGTATGGTTGCCTCTGTTGTGGACCCAGTAGCACTTGGGATGACTGCTGCTACAGAAGGAATGGCTGCTCCCTTTCTTTTAGGTAATAAGGTGAGTCGCTTAAGGCGCATCATTTCTGCAGGACTCATTAATACAACAAGTGCTGCTGTGGTTGAGGGAACCCTAGCAAATATGGACCCAACTGTAGATATGGATGATGTACTCCTCAGTATGGCTGGAGCCTTTGTTTTAGGGAGTGGTGTGTCTGCATACAGAACACGTTTTGATAACGCTGTAGATGACTTTAGAAAGGCCATTGAGCTAGATGCAATCCGTAAGACAGGTGGAGAGTTAAGTGAGGATGGCAAAAAGTACTACGCTAAATTCCTAAATGAGGATGGGTCCATTCCTACGCCTGAAGAAACAGCATCTACCTTAGAAAAAACATTAATTGAAGCTGAAGATATTCTAGATACTGCGAATGAGCAGCTTTTTTATGTAGCACAAGAAGTTCGTGACTATACAGAAGGTATTTTAAAGATGCTTGAGGATGGTCATTTTACAGCACTAAATAGGCGTATAAGAAATGTTGCGGACCCAGAAGAAGCAAAAGACGCAGTTAACTTAGGCTTTATACAAACAAAGTATTTACCTCAAGCTAAAGCTGAGGCAGACCGTGCTGCAAATGAGCGAATACAAGCAGGTAATATTTATAACAGTACAGTTGCAGTTAAAAACGAGACACAAGCGTTTCATGACCGCTGTTTGTCAAGATAGTTGTCGCATCAACTAACCTACACTAATGATTTAGCATTTGATTGTTATCAGGGTTAAGCCAAACCCTTTCAATTC
>NZ_AUAF01000272.1 GCF_000428585.1 Zooshikella ganghwensis DSM 15267 | reverse complement strand
GAATTGAAAGGGTTTGGCTTAACCCTGATAACAATCAAATGCTAAATCATTAGTGTAGGTTGGTTGATGCGACAACTATCTTGACAAACAGCGGTCATCATGTTCAGCGGGCATACTACTAATGGCATGAGCAAGTCGACTCACCTGGTGATGCTTGCCTTGGCGGTCTTCAATAACAATATTTTGTTTAGTATTAAACCACCCTTTTAAAATTATCGCTTGCTGTTCATGAGCCGCATTCTGCAAAATGAGGCTTTGTTTATTACGTTGGATACCCAGGTGTTTTAAGTCCAAACTTCGCCAGTGAATAGTATCTAAGCTACCATCTGTTTTCTGACTATTTAGCACTAATGTCGTATAGGTATTATCAAGGGTATAATTATCATTGCCTAACCCTCCTTCTATCATAAATACACCATGGTTTAATTTAATACTATCAGCGTGATCGCTTAGTCTGATGACCAGCGGTGACTCCGTGAAAGTATTGGATTCGTTGAACGCACTATAATGACTGAATTTAACATTTCCCTGTTTTCCTGATTGATGCCAGGTATATTGGTTTTGTGTTAAGTCTAACGTGTAGTGAGTAGATGAGGCGTGAGATAAATCGAGGAGTTTAAGTGATATTTCACCTTGCTTATTGAGTGTGTAATGCCGTTCACCCTCATTTATTATTGATTGACTATTACTAACAATAAGCGCAAGGTTTTGCTGATTTTTTAATGCATGTTTTATTGTTAATTGGGTATTTCCGTAATGAGCGTTAATCACCTGTTTTTTAAGACTGTCGATTTTAAATAAGTTGTTTTGACCAGAAATTAGGTGAATAGTATCCATGTGCTCATCTGAGGCTCGGGTGTCGATGATCGACCGGCCATCATTTGTTGTGATCTGATAGGTGTCTGCACCTTGTCCTCCTATGGCTAATCCGCCTTCTTCACCCAGAACAAGAATATCATCGCCTGCTTCACCATAGAGTTGATCTACTCCGGCACCTCCCACAAGCATATTGCTTTGTTGGTTGCCTTTTATGATGTCACTTACTTGAGATCCTTTAACATGGTTAATTTGTTGGCTTAGCATAGATTGAACAGCTTGTTGATCAAATTGTAGCGTGTGTTGGTTAAGATCTACTCGCGTTATATTTTTCAAATTAGTGTGGGATAACAGCAATGAGTCAACAACAATGGTTGGATTGTTTTCACGGGGTTCACTTGTAGTCGCTTTATGACTATTTACACTGAAATTATACTGGTTGCCCAATGTGTCCATTAACGAAATGTGCTGATAAGCCTGACTTTTAAAATAATGTTTGATTGTCGCGATTTGAGTTTTATCCTTTGTTTGTGACGTTAAAAATGAGCGAATTTCTGCAAAAGTAGCTAGGTATTCTGCTGTAGATGAGTTTGAGGTGAACTTGTTAATCCAATCTTGTACATAATACGTTGAAAGATTGTGCTTCATTAACTGTTGCTCGATTATTTGCTGTGCTTCTTGTTTAAATGTTGCTGAGGATAAGGCGGATTTCAAGAGTACTGTTATATAATGCTGAATCCGTTGTGATACTATCCAGCCAGTATTGACCTGTAAAATTAAGTCATCATCTTTACTGGATTTTTTAGCTGTAAGCGTCTTGAGATTGGTAATCAGAAAGTCTGTTGTAGGGCTTGTAGGTAAATTAGTTTGAGGATGCTGAGTGTGATAATTCGCATGATGTTTTGCTTGAAAATCAATCGTGTGTTGCCAGTCATTGGATAAATAACTAATACCTCTATCTCGCAGAGACTTGGCTGATGCATAATAGTCGTCGTATAACTCCTGCCAGTTTTTCTGGTAGTGATTATCGAAGTTATTGATGATATCTATGCTGTCGGCTGCAATGATATCTTGCATTTGGATAATATAACTATCATGACCTTTACCTCCTTCAAGTAGATCATTGCCTTCACCACCAGCTAAATGATCATTCCCTTCGTTGCCTACTAATTTATCATTACCAGCAAAACCTGTAAGGGTATTGTCTTTGGCATTACCAATAAATTGGTCGTTGTGGTCTGAGCCAATTAAATGTTCGATATCTTTAATGATAAAGCCATAGGTATGACTTGTTCGTCCTAAACTTTTTGTCAGATCAATGTTAACCGAGTAATGGGAGCCTTTGGGTGGTGAGGTAAAATAGTTACGAACAGAAAAAGTATCTTCACCCTGGCCACCGATAAATTCAGATCGGCCATTGTCGGCATTACCTTCACCATGACGCCAGCGTAGTAATTCGAATATATCACTTTTATTGCCACCAAAAAGGTGTTTTCTTCCCCAGCCCGATACTTGAAAAATATTGCGTCGGTTTAAGTCCCCCTGTGCCATATCATAGCCATTGCCTAGCATGATGAGGGTAGCACCATCAGGATTCAAGTTGTCTAAAGCCTTAACTAATGCAGGTTTTGGTGTTTGTCCAAAGACATGGCCAGGGGCATAAGGTGGTTTATGAGCGTTATAGCGAGCCATTTGCTCAGATGATAATTGATAGTAATCGTGCCGTCCGGAAATGCCACCAATGACTTTTCCATAACTTGTTTCGATATGGCCTGCGCTGTACACAAGTTTATCAATACCGTTTTTCTGTAGTTGCTCGAACTGTTTGCTCATTTGAGCCTGATAAGCTGCAAAGGTTTGGTTATAGGCTGCTTTATTTTGCACATTTTCAGGTACAGGAAAACCAAAAAACACGGCAATACCTGTACGCCACAAGTCGCCTTCACTGATACCTACAGAACGAAGGTTTTGAGTAACTCGTACCGCATTATAAATACCTTGCGCGATACTGATTGCCAAGCCAATAGCAACACCGATAGGGCCTGCAGTAGCTGATACTAAGGACGCAATACCTGTGACAACAGAAATAATTGTGCCTGCTACAGCTAAAGAGCCTGAAACAATAGCGTCAATCCGTTCATTACCTTGAGTATTGGCTGCGGTTTTGAATGCATCTATGGCATACCATGTACCAATGCCTGCCCCAACAAAGTTGGTAAAGGCGCCTAGTTTTCCTGCAATACTGGATAATCGACTGGATAAAGAATGAATACGGCGGCTGTTGGCTAATACATCCATTGTGACATCCAATGTGTCCATGGATACTGCAATGCCTTCTCGTGAGGCATTGTAAGTATCCCCTTGGTGAGCTGCAGTTACTGTTTGATAGAGACCACCTGGTAATCGGCTTAATTGAAGCCCTAAGTTAATTCGAGATAAATGACTCGTTAAACGTTGCAGTTTATGTTTTCCATGCTGCTGTGGAGCATAAAATGTTTTGCTATGTTGTTCGATAGTATGTAAATGTTTTAGGCTCTATATGGATTCCTAGGGGGTAGCATATAATACAACCAAAGATGTATTATGCACGTCTATTTGGGTAAATTAAGTCAGTAATAAGC
>NZ_AUAF01000271.1 GCF_000428585.1 Zooshikella ganghwensis DSM 15267 | reverse complement strand
TTCGCAGCCTGAATTGTAATACCAATGAGGGATCAATTCACTTCTAACTAATTGATTTTTCTTATTTATTCAGTTTTTTGTCCTGTACATAGATTTAACTATTAATAAACGTCACCCCAGCGCAAAACCTAACCTCATTGTAGGCCATATGGCTACTGGCATCCAGTGAGGTGGGTAGGGAGCAGTTATTACCTGTTTAGCTATTATTAGCACTTAATTTTGAATGTTGTGCCATGACAAAGGCTTTAATACTTGAAAAACTAGATTTTGGATTTTTTACTTTTAATAATTTTATTGCTTGATTAAGTTGACCATTTTCTATTAAACCAAGTGCTTTTGGTGGAATAATTGCCGGATAACCTATTTTTCTTTTTAAGCTTTCGATATATGCCTTGTGTTGCTCATCGCTAGGAGCCAACCCATTTTGAGAGTTATGCAACTTAGTCCATAATAAATGAGCTTCCCTGCATTTTGTGCAATACATTATTCTACAATAGAAAATCGCGTTAAAATCTAATATACAACCACCTAAAACAACATAATTTGAATTTGGAAACTGAGACCTTAGCGCAGAAAGATAATCGTTATCGTAACGGAATAAACCATATATTACAGGCGCTTCAGCTTCTATTAGCTCAATATCATGAAGTTTACAGAATTCAATCATCAGAGAATTCCTGACTACTTTAACGCAAGCCTAGTATCGTTAGCGGTTTCCAGTGAGCTTAGTAGGGAGCGGTTATTTACCCGATTAAGCACTTTGCCATTGTTCAATTATTTGGTTATATAAATCATCTACCTTGCCCTCTTGATCATCGCAAGCAAAGTAAATGATACCGAGGGCACAATATTGCCCCACTTCAGGTTCAATATGCTGCATTAACTCAAGCACTCTACTTATAGACAGCTCACTACCAGATAGAAGTGATTCTGCTGCCTCACGAACAATAGGCAATAACTTGTGATTGAAACCACTTAGCCATTGCTTGTAAAGTTTCTTCCGAACCTCATGATCTACGTCTGTTGGTGCTCGAACAATTTCATGAAGCACCATAAATGAAGCGTTGGAGGATATTTTCTTGGCCTGATCAATTAGTTCGAGAGCCTTCACCCCATCTTGATATGGGAAGTTGAAATCAATCGATTCTATAAATTCTTGCTCATTCATTCTTTACGCTTAATGTAGCAATTTACACACGAAGTTCCGTAAGATTGCTTGGTTATGTGATTTATGTTTACACATAACTACAAATGAACGTTACCCTTACGCAAAGCCTATCCTCATTGTAGGCCTTATGATTAGGGGTATCCAAGGAGGTGGCTGGTTATGGTTTACTAAGTGAGCATGTAGGCATTTCATCATAGAAATTCTCAGAGTCAGGAAATTGAGACCTTTCACTTCCAGTTAACTGCCACAATTTTTCGAGATTTTCGATCATTCTAATTTCAACCTAACGCTTCAATAATGGGCCAGAGCAAGCTTGCTTGCGGAGGTCCAGCCGAGAGGCGACACTAATTGACTTGTTATGTTGTAGCAACATATAGACCACCAATAATTACACCAAGTACTAACATTTGATAGGACAGAGAACGTACTGCATATTGTAAATTCCCGTACTTATTACCTATCACTTTCGAAATATACGAATGCTGCGAGAAACGATCATATAAATACAAAGCAGGCAAAAATAGAACCAACGACCAAGCACTAACTTCTGTTAGCTGAGAAATCACTATGGTGACCACTAAGTAATATGGCGACCCTACAAGACCTATAAAATAAAGCTGCTTTCTATTTACTCTATTCAATTTTCGCCACCCAATTCCGTGGAAACGTAACTATTAATGAACGTCTTACGCAAAACCTAACCCCATTGTAGGCCTTATGGCTAGTGGTATCCAGCGAGATAAGAGCGGCTCTTGCCCGATTAGCTGATGATTTAAGTAATATTAGCGCCCCAGTATGCAAACACGATAACACCAAAAAGATAAGGAATTGCAAATGCAACCAATGAGCATGTAAATGCAGCTACCCAGGACCCTTGTAATAGATACTTTGCTACAGGAACTAGAATTAAAACAAATGCAGGTAATAGAATGATCTCATTTATATATAGGTTAGCACTTAGTGTTTTAAGTGCTGCGCTAAGAATTACTACTATTAGCGCTAACCCAAAACTTGATCTTTTACATTGAAGTTTCTTTGCTACAAATTGAACTGCAAAAGTAGTAACAATCACTATCAATATTAGTGCAGTTACCAATACTTCTATAAATCCCATGTATTCCCTTAGTCACCTAACTACTAATAAACGTTACTCTGATAAAATGCCTAGCCTAATTGTATGGAAATTACTAGCAATGCTAATGGCGCAACAATTACAAAGGCATGTAGTAAGTTGAACCATATGTCTCTATTAAGTACGGGTTTAAAACCAGCTAATGCTAGAGCGGCATCTGCTACTGACATCTTGTGACGCTTAACTAATAAAACAAGCATAAATAATATGCCACCGATAAAAATATATTTTGCAGATATACCGTATGGGGTCAACCATATAGCGTTCAGCTTGTCCGCAATATTTGGATCTATCTCCATATCCGTCTTTCTCTCATATAACTCTAATGGACATCACTCTGACGCAAGCCTAGCCTCATTGTAGGCCTTGTGGCTAGTGGTATCCCAGGTACCCAGCTCTTACCCTATTAGGTTTAAAGCTTTTGAGTTCCTATGTAATTTCTAATTTGCTCTTCAAGCTCGAACTCATCATCACAGTCTCTCTCACTTAAGTACTCATCGAAATTTATAAGGCTAAAAACCATCTTTTGGTCTAAAGGGTGCGAGCAGCTTGTAGTATACAGTTTGAACTCTCCTTCGTGATTCACGTAAACTTCTCCATCGTTACTGAAGAGCAGTACCTGCTCTTTCGCAAACTTCACCAACATCTCTATATCTGTATCCCCTCGGCAAGCGTGCAAATTGCAAGAAAATTATTGCCACTCACACTAGCTGAGGGGCGCACCTATAGACCTCTGAATTCATTGACCGTAATTGCCTCAAAATTAAGTGACCAATGGGATTAGATGAGAACACCTTGTGAATGCAGCGCTGTAATACTTTACTCTATATAAGTGTATTTCTTTATTGCTGTATTAATATGAGTCATCATTACTTTTTCTGCTTCATCTTATTATTTCATGTTGGACACCTTTCGGCTTCTGTTGTCAACATATGTGATGATGAAATTGAATTTCCTCCTTATACATTTTTTGAGCGAGATAACCAAGGTGCTAAAACAAACTTAGTGGGCGTAACACATGATCTGCTCAAAGCGATCTTTAATCATATTGATTTGACCTATAAAGTGGATCTTGTGCCCTGGAAACGATGTATTTTTGAAGTAGAAAAGTATGATACGAGAAAGACCTATGAAATGTT
>NZ_AUAF01000270.1 GCF_000428585.1 Zooshikella ganghwensis DSM 15267 | reverse complement strand
GTATAAGTGATGACTTTATTAAATTAACACCCAATGACGCTGACACTTTAATTAATCAACTCGCGATGGCTGCTTGATGGCCAAAGTCGAGTTATATACAAATTGACACTATTGCCCGAGTTGAGCGCGGCCATCATCATACTTTATGGAATCGTGTTAAAGGCTACCAGCCTGTGTTATTAGACAAATTACAGCGAAAGCGTGAAATATTTGAACACTGGTATCATGCTGCAGCTTATTTACCGATATCCGACTTTCGTTACTGCCAGATTAAAATGCAACAAATGATCGATAATGAAAAAGACTGGCATGAGCAGGCCAAAAAAATCAAGGCTGAAGTGCTGGCGCGCATCACTGCTGAAGGACCGTTGCAGTCAAAAGATTTTGAAGACAAAAAACACAGTGCTGGACAATGGTGGGATTGGAAACCAGCAAAACGTGCACTGGAGTTGTTGTTTTTACAGGGCAAGCTTATGGTCGAACGCCGTGTTGGTTTTCAAAAAGTCTTTGACTTGACCGAACGTGTGTTGCCATCCCATATTGATACATCGATGCCGACTCAAAGTGAATATGCGCAGTACCTCATCAAAAGTTATCTAAAAGCCAATGGTTTGGGTAATGAAACGGAGTTCGGTTATTTGCGTACAGGGATGCAAAAGTATATTAAACAGCAGGTTGAACAGCTGCTTAAAAAGGGTGAAATCATCAAGGTAAAACTCGGTGATAACCACTGTTATACAGATAAAAAAAGCTTGTCATTACTCGATAAACGAATGCCCAAAGCCCAGGTAAAACTTCTTTCACCATTTGATAACCTGGTGATTCAACGAAAACGATTGAGCAAGTTGTTCGGTTACAATTATCAGCTTGAATGCTATTTAAAAGAAGCGGATAGAAAGTTTGGGTATTTTTGCTTGCCAATACTTTGGGGCGATGAGTTTGTTGGCCGTCTTGATGCTAAAGCCGATAGGAAAAACAAAATCTTGCTCATCTATAACCTCTATATCGAATACCCTCCGATAGACACACAATCTTTTGTTGATTCATTAAAGTCCGCCTTAGACGCCTACGCCGAATTTAATCAATGCCTAAGCTGGCAGCTGCAGAAATGCGATCATAAGGAAATTAGCTATTATTTACTGAAGTCTTAAGCCTCAATCACGGCTAAAATAGTTTGGTTTTGAAAAAGATAAGCAACTACTTTGAGAAACAGCAATATGGATGAGAGAGATCAGAAAGCACTTGATAACATTGAAAGGTACGGATGTCATATACTTCATGTTATCGAAGGCACTGTTTGTTAATAATGATATGTAGGGAAATATGGCGATAATTTCTAGAACTATGGCTTGCTTAAGAATCATAGGAGACGATTTAATTCCAGCTGATATTACTGGTAAGCTTGGTTGCGAACCAACTCACCAGATGATCAAAGGTGAGCCGTTCTCATGGAATGCAAATGGTAACCCTCGTATTGCAAGGTCAGGCATGTGGTGGCTTGAGGCTAAGGAAAGAGAACCAGGTGATCTAGATTCACAAGTATCTCGTAGCAACTCCTGAAGAACTGCGGCACATTGCGAAGTTTCTGGAAAGTTGTGCAAAAGGGATAGAGGCTCACGGAAATTTATGGGAGCATGAACATCTTTCAAATAAGGATCACTACTTCAATAACTCCCCTCAATTTGTTGTGTTTAATCCAGAACTCTAATCAAGTAAAAGCTGCTCCCCAGCCATCTCACTGGATAGCAGTAACCATAAAGCCTACAATGAGGTTATGTTTGCGTAAGTGTGATGCTCATTAGTAGTTATGTGTAATTGATATGAGTAAGCTAAGCAACACACTTTGAACTAAAACCTCGATATCGCTTATTTTTCACCTCTCTTGGTGAATATAAAGGTCAAGGAGTGAGTATGCGCGAAATACTAGCAGCAATAGCATTTTTTTTTACATTATGGGCAATGTACAAGCTATTATTCGGCAATAAAGATGAACTTATCGAGTGCATAAAGTTTTGGTTTACTCCTGATATCGTTAGCATGTTTCGTGGTAATTATTGGGAAGATCATTGGGCTGAATTTAAACTATTTATTTGGTTAGGTAGTGCTACGGCAGTTGCTTATGGTGTGTATCATTTATAAATCATATTTTGCTTCTTCAAGCAATATGCAAGATCGTAACCGGCTAAGACTAGCCTACTTGCTGAATGCCTTTAATTATAAGGCCTATAATGAGGTTAGGTTGTTATACTAGAGTGACGTTTATTATTAGTTGACTTTTATGAGGTTCGAGTGGTTGAAATCCCAGATTTAAGCGATCAAGTATATGCTCCTGATTTACATGAAGGTGTTAAAGTTTGTTCAGTAGGATGGTTGGGAAATACAGTGCCTTCCAGGGGAAGTGTATCTATTGAGGTAATTGATATCTTAAAGCATCTTGACGCTTTTCATCATGTTGATGATGGTGATCTGGGTATGCATAGTTGTGCGCTGTGTGATTCAGATAAAAAGTTCCATGGTGAGATTTGGGTCGAGGTTGACGGTATAAGGTACGTACTTCCAAGCGCTATTATCCACTATATTCAAGAACATCATTATAAGCCGCCTGATGTCTTTATTAACGATCTGAAAAAGTATTGGGAATCAGAGGCCTGTGATAGTTGTAAAAATGGTACCTGTTCGGAAATCGATCAAGAAAAAAGCGGCAGGCCGAGATTGGAAAAAAAAGTTGAAATTTCAAAAAAATGGTGGAAATTTTGGGGTTGAGATCATCAGCTAAGCTCTGTTTTCCAGTCAGCCAGCTAGGTGGTATGTACAATAAAGCCTACAATGAGGTTGGATTTTGCTCTAGAGTGGCGTTTATTGGTTGGTATGCTGAAATATGAGAATAACTTAATGTACCAGTGGTTTGTAAAACAAGGTCGAATTGGGATCGTCAGAGATAGGAATCCATATAGAGCCTTAATTTATTTGTTTTTTTCTGTGCTGTTTCAATACTAATCTTAAATGAACGAATAAAAAAATTAGAAAAAGTAAATGATAACAAATATTAAAAATACGACTTTCTGTGCCCACAAATGTGGGCTTTTTTATTTCTCCGAGTAAATTTTAAAAGGCACAAGTAGTATATCAGTGGCTACTGATGTATGTGCTGGTGCCCTTAGTGCGCCTTCCCCACCCCAGAATACTAACCCCACTCGAAAAAAGTTCCGATAATCTATGTTATCGGAAGTTTTTGCGGCTGAAATGTTGCGAAATGGCTGAAATCAGGGAGTAAGAAGATCCTGTTGATATTCAGCTAAGTCTTAGCTAAGCTGTATATATTCTCAATAGTGAGGTATGAATGATGGATGTTATCTCAATGCACCAGGCTAAAAGCTCTTTGTCCCAGCTCGTTGCGCGAGCAGAGAAAGGGGAAACTATCCTTATTGGTGCCTATGGCAAGGTACA
>NZ_AUAF01000269.1 GCF_000428585.1 Zooshikella ganghwensis DSM 15267 | reverse complement strand
TAGACCATTGTCGTAATAGGTATATTCTTTATTGGCCGCTGCGCAGTGTTCGGTTTGTTGGCCTTCGACTTTCACCACTTTATGCACGCCATTAAATACCTGGAAGTGATAGGTGGTTTTTTTACCCAGCGGATTAGTCACCGTAGTGCTGTTATTAGCATGGTATTCCAGGGAGGTTTTTTCTTTGCCACCGGCATGTTCCGAGCTAATCGCCCGGCCATGACTATCATATGTCCAGGAAGCAAAGCGGTTACCATTACCATCGGTAATACCCGTCAAATGTTTTGGAAAGGTTGAATTCTCATAATGATATTGGCGAATACTGCCATCGGATTGAGTGACTTTTAGTAGTTTATCGTCGTCACTCCATTCTAATGTCACAGGTTTTCCATTAGGCCGAATTGCCGAAATCAGCCGTTTTTTATCATCAAACGTAAGTGTTAAACGGTTACTCTGCTGATCCTGAACAACGAGTTGTTGATCGCTCCAAGTGAAGGTTTGGACTATACCCTGAGGTTTCTCAATACGGAGAATAAGGCCTTCATCATCATAATACTCGTGTTGACCATTATAGATAATGAGCCACTTGGCGTTATACTCTGTTGTTGGAGTTGCAACAATATCATGCGATTTAACAACACTATCAGAGGTCGCACTGTATAATATTTTGCCATCAGGACGATGATAATTTCCTTCGAGTGAAAAGCCTTTTTTCTCAAATTGATAAGTATAACTGTGAGTCCACTGACCTGAACCGCTATTATAAAAAAACAATACAGGTAAAGAGCCATTAAGAATGGTCTCTTCATGATACTTATTCCCAGTGGCTATTCTTACCGGATTACCTGCAGAAGGTGTAGTATCTGGTGATGAACAGTCTCCACTGCCAGCTTCCTGTACGGAAGGAGTTTGACAAATATAATTGCCTAATGAAGATTTTATATATCCCAAAGCACACTCACTTTTAGGTATACATCCTCGATCTCTATCAATCGCTTGTTGTTGTGTGTCAGAACAGCTATTAATGGTAAAAAATGTAATAAGGTAGCTATGGTAAGGGTCGCTCCATTCCCAACCTCGAGTAAAAAAATGGCCACCTAATCCCAAACCATAATGGCGATCTATTCCCGAATTATAATGAGCAAAACAGGGCTTTCCAAACAAACTTAGGGTGAGCTGATCACAACTACTTTGAGCTTTTTCTCGACTTTCTGAATAAGTCACAATAGAGCACGAATAAGGGTCTTGACACTCTATCTTTCCCCAAGACAAACTGCTTGGTAGGAATAATAAAACACCTAGTAAACGCAAATTTAAATGCATTAATAAATACCAAAAAATAATTAGTTATCTTTTTTAATTAACCGACCGTGTTCGTCATAGCGATACTCTTCTCGTTCACCGCGTGTGATTTTGGCCGTGGGTAAACGCAAGGTGTCGTGCCATTCGGTCACCACCTCGTACTGATTAGGTGTGCCTACCGCCATGGTGCGCTTGGTCTCCAGGCCACGGTCGTTATATTCAAACGCCGTCACCATCCCTTTCCAATCAGTTTTAGTTTTGAGCAAACCGTTGTCGTAATAGGTATATGCTTTGTTGGCCGCCGCACAGTGTTCAGTTTGTTGGCCTTCGACTTTCACGACTTTATATCCGCTACTAAATGCCTTGAAGTGATAGGTGGTTTTTTTGCCTAAAGGATTAGTGACTGTTGTAGAGTTATTGCTGTGAAACTCTAGAATCGTTTTTTCTTTACTACCTGCATGTTCACTGGCAATAGCTCGACCTTTATCATCATAGGTCCAAGTCGCAAAACGTTCGCCATTGCCATCGGTGATGCCCGTTAAATGCTTTGGAAAGGTTGAATTCTCATAATGATATTGGCGAATACTGCCATCGGATTGAGTGACTTTTAGTAGTTTATCGTCGTCACTCCATAACATGGTGGTAGGTTTACCATTAGGCTGAACAGCCGAAATCGGTCGCTTTTTATCATCAAAAATGAGTGTTAAACGGTGACTCTGCTGATCCAGAACAACGAGCTGTTGATCACTCCAAGTGAAGGTTTGGACTATGCCTTGTGGTTTTTCGATACGGAGGATACGGCCTTGGTCATCATAATACTCGTGTTGCCCATAGTAGTTGACTAGCCAAGAAGAGTCATATTTATTTGACTTCTGTACTTGTAAGGCACCGCTTAGTAATGTATTCCACTTATTATCTTTCTTATAAAGTGTAAATATTTTCCCATCAGGCCTGTAATAATGAAAAAAAATGGAATCGCTTTTGATATTAATCAGTTGGTATAAAAAATTATAAGTCCATTTCCTCGTACTGGAATTGTATGAAACCTCAAAAGGAAGTGAGAGGTCATCAATATATCTTTCTACTTGGTATTTATTTCCCGTTGCTATCCTAATTGGATTCCCTGCTTGAGGGGTTGTATTTGGCGAGCTGCAGCTACCAGACCCATTTTCAGTGAGTGAAGACTGTTCGCATACATATGGAGTATCTTCGGAACAAGTGACACATGATGTTTGAACAAAAATACTATTTGTTTCTTTATCATTCCTATAATAATTACAGCGCCCATATTTTTTATAAAATTTTCCACAAGGGGTATACTCATATGAGCAGTATCTATCAATCCCATTATATGTACTTGGGTGTGCGCAACCAAAGAACTTAAAATCTTTAGCATAACTAATGACGGAGGCAGTACCTCCACTAGATAATGGAGCATTACTTACTTTAATATCACACATTAGCCCGTTAAATGCTGCTATATCAGGTAAATAGCTAACAAGTCCATCACAACTTGCTGATAAAGGAGTATCGATAACTCTAGCTTTGTGTACTTTTAATGACTTATCAGCGCAATACTCAAATGCAAATGTATGCGTATTAAAGGCTAGCAATACTAATAAAAAACATCTCAACAAAGAATGGTATTTGATTATAGCTAAAACACAATATTTTATTCTTCGATACACGTTAATTACTACTCTTTATATTAACTCATCAAAACTTTACTGTTACATTGATCTATTAATTAGCCAACCTTGTTCGTTGTCGCAACATTCCACCTGTTTACTATTTTTAATGTTGTTTGTATTTTGGGAAATATGTTTGATTGTAAAATGAACAACTGTAATGGCCTTTAACTGCATAGGTATTAGATCCACTGATTATAATGTGATCTACAACTTGCACAACAGGTGAAATACTTCATTTTATTGATTTGACATACTTTGTTGCTCAAATAGACGACAACTTAGGTCTATGGTGCTTAATATTTAGACAGAATAACTGGTTGGATTAATACGAAAGTACGGATGCAGCTTCTTGATTGAGCCTACGGTAATCAAAAAAATAGCCGATAACCCTGCGAATCGGCTATTTTCAGGCTGGATTATTTTCACTCAGGGAAGGATGGATCAAAATTCATTATCCTAACGGAT
>NZ_AUAF01000268.1 GCF_000428585.1 Zooshikella ganghwensis DSM 15267 | reverse complement strand
ATCGGCGTTAGCGGGTAATGACAAGATTTCTACCTATGGTGGAGATGACACCATTGAAGGTGGAGCCGGTGATGATGAAATCCTGGCGGGTGACGGGAATGATACCCTGATCGGTGGTGTGGGTAATGACACCTTAGTCGGTGAAGAGGGCAGTGATACCTATCAGTTCAGCCAGGGCTTTGGTCAGGACAGCATTCAAAACCTCAGTAAGGATCAAGCGCCTAATGGTCAGATTGTCTTTGACGAAACGCTGAGTCCCGATGACATTACCGTGAAGCGAGACGATGATGATTTGCAGCTGATCGCCAGCGCGCAAGACATTATTACTGTAAAAGGCTATTTCAGCCAGGATGCCAGCACCAGTGCCGCGGTAGCAGAAATCCAGTTTGCGGATGGTACCGTGTGGAATGTTGAGGCGATTAAACAGCAGGTCTTACAAGCCTCAAGCGGTGATGACTATATCGAAGGCTATGGCAGTGATGACGTATTTGCCGGCCAGGCCGGTAATGACACCTTAAAAGGCCTAGGCGGTAATGATCAACTGTCTGGTGGCGAGGGCGATGACCGGCTGTTTGGTGATGATGGCAACGATACACTCCACGGTGGTCAAGGTAACGATACCCTGCGTGGTGGTAAAGACGATGACACCCTGCATGGCGATGAGGGTAATGACCACCTTTATGGTGACAGTGGTAATGATCAGCTGTTCGGTGGCGCGGGTAACGACCGACTGGAAGGCTCGTATGGTCACGACCAACTTGCTGGTGGCGAAGGTCAGGACACACTAATCGGCGGTATTGGTAATGACCAGCTCAAAGGCGATGCCGGTGATGATACCTTGCGCGGTGATGAGGGTGATGATCAGCTAACGGGTGGACGGGGTAACGACCAACTGGCCGGTGGTGAAGGCGATGACTGGTATCACTTTGCCAAAGGCGATGGCCAAGACGTGATCACGGATCAGCAAGGCCAGACCACTATTGTGGTGTATAACCTGAAGTTAGAAGACGTCATCTTCCGTCGTCATGACCTGGCGTTGGATGTGACCTTTAAAGGCAATGACGGTGATCGCATTCGCTTGGAAAATGTCTTTGATCGTCAAACCCTCACTGCACGTTTTGGTCTGCGCTTGCAGCACAGTGATGGCACCGTACAGACCCTCAAGGCAGAAGACATTGATCAACGTGCCATCACCGCGACGGAGGGTAAAGACACCCTGTATGGCAACCATCAGGCCAATGAAATCAATACCCTGCGTGGCGATGATACCGTCTACGCCGAAGGTGGTGATGACTTTGTCCGAGGTGCGGCCGGTAACGACACGCTCTATGGTCAGGCGGGCAATGACACCTTACGGGGTGGTGATGGTGATGATCAGTTATATGGGGGCACTGGCAATGACCTGCTGCAAGCCCATAAAGGTGATGATCAGCTCCGCGGTGAAGACGGCGATGATCAGCTTGAAGGGGGGCTTGGCAATGACACCTTATACGGTGGACAAGGCCAGGATGATCTACGTGGTGAGGGAGGGGATGACCAGCTAGAGGGGGGCGAGGGTGATGATCAGTACCGCTATCAAGCCGGTGATGGTCATGATGTGATCCGCGATACCCAGGGCAATGACAGCCTGCACCTGGAAAACATCCGTCTGGACGACCTGTTGATTCGTCGTACTGGGGATCAGTATCGCTATAACCCCGTCGAAGGCGAAACCTCAGGGGTCTTATCCCTTGCAGAAGACTCGATCAGTCACGACCGAGACGGTGATCTGCTGATTACCCATAAAGCCACAGGACAGACTATCCGCATAAACGATCAATTTTCTAGTCGATCAACCGCAACCCCTCACACCGCGATTGAAAGCATTGTGCTTAAAGATCAAACGCTGGATATTGCCACTATCAAGCAACAGGCATTGGTGGGTACCGCTACCGATGACATCATTATGGGTCATGTTGATGATGACATTATCCACGCTGGTGACGGTGATGATCAGGTGTTTGCCGGTGCGGGTGATGATCAAGTGCATGGTGGCCAGGGACAGGATTTACTCTATGGTGAACAGGGTAATGACCAATTGTACGGTGATCAAGGGGATGACCAGCTGTATGGCCAGTCCGGTGATGACCAACTGCATGGTGGTGCGGGTCAGGACACCCTGTATGGTGGCTTGGGCAATGATCAATTGTACGGCGATGCCGGTAACGACCGCCTGTTAGGGGGCGAAGGCCAGGATACCCTGTTGGGTGGTGATGGTGATGATGAGCTGATTGCTGCCAACAGTGTCTGGGATCGCTCTAGCAATACCTTAGCGGGCGGCAAAGGCAATGACACCCTTTATGGTTCTTATGGGGATGAGACCTACCAGTTTAACCTGGGGGATGGTCATGACCTGATCGTAGAAACCCGTCGTGATGAAGCCTTTACTAACCATCAGCCCTCACAGGATGTTCTGCTGTTTGGTGAAGGGATCAGTGCTGATGATCTCCAGTTCTTCCGAGTAAATGATGACCTACAAGCCCGTCACCGGAATGGTCAGGATCAAGTGACCATCCAAAACTGGTTTGTGTCTTTTAAGAATGCAAAACATGACTACTTTAAAGTCGAAACCTTCCGCTTTGCTGATGGCACTGAGTTAAACACCACAGACATCGAGTCGCAGATTACCTGGGAAGGCTCTGCCGCGGATGACAAATTCATTGGCTACCGTGGTTACAGTGAAACCTTCAAAGCCGGTGACGGTAATGACAAAGTCTTTACCCGTGAGGGCGATGATATTGCCTATGGTGAAGGTGGTGATGACTACCTGGATGGCGAAGCAGGCAACGACCAGCTCTATGGAGGCGAAGGCAACGATAACCTCTGGGGTAAACAGGGCAATGACCAACTGTTTGGCGGTATCGGTGATGACTCACTATCGGGTAACGAAGGTGACGATAGCCTGAAAGGTGAAGCCGGTGATGACAGCCTGTTTGGTGGCTCGGGTAATGACACCCTGGAGGGTGGTGCCGGTAACGACTTTATGGAAGCCGGTGAAGGTGATGACACCTTACAAGGTGGCGACGGTGATGACCAGTTAGGTGGTGGTGCCGGTAACGACCAACTGGCCGGTGGTAAAGGCAGTGACAAATATATCTACGGTGGTGGCTATGACGTCATTGATAACCAAGGCGGTGGCTTTGATGGACTGTTCTTCAAAGACGGTGTCCAGAAAGACGACCTCACCTTCAAGCAAGACGGTGACGACCTGCTGATCTTTGTGAAGGATGCGACGGAACCCGCGGTACGGGTGGTGAAGCACTTCCTGGGTGAAGACTATGCCATTGACTACGTCCAGCCTGATGGCGGCAACTACATCACCACCGCCGAAATCAACCGCCGCGCTAAAGCGGGTGATGTTGAAGGGGATTATGATGCCGTAGTGGAAGGCACAGCTAATGCCGACAAACTGGGTGGTACCGAAGGCAATGATTTAGTTCAGGGCCTAGG
>NZ_AUAF01000267.1 GCF_000428585.1 Zooshikella ganghwensis DSM 15267 | reverse complement strand
TCATGATCATTAGTGCCACCCTCCTTAACTTTTAGTTTGCTTTGATAGTCTCGACGGAAGTCGTTTTCTTCACGCAATAAGCAAATGAAAAAGCTAGCAACCAAGTCGAGCAGTACAGCTAACAAGATAAAAACGTAAACCTGTACAACATCTTTATCCTTACCTAAAGCCGTTGCAACGGCACCCAATAGCGCAGTCATGGGTGTTTCTTGTGCAACACCTAGCGTACTGATTTTGTCTTGTATCGTTGCCGCTTTCACCCTCAGTGCCTCATTGCGTTGCTGCAGCGGCTGCGCAAAGTTCTTAATTCTGTTAAGTGCGATGTACTTATCTATAGCTTTCTGATTCTCTGCCACTTCAGCAAGTAGCAACTGACGTTCTTCAATCAGAGCTGCTCGCTGCTGTTCTGCTTTGGTAATGCTGGCCTGAATTCGCTGGGTGTCACTCTGCAACCCACCAATCGAGCCAAGGATGCTTGCAGCAGCTAGCGTGACAAAAAGAAGGGTGGCACCCATGACACCCGCCCAGTCTTTGCGCTGTTTGCGTCGTGCAATCTCAGGTAGCGCAACAAATTTTGCTAACTCGAATGCAATCGCAAGCCCAGCGAACATAAGACTGTAGTAGTAATTTTCTGAGATTGATGCAAAGAGCAATACAGATAGTGCCACTGATAAAGTGACACTCAGAGTGGCACCCGTGTAGCTGGGTATCAGTTGTAGCAAGGTCTTGGGGTGTCGATTTATGTCAAGCATAACTATCAACTCTTCATTGTGGTGGCACTTTAGTCGACAATAATGTATTACATTAGTAATACAGGTCAAGTATATGACTAAACTTTTTATGAATTACATTTGTAATACATTCTGATAGTTACTTGATTAGTTTTATGTATTACACTGGTAATACATAAAATGTGCTATGCTAAGAATGGCTGTATAGACTTTCAGGTACTGACAAAGCAATAGATAGGGTGTATATTTGTAATACAATTGTAGTTCATTTACAAATGTCAGCTAAGTTATTTGTAATACTTATGTAATACAAAGGGTAGGGGGATGGCGAAAAAAATTGCGGTTACAAATCAGAAAGGTGGGGTTGGAAAAACCACCACTTGCATAAATATTGGTGCAGAGCTGGCTAAGCTAGGCAAAAAAGTACTAGCTATCGATCTCGATCACCAAGCAAACTTAACTAAGGTACTTAGTGGAGGTGAGAGCAAGTTCAGCTTAACTGTTGCAGATCTATTTTCGAATCACAAAGTAAAAATTGAAGATGCAATACATCAAGCTAGGTCTGATGGTAACTTCATTGACAACCTTTATTATATCCCTTCTCACATAACACTTAGCCGGCAAATAGAACAGTGCTTAACAAGAGTTCATAGAGAGCGAATTCTACAGCGACACTTAAAGAAGATAGAAGGGGACTACGATATTGTTCTTTTAGACTGTCCTCCGTCACTTTCGCTCAGTGTTACAAATGCAATGCTTATTGCTGATTTGTTCCTAATGCCGATTGATGGTGGCAGATTTGCACTTGATGGATTAAGCGACCTACTTGACGCAATTGAAGAGGTCAAAGAAACAAATGATGTAAACTTTGCTGTTTTTAGGAATGAGTATGCAAGTCAAAACAAATTAATGAATGACTTCCTTTCAGAACAGCTGCAAGTGATTAATGGAAAAGTATTAAAGTCGAAAATAAGGCGAAGTGAAGCAATTGGTCAAGCAAGCGTTACAGCTCAACCCTTGAAGTATTATTCAAAAAGTGCTCTTGCAAACCGTGATTACAAGACACTAGCAAAAGAAATCCTTGAACGAATTTGATATACAAATGTAATACATATTAGGCCCGAAATGAGCAAGTTAACTGGCACTACCAACCTTAATAATCGTTTTAGCAAAAAAGAAGAACCTGAAGAGCTACTTCAGAAAAAAGAAAAGCTAACTACGGTTAAAACAAACCGTAATGTAACAACAGGCTTAAGCCCAAAGCCATTTAGGCTAACAACTGATGATATCTCAGGGCTTCAAGAGTTGACTGAAGAAATACAAAGTATGACAAAGAAGAATATTACTGAGGCAAAAGTAATTCGTGGTTTAATTGGTATGCGAGATAAAATTAATAAGAAGAAACTACTAGAATCAATAATGCACAACACATAATGTAATACATTTGATATACATAAATCTTAGTGCCCGATATACAAATGTAATACATAACCTATTTACTTGTATTACATTTGTATTACTTTAAAGTCCATTAAAGCCTCTTTCAACCCAGCTCATGTCATCCATATCAGGATTGTGACTGTTTTTCGCTTGCTGCTCCTGATGCTTAAGGATGCCCAAAAAGTAAGCGGCGGGATCTTTAACTTTTCCGACTTGTTTGGCTTTGGTGTAACTTAAGAAAGCTTGGCTAGCAGCAACAGCATCAAGACGTGATGCTAAAAGGTTTACAATGTCTTTTGGTAGTTCAGGAACCGCACTTGCAAGCATAGCTGCTACAGCTTCGTCGTATCCATCAGGCAAAATTTCTGGCTCCAAAACGTGTTCATTTTCCACCTGTTCAAAATGAGCATTGTGACTGATGTTAAATTTTATTCTATCTATTTTTCGCCCGTTTCTGAGTAAATCAAAAGTAAATTTTAAGTCTGTTTTTTCAGCAATTTCTTTTTGAGCCTTATTTAGTACATGCTGCCTTAAATTATTTGTCCTAGTATGCTTGTTCGGTGCAATACCAAGTGTTTCACGTAGTTCTTTAATGGAAAGCTCATAATAAGAAGTCACTCTCTCGCATCGAATTGGATGATATCGCCTCAATATTTCATACAATCTTATAGAATACCTAGAAGTGAGATTCTTGATTTGTGCAAGCTGATACTGAGTAAAGTTTTTTCTAAAGTCACGTATATAAGGCTCAATATCAGGATGAAATTCAAAAGTTACAGATTTATCACCCTCAAGCCGGCTTCGTAAAAAGAAGTTTGATTTGGTGAGTTCGTTTGTATCTAGTTTTTTATGCCTAATAAGTATCTGCCCTAATTCATCAGTAATTTTATCCATTTCCCTATAGAAATACTGTTTACTCATGCCTAGCAACTCCATAGCCTCTTTGGCTGTGAAGACTATTTTAGGCAGTTCCTCAGCTTCAGGATTAACTTGTGCAATGATCGCAGCAGCAACCTTTTGGGCCGCTGCTGATAATGAGTATTTACCTTCAATGATTTCATTACGCTTAACAACTAGTGTATTAGCCATATTTTTCTTTAAATTCAATGAATTGAATAATATCAAAAGACTTTCAGTCAACAAAAGCGAGTCATTAAAGGAAATGACTAGCAACGGGCACTCAGCCTATCTTACAGTCAACAAAAACGAGGTATTAGCCACTAAAAGCATAGGTACAGTCAACAAAAGCGAGTCACTTCATTTTAGAGTCAACAAAAGCGAGTCGTCAAGTCGCAATTACGAGTCATTCAGTCAACAAAAGCGAGTCGCTAA
>NZ_AUAF01000266.1 GCF_000428585.1 Zooshikella ganghwensis DSM 15267 | reverse complement strand
CTAAAGGTTTATGCTTGACGACGATAGCGAGTGGGCACCACCTGATTCCATCCCGAACTCAGAAGTGAAACTGCTCAGCGCCGATGGTAGTGTGGTGTTTCGCCATGTGAGAGTAGGACATCGTCAAGCGCATATTGGAAGCCCTGGTACATCGTGCCAGGGCTTTTTGCTTTCTGACTTGAGGCTTGATTTTTTGAACTCTCGCTGCCTTATAAAGATAAATTTTTGCTAGTGCTCTCCTTACCTTGGATTTTATCTTTACTCTTCTCATCTTTATTTGTCTTTTGTTGCCTTATAACTCTTTCCTCACTTATTCTTGTACACTTTCCTTTATATATTCCCTCTCTATTTAGACTTGTGACATGAAGGCTCTTTTAGAAATATTAAGTGATGGCAAATTTCACTCTGGTGAGGCTTTAGGAAAAAGCTTAGGGGTGACCCGCGCTGCTGTATGGAAGAAGCTGAAAAGCCTGCAGTCTTTGGGGCTACGTTTAGACTCTATTCCTGGTAAAGGGTATAGAGTACAAAAAGGGGTTGAACTACTTGAGAAGCAAAAAATTACTGAAGAGTTAAGCTCAGATTTTGCTGAGACTTTAGAGATGGATTTTTTTGTCACGATTCCTTCATCAAATGATGTGGCTATGAGTAAAGCGCGCTCAGGGATTAAAAAGAACTATTTTTGCTTTACTGAGCACCAAAGTGTGGGGCGAGGCAGGCAAGGAAGAACGTGGATAAGCCCCCTAGGAAATAACTTGTACTTTTCGACACTATGGACATTTTACAATGGTATTGCTGGGCTGGAGGGGTTAAGTCTGGCGGTGGGGTTGGCTGTTGTAAAAGGGCTTGAACAACTAGGTGTTCAGCAGCTAACTCTCAAGTGGCCAAATGATGTGCTCTTAGGAGGAAAAAAAGCTGCAGGCATTTTGCTCGAAGTGATGGGTGATCCTGCTGGAGAGTGTCAGGTTATTATTGGGGTCGGTATAAATATAGATTTGCCAACTAATACTGAAGTAGAAAAAAAAATTAACCAGTCTGTTGCTGCGGTTAGTCAATATACCTCTAGTAAAATCAGCCGAAATAAACTTGCTGCTGTTTTAATAAGAGAGCTAAGTAAAGTCCTCTCTACATTTCAACGGGAAGGCTTTACTTATTTTCAGAGTGACTGGCAAAGTTATGATGCATTTTTTGATGAGCCGGTAAACATTATTCATGGGCATCAATATGTTCCTGGAATTGCAAAAGGAGTTGATGTGTCTGGAGGGATAAAGGTGCTTACTGCGGAAGGTATAGTGGTATATAAAGGTGGTGAAGTTTCTTTGCGCAGAAGAACAGATTCCTATGGCTAATATATGGCAGCTTGATGCGGGCAACTCACGCATAAAATTGAGGGTCTTAGAAACTGGGCAGGTTACTTGCCTAGATACTTTTAACTCTGAAGATGCATTTATTAGCTATCTGTTAGAGAAAGCAGAAAATATTGATGAAATACAACTAGCGTGTGTTTGGAGTGAAGAGCGTAAGAAGAAATTTATTGAGATAATTAATAAAGAATGTTGCTGCAAGGTGAGAGTTGCAAAAGTAAAAAAAGAATTTGCTGGACTCAAAGTCGCATATAGAGATGAAACTAAGCTAGGCGTTGATCGCTGGTTAGCTATGCTCGCTAGCCATGCCTGGTATCCTGGTGAGGTTAGACTATTGGTTAGCCTTGGTACGGCAATTACAGTGGATGTTGTGGATAAAAAGGGTGAGCACTTGGGAGGGTATATTATTCCCGGCTTCCGATTATTGCATGAGTCATTAACTGAAAATACTGGACAAGTGAGGTTTACCAGTAATGGGTTGAATGATATGACATTAGGACAGTCAACAACTCAGGCTGTCAATAATGGTATTCGAAGGCTTGTCGTGAGTATGTTGAAATCCTTAATTGCGGATCAAAGCTTGCAAATTGATAGAGTCATTTTTGCAGGAGGAGATGCTGAATATGTTAAAGCATTATCACTTATTGATGCGGAAATTAAGCAAGATTTAATATTTGAGGGTCTTACACTGGCTTTTAGTAAACAGGACTAAGAATGCGCTGGATTTTTTTAACCCTATTATTAGCAAATGGTTTTTTGTATGGGTATTTTTGGTATCAAGGAAATCATAGCAGTCCTGTTCAAACTGAACCTGAGGTAACTGAAAGTATTTCTGAAGGTGAAGGAATTCAGTTATTAACTGAAGTGAATCCAGCAGGGCTTGAAAAGTTAGAGCAGAATAGTAAAGCGGTTGCGGTTCCTCAAAAAACACCTCATGAACCAGAGCGGTTTTGCATAGGACTAGGTCCTTTTACAGAAATTGCTCCCTTTAAAGAAGTTCAGCAGCGTTTTTTTGCGCTTGGTGTGCAGCCTGATGTTGAAAAACAGCACATTGAGACTGAGCCTGATTATTGGGTTTATATTCCTCCACAACCCTCAAGAAAATACGCGCTACGAAAATTGAAAGAATTACAAAAACAAAATATTGATAGTTACATTATTAATGATGGTGAATTGAAAAATGGCGTCTCACTGGGCTTATTCACCAAAAAAACCTCAGCTGATAAGTTACAAAAGACAATTGCTCAAGCAGGCTATAACGTAAAAGTTAAGCGAGTAGAGCGCTTTAAAGATGAAATTTGGCTGATTTTTGCGCCTGACCAAGCTGATTTAGTGGGTGATCAAATCTGGGTTGAGATCGCAAAAAAATATCATTACATAGAAAAAAGAAGAAATCGTTGTAAACCCATTGCATCTTATATAAATATCCCTTAGAATTGCGCCCGCGATTGAGGGAGAGCCGGTATAGCTCAGTTGGTAGAGCAACTGACTTGTAATCAGTAGGTCCTGGGTTCGACTCCTAGTGCCGGCACCAAGCCTTAATTTAATCGCTCCTCTTTTGGTGGGGTTCCCGAGTGGTCAAAGGGATCAGACTGTAAATCTGACGCGCGAGCTTCGAAGGTTCAAATCCTTCCCCCACCACCAAATTTTTCACTATGATTGTTTAAGTGGTAATGTGCGGGCGTCGTATAATGGCTATTACCTCAGCCTTCCAAGCTGATGATGCGGGTTCGATTCCCGCCGCCCGCTCCATATTTTTCAGGTTGCTCATATAGCTCAGTCGGTAGAGCACTTCCTTGGTAAGGAAGAGGTCACCGGTTCAAATCCGGTTATGAGCTCCAGTTTTGAATGAAGAGGGTGGAACATGGTTCTACCCTTATTTGTGTTGAAGATCTTCGTCTGGTAGGAGATGGTCTCGATGGCTAAAGCTAAGTTTGAGCGTAATAAGCCGCACGTTAACGTGGGTACTATTGGCCACGTTGACCACGGTAAAACTACATTGACAGCAGCCCTGACTCGCGTATGTGCGGAAACGTGGGGTGGTGAAGTTAAAGCGTTTGATCAGATCGATAATGCGCCTGAAGAGCGTGAGCGTGGTATCACTATCTCAACAGCACACGTTGAGTATGATTCTCCAAACCGCCACTATGCTCACGTAGA
>NZ_AUAF01000265.1 GCF_000428585.1 Zooshikella ganghwensis DSM 15267 | reverse complement strand
TTAAGCACCAAGCCACTGTTAGCACAGCTCTCGTTCTTCGTTTGTAAAATGCATGACTCACGCAAATCACCTTCTAACTTCGAACACTTAGAGCCACAGTTTTGAATGTAACACTGGTTTTTAGCGTCGCCGTCTTCCATGCCTTTACATGCGCCACAAGTGTCTTGTGAAATACAGGCGTCATCAGAAGAAAAACAGGCTTTACCTTTTTCAGGATCAACCGTTTGGACAGGGTTGCAACGTGGAGGGTAAGACATCCGGTCAATGCCTGACACAGGGCACTTAGGTAAAGTTCTATCACACTCTGTTGTAGTAGAAGCAAAATACCCGTCGTCACAACGAAAATAGCAACGCTGATCAAACGAGACAGAATCCGAGGCGCATGAAACGCAATGCTCACTCAAATTGATAGATGATTGATCACGCTTCCAGCCAGCAACACAAATCCCTGAATGGTCCTGTCCTCGACAAAAATCTGCACTATAAAAGTAATCACGTCCCGACAAATATAACAGCTTAATATTTCTCACTGACTGATTGCCTGGCGGATAATAATACTCAGTTAGTACCGCCTTAGCCGTAACTTCTGGCGAAATAGAAAAAAAACGATGATCAACATCTCTACCAATATTACTTGTATACATGAACTGAGTTCCTGCTGGACATTCCAATGCAGAAACAGAAAAGGCTGCTAAAAAGCAGCCCATCAGCAGTAACCAACGGCTATAACGTTTGACCAATCCTAATTGCCAGAATAAACGCATAAGCGGCTGCTACTCCTAAAAACAAAGACCAAACCATCGATTAAAGCTTTTTAATCAGGCTCAAAACGATATTGATAACGACGAACGCCGCCGCTGCAATAATCACCGCCTGACCTACGGTTAAACCTGATGTTTTAGCCCCATCAATCGCCGACACTACGCCCGATGTATCAATACCTGTGCTGGTTGCTGCACCATCAGCCCACACAGAAAACGATACAAAAGCCCCTGTCATTGCAGTCAATGCGTTACGTATAAACTTCATTTTTTATCCCTTATTAACGTGATCGCATTCGACGGATTTGCGCTAAGACAATGCCAATGGTCAAACCGACCGCAAACATCATCAAAGTCCCTAAAAATCCTATGTTGAATGCCTCTTGAGAAAACTCACCCAATAGGCTCGGCACGTGTCCAGGTGCCAATAAATTCGCTTGAACATACGACACTTGCTCACACACCTGACCGTCAGGTGATTCGCGAAACGAGGTACAAACCGCGACGTGTGAAACGGTCACAGCTACGCGGCTTTTTGCTTCGCATCCACTTCAGTCGGTAAATCAGTTCCGCTGTAGTGGTAGTAGGTATTGTTGTTGAAGGCTTTAACCCAGACGGGGATTAAGCACACCTTATCGATGAGCTGCTGCACCTTCATTGGAATACCTAAATCGTTTTGCGCTTTGGCAAAATTAATCCTGAACATGTCGAATTCAGAACCTTCAACATGTAACGTGTATTGCATATAAGGCCCGCTATTACCGGATTTTTGCTGTTCAGTAATACCGCGGATTTTTCCCTTTAAATACAACATGTGACGTCTCCTTAACCTTGAAAAACCAATTTCTCTTTATAAGCCCAGTCTGGTACACCTGCGGGCTTAGCCTCTAACACGCGGATTAAAGGCACGACGTTACTGGTATCTGGCTTCTTAACCGGTAAATCCAGATCAATCCCGAACGCTTTAAGTAGCTTGTTATGCCTGCGAAACGTTGAGGCTGGTAGAATCTCTCTTAAGTGCGCGCCCTGCTGCCATAACATGTAGCTGCTCTGAACGGCACGCGGTAGCTTCATAATCTCTTCACTTGTTAAGGTGACGTTATTACGCATCTCTAACCGCCCTAAGTAATCTGTATATAAATTCTCAATACACTCTGCAGTTAAGCTGGCCGCTTGCTTAATCTCTCTACTCGTCAACTCTTTACCGCGCATGACTAATTCAACGCGCAATTTATCTTCGGCCCATTTTTTTACTCGATTAAAACGCTCTTCTTCCGGCAAATGATGCTTACGGTTAGCGGTTAACTCATCAAACTTGGCATAGGCTTTTAATGCCCAGCGCCTCGAACTTTTACCCCAATATAAGGTGTTGCCCTTGCCACTTGGTCGGCCGTGACGCGTCTTCGACTGAAACTCAGCCGCCCGCAACCACGCGCGAACATTAGCAAGTGAACCTAATGAGAAAGACTCGGTGATATCGATACGACGAATCTCGTAACGACCTGAGCGAATAGCTAATTCGTCGAACTGTAGATGATGTTCATTGAAGTGCTCCTTAATAATTTTTATTGTTTCCCAAACCAGCCCTAATACATCGTTAGAGCCAAAGGCATTGTGGCCTTGCAGAAATTTACTTGGATTGCCGTCAATTAATAAATGGGTTGCTTGGCCTGAGCCATCACCACCGACGGATTTAACTAAAATCTGGCTCTCATATGATCCCCGAATACTGATATGGCAACGGGTTTGCCAATCAATCTCCCCTGAAGCATTCGCTTTAATTAACACATCAGAAGGTAACGGAGTATGCAAGCAAGGTACTTCTGCCGTAATCCAGTCAATCATTGTCCGTTCCTAATTACACGACAGTTTGTAACTACGTCTCCCTAAAAATTGACGACATTTTATGTATAAAATGTGAAATACGTCAACAAACAGGTATACGGTACATTTAAAAATTTACGTTAACTGGTTTTATGACGGGTCGGTAAGATGAAAAAATTCACAAATTGTTCAGGGCTGAAACGGCGCAATATAGCGGTATGAAACGGTTTGAAGACTATCTCGACGCATTCAAAGAAAAACTAAAGATCGAAAGTGACTATGCGCTGGCAAAAGAACTTGATGTTAGCCGGCAGCAAATCTCTAACTTGCGTTATTACGGAGGGGCTTTAGGCAAAGAGAAATGTTTACGCATGGCTCAAGCATTACAAATCGATCCGATGCAAATCATCGCAACGGCAGAAGCTGCAAAGGCTAAGCAAAAGGAACTCAAATCGATTTGGCTTAAGCTAGCGAAAGAAAAAGGTAACGTATAAGGGCCTCACCAATTAAAAGTGAGCGGAAAGTCCACTACCCCTAAAATTACTGAATCTCTGATGAGCAGTGAGCTAGGCTAAGTCAGCTCAGCATTAAGTGCTCACCAATGAGCGGAAAGTCCAGTATTACCTATACAGGACTTTTGGGAAAAACCGGCACCCTCAGAAGTCACTTGAAGTCATGAAAAAAATACTCCTCACTGCCCTGCTAATTAGCTCGTCGTGTAATGCTGAAATAATCCGTTATCACTACAAAGATACAACCTACGTTAACCTAGTATTACAACGTGCAAGTAGCGATAAACGCCAAGAGCTTAGTAAAACCCTACGAGCAGAAAACATTAAACAAACACTAAAAGTTTTAAAAAAAATAGATAATCCTGCTGATGAAATTAGTCTTTATCAAACACTAAGCAACGTCTACTTATACGGCATCTACACCGCTAAGAACTATCAAAAAGCTTATCAGTGGAAG